>CACMZN010000012.1 GCA_902618175.1 uncultured Verrucomicrobiota bacterium
AAAGGACAGGGCAAAACCCCCAAATTTTTCAGCTAACTCATCGGGTTTTCTTCTGCTTAGAGGGCACCAGTCAAAAGTTCTTCCAGTCACAGTTATTGCTTGCGATCCTTTAGACTTGAAAGCTTCCATTGTGCTCTCAGCCACTTCACCGGCACCAATCACGAGCAGTCTGCAGTTTGAAACTTTTCCAAATATTCTTCTGCCCAGTTCGCAAAGAACGTTTCCCATGCTGACCTGACCCTTGCAAATGCCGGTATTGGTTCTTGCCCATTTAGCCGCTTGGAACCCTTTTTGAAAAAGTTGATTCAACATTTTACCGGCAACCTGCCGTTTACAAGCATCTTCGTAAGCTTTTTTCACTTGTCCAAGTATTTCAGTTTCGCCCACCATTTGAGAATCAACTCCAGAGGCAACCTCAAAGAGATGATTGATCACTTTTTCACCATAGTGCAGATAGGAATGACGGCGAAGAAAATCAGGTTCGATCTTTTGGAAATCGCTAAAATATTCCTGCAGAAGATTGGGAGAAAAATTACCTTTCGAAGCACCGTATATTTCAGTTCGGTTGCATGTGTTCAGAAGCAAACATTCATCAAGTCCAGGTAGATTCCGCAAACCAGTGTAAAAATCATCGACCAAATCCGAAGCTAAACTGATTTTCTCCCTCGCAGCCAGACTTGCAACCTTGTGAGAGCTTCCGAGTAAATATAATTCATCTACTTTCCCCTTCATCACAGTGCCAAAGTTTTGTAAGCAGATTCTAGGGATGGTTTTGAGTGAGGTTTGCTCGAATTGACGAAACTCAAACTCATGATCGCAATGGCGAAAAGGAGGATTGAGGTTTTGGCAAACCTAGATCCGTACAAAAGATTGTGGAAACGAAGAAAATAAACAACTGCATATCCAAACCACAAGATAAGGGTAATCGCGAGTTTGATCTCAGTTACATACTCAGGATTGCGAATCCAGTGCATGCCGCCAACCACGATTGAAAGCGTAAGAAAAAGAACTCCGATGGAGAGGAGGCGAAAGGCAGCGTGCTCCAAATCGTGAATGGGTGGAAGAAAAGCTCCGAGTAAATCGAATTTACGGGAAAGCAACGCTTTGCGTTGCGTGAGGTACATGATGCTGACAACGGCGAGGAGTGAAAAAAGACCGTAACTGAAGATGGCTATGGAAGCGTGCAATTCAATCCACGGATTGGAGAAGAGTCTCTCATAGTTGGGGTTGATCCAATATTCACGGTCCCAGTTCGGAAGGCTTAGGGCAAACCAACCGGAAATGGTAGCCAAACCAGCGCAAAAAGTACCAAGTAAATTCAGCCTCCATGCCAACCTAATGATTAAAAGTGCCAAAATCAATGACCAGATGATGAACTGGATCCTTTCCAAGGGATTGCCCAAGGGGCAACCTTGGATTTCCAGACCCCTCAAGAAGAGACCTCGGGTTTGAATGATGAATCCAACGCTGATGCCCATGAGGGGGATTTCACGGGAAAGTGAGGTCTCCACTCTGAAAGTTCTTAAAATTCCATAGGTGAAAGCTAGACAGTAAAACCCTCCTGCTAACCAAAACAAATCTCGGGCTTCATGGAAATTCATTGTGTGAGATTTTAGCGTAACCCTACAGGTTGTGAAACGGATTATATGATGTTCTGAAAGAAATTTGAAAGATCAAAATGTTAACCCGTTTGGCGCAAAGGTTTGGAATGAAAGTACATTCGCATCGCCGAGCAGTCTTTTCCTTCGCAATTGACGCAACATGGACGAATTTTGGAAACAAAATCTTCCTGAATGTGTTCGATTACCAAACGAACGCAAAGATCTATGAATTTTTCCTCAAGATTAAAACAGTCCGACCGTTCGAAATGATCTACCACTTCGCTTGCATAACCGCGAAACTCGATGTCGATTTCGTCAAGCGTTTCGATGTGATCCGTAGTAAAGGCGATAGGAATCATGAGGATGGCTTTTTGCTTTGTCTCCCTTATTATTTGGGGAGTGCTGGGAGTCAGCCATTTTGTGCGTTGCGGACCAACCTTACTTTGCCAAGCCAGTGCGTGTTCGTGGCGTAAACCATTTTTTTTCAACACCGCCTCAATTCGGTCCACAGAACCTTGTATTTCCTTATTATATTTATCACCTTTTTTGTAACAATAATCTTCAGGCAAACTGTGTGCAGAGTAAATGATGCGAATGTCTTCATCTTGCAAACCATGATCTTTTTTCATTTCCTCGAATTTTTTCTTGATGAGGAATGCCCACAACTCAGAATAATCATCTCGATCCCACCATCGGTCGATTACTGATATCTTATCGCGGAATGCCTCACCATTATGCTTTTCCAACCATCGGTAGGCATCGCATAATGAAGAACCGCTGGTAGAACAGCTATGTTGTGGGTATTGGGAAAAGAGAATGATTCGCTCAGCATTTTGAAAAGTTTCCAGCATCCTGCCAGTCCTAGGCTCAGAATAACGAAAACCCGATACGCAAACGTGAGGAGCGGATTGCGGATGACGCTTGTCGAGAACTTGAGAGATTTTGAGACCTTGGTCTTCCATTATCTTAAGTGTTGGAGAGAACTGTCCAATCTCTGCGTAACGCTGTTGAATCTTTGGAGTTCGCCTCCAGGCTATAAAATTACCCAAAATTTTTTGCAAGGGAAGTTTGAGCAGCTCACGGTCTTGAAAAAGTTCCTTCAGGTAGGGATGTACTTCTTCATTGGATTGGGGCCCACCCATGTTGAGCAGGATTACTGCGGTCTTTGGAGTGGAGTTCTGGTTATGGTCAGACATGGCTAAGTATATGATAAAGAAAAGCTTTGATTACTGTTAACAAATAAATCTATCCGAACTTTGTTTCCAAGACAAAGCTTTCATTTGAATTTGAAAATTTTCAGCCTTCCAGACAATTTGGTAAAGAGACTCCCGTGAGATGAGAACCGGAGAAACTCAGCCCATTGTTCAAAGACGATAGTCTACGAGCAGCATCTTTCCTTTCTGACATCCTTGAGTCGGGTAGGGGAATGGAAAGCGGCCAGCGTTTGATTTTCTGAAATATAGGCTTTCCCTTTACACCCAATAAGCAGGAAAGTTCATCTGAAACAGACTGGAAAAGACTTCCATCATTCATCTCAGCTAAATGAGGTTGTCTTTCTCCACCGACAAAGGTGGTAAGAAGAACTTTTCCCTCTGGCGCTCTATTAGAAAACAGGGTACTTGAAAAGAGGGTCCCCAAAATTTTCCTGTTCTCCAACTCCGGTACTAAAAATCCAAAACCATCCAGTGGATGTTCGATTTGTTCCCTTTCGAAGCCCAAAAAAACTAAGGAGAGTGGAAAATGAGGTGCTGTAGAAAGAACATTCAAATCTTTAGAATTCTTTACGTTTGTCCACTTGATCGACGAAATTTGAGTCGCGGGCAATGTACAAATCAACTCGTCGAAATGAAGTATTGACTGACTGCCATTTTCAGAAGTGCACTTAATCTTCCATCCATTTTGATGAACCGATTCAATTTCCTTGGCAGAATGTTTTCTTAAGATGGAACACTGAACTTTCATCTCAAAGCGAGTAATCAATTCTTCCATTCCATTAGGAAAGGAAATCAGACGCGTCTTTTCCATTCGGTTGGATTTTTTTCTGGAAGCGAGAAAACCTCTGAAAATCGATCCATTTTGTCTTTCCATTTCGGCAAGGGCAGGGAAGGCGTTGGGTAAGGAAAGTGTTTCTGGACGGGCGGCGAAAACTCCTCCCAAAAATGGATTGGCTGCATAATCGAGAACTTCACGACCCAATCTTCTCTCAATGAATTGGGCAACGGATTCAGAATTCGATTTGGATTTTCGAATGAACGGTTCTAACAGAATTCTTAATTTTCCTATTGGACTCAGGAATCGACTGGACAGAAAAGTGGGAAAATTCAGAGGTAAAGCCACTAATTTACCTGCTCTTACAATGAATCTTTTTTTTGCAATTACATTCGCGTCAATTGCATGGTCTAAAATGTCTAGCTGTTCGAGCATCTCGGATAAATTTTGTTTTCTCAAACTTAGAGAATTGGGTCCGTAATCAAGAAGAAAGCCCTCTTTTGTTCTTTCAGATTGGATAACGCCACCCAATCGAGAGTTCTCTTCAAAAATGGTAACTTTTTTTCCGCTTTTTTGGGCTTTCCAAGCTTGGGTAAGCCCTGAGAGACCTCCGCCCAAAATGGCAATGCTTTTCATTCCAAAATTTTAATTTGTTGAGATTGGTTGGATTTAGGCTTGTCGAAAGTCACCATCAGGCGAAGATAATTATGATATGAAAGAATTAAAAAGCTGTTTGCTGAAGATTACAAATCCAGAAAGGGTCAATCCAGGCGAACTACCTTTGATTCTAGCTAAGCTTGATGAATTTCTTCAAAACGAAGAGGACAGATTACATCCCAGACTGAGACATTTTCTTGAGAATCGAAGTTACGCGAAGGCATTGCTTTGGCTGAATGATGAAGAACCGCAAAAAGGATCATGCGGCAGGTGAAATATAAAAGAAACCGCAAACCAAGAATTGCATCTGAAATTGAGAACGCTTTTGGCTTTTGCCCTTTTTCATCTTTGGATTCAAAAAACCTTCCTGAATTACCTTCAGAAAAAGTGAAACCAATTTTGCCTGAATCCATGCAATTGGGAAAAATAGGCAAAGGAGTGCGTTTGGAAGTCAGACGAGAGAAAAGTGGTCGTGCAGGTAAAACAGTGACAACGGTTAGAGGTTTTCCTAACGAGTTTGACAAACAAGAAAGACAAAAACTCCTTGCGTCTCTTAAGAATAAACTCGGGACCGGAGGTTCATGTATGGGTAATGGCATGTTACTCCAAGGTGATCGAAGGTCGGAAGTTGTTGATTGGTTGCGAGCCTTGGGATTTCAACCTCTTCTCGCAGGAGGATGAGAATGAATCAAGAAGCAGTCTGCTTTTTGCCTTCCGAAGATACGGAATCCGAATCGTCATCCTTTTTCTTATCAAAATCGTGATCTTCTAATGGTTCTTGATTCATAACTTCACTAATATCTTGTTCCCACTCGTTTTTGGCTTTTCTAAATTCAGTGACTCCTTTGCCAAGGGAACGAAAGAGTTCCGGAACCTTTTTCGACCCAAAGAGCAGAAGCACAATAAGAAAAATAATTATTATTTCCCCGCCTCCAAAGTTTCCGATAAATGCTAGGCTACCTGTTGGTGAACTAATCATTCTTATTATCTAATCGAGAGTGCTGTCCGAAGCAACTTCATTCTGTCCTTTGCTTGGAGGAGTGTAATGATCTAATGGAAATTAAAGTCCAAGTTGGCGAAGGGCTTCAGGTTTGGGCTTGTTGACGGAACTTTGATCGGCTTCAAAGAAACCATGAAGTTGGCGAATTCGGGTCGGGTGTCTCATTTTTCTTAAAGCTTTTGCTTCAATCTGCCTGATCCGTTCTCTCGTTACCTTAAATTGTCTGCCGACTTCCTCAAGCGTTCGACTGTATCCGTCCTTTAATCCGAAGCGCAGGGACAGAACATTTCTTTCCCTTTCCGTAAGAGAATCCAAAACATCCAGTATTTTCTCTCGGAGTAAAGAGTAGGCGGTCATATCATAAGGGTTTTCTGCCCCTTTGTCTTCTATGAAGTCACCAAAATTGGTATCATCGCTGTCTCCGACGGGACTTTGTAAAGAAATGGGTTGCTGGGCCATCTTCATGATGCCCTGGACCTTATCCAAAGGAAGTCCCATTTCATTGGCAACTTCCTCCGGAGTAGGCTCGTGTCCGAGTTCCTGAAGTAGTTGTTTTTGAACCTGCATGACCTTATTTAAGGTTTCAATCATATGGACAGGAATACGAATCGTTCGAGCTTGATCTGCAATTGATCGGGTGATTGCCTGCCGTATCCACCAGGTTGCATATGTGGAAAATTTGTAGCCTCTGCGATATTCAAATTTCTCCACAGCCTTCATTAACCCCATGTTTCCTTCCTGGATGAGATCGAGAAAAGACAAACCTCTATTAGTGTACTTCTTGGCTATGGAAATGACCAATCTAAGGTTTGCTTCTACCATTTCAGTTTTTGCTTTGTGGGCAAGTCGCATATTTTGCCTCAAATCCTTAATCAACTTGATTAGTTCTTCAGGATCCATTCGAAACTTTAATCTCGCTTTTTCAAGATCCTCTCTGACCTGTTCAATCTTCACACCTTTTCTTTTAATTTTAACTTTGTCTTTCTTGTAAAGTCCAAGGTTAAAGAGATTTCTGGCAATTAACTTGAGCTCAGGGTTTAGTTTCTGTAAAAAATCCTCAAAAACCTTTAATTTCAGACAGCATTTCTTAAATATGGGAGCGAGTTCGGCCTCATAATTCCTAAATCTTGTTGTGGATCTTTTGCGTTGAGTTTCGTTTTTTGCGTTCTCGATGCTATTCCACGCATTGGTGATTTTTTTATTCAGGTCTTCAAGTGCGACAACTTGTTTTGCCAAATTTTTGAAATAAGATTCTCGGCTATCAATTTTCTTATCCAAAACCACACGATCAAACCGTTCTTCGCGAGATAGCAACTTTTGGCAAATATCAAGTTGAAAGTCAGATGCCAGAGAAACCGAATAAACAATTTTTAGAGCAGCACTTTCCGCAGATTCTATTCTTTTGGAGATATCCACTTCCTCTTCTCTGGACAACAGAGGAACTTGACCCATTTGCTTTAGATACATCCTCACAGGGTCGTCGAGCATGTCGCTTTGATTGGTGCGAGCGTTTTCCTCTTCCGTTTCTTCCTTTTTCTTCTTGTATTTCTCCACTTCTTTTGAATCGAGGAGTTTAATTTCCAAGTTATTGAAAATGGATATGACGTTTTGAAGTTCTTCGGGTTTGTCGGCTATTTCAGGAAGGGCAGTGTCGACATCCTTGTAAGTCAAAAAACCTTGTTCGCGAGAAAGATGAATGAGTTGACGGACCTTCTCAGTGGATTCGTCGTCTAGGGCATGTGGTTCTATATGTTTACTTACATTTTTGGCCGCTTCCTTGGTGGATGAAATTTCTGAAATTGAACCATCCTCTCCAGATCTGGCAGATGATGATGGTTTTTTCTTGGAGTTTTTGCCTGTCTTGACTGGTGTAGTTTTCTTATTCGCAGAGGGCTTGAGTTTAGATTCCTTGAGTTTGGATCCTTTCAATGTAGAGTTCTCCTCGGAATCCCCAGCTTTGTTTCTTTTTTTGCTGGTGCTGGAGGATTTTGCAGAGATAGTACCGTTGTTTGCAAGATCCTTGGAGTCAGCGACAGAGGAAGTAATATCCTCAGCGGTCTTATTACGAAGCTTTTTGGAGGGAGAAGAACTGGATGTAAGTTTGTTTGGATCCTCTTTCCTAGGGGATGTTTTACGAGTTCTATTTGCTGTGGATTTAGTAGAAACCGACTTGGTCACATTTGATGTCTTTTTGCTCTTTGACGTGGGATTGTTTGTCTTATTTCGGGGCATGAGAAAGTGGGTTCACTTATTCGGATAAAATTAATACAGGTGGTGAATTTCGGTTTGATCGGATTTTCTTGAGTTGTGACCGGAGTGCCTTGATTTTATCTGCATCATCTACGCAATCTTTTATTTGCTCAAGAATACTTTGTTCAAACCTTTTAGTTTGTCTAAAGTGCAAGACAGACAAGCATTGGTTGACCAGTTGAGGCAAAAAAATATCTTCATGGGAGGAAGCGTCTAAGAAGAGAAATCGTTGAAAAGTTGATCTTTCACGATCATTTTCGAGCAGTTCCTCCAACTGATTGATGGATGAAAATCCCTCCGCCCGTACTTCTGACAAAATTTTGGCAAGAATTCGACCTGAAGTGGACTCCAAGTCGAGCAAGGCGAGGTCAAGAATTTGAGCAAGAGGACTTGCGAGTCGATCATCATGCAGAACAGCATACAGTAAATCATCTTCAACAATTGTCAATCGTTGAGGCTTTGTAGAAACTTCTTTTTTTTCCGAGATGATTTTGTACTTACGACGATTTTTCGATTCGTTGGCGAAGCGGAGATAATCCTTTTTTATCGAGTCGTAAGACATACTTAGCGATTTCGCCATCTCCTCCAGGTAAGAGTCTTTTACTACGAATGATTCCAGCTTAGACAATGGTTCAAATATGAATTCGCTTAATTGTTTTCTTTCGTTTGGGGAAATTCGATTTTCTTTGTTTAATTTCTGACCAACTGCATAGTCGATCATGTTCTTCCCGCTTTCAATTATTTCCTTAAGTGCATCAGCACCCTTGTTGATCAATATTTGATCAGGATCAACTCCGGTTGGCAATGTTGCAAATCGAGCATCCAGACCAGCCTGTAAGAAAATAGGAATGTAGGAAAGGGCCGCTTTTTTTCCAGCATCATCTCCATCCAAAAGACAAACTACGCGCCGAGGATTCGATTTCCGGAGCAAGTCTGCCTGCAATTCCTTGAATGCAGTGCCCTGTGGAGCAACCACAGTGCGGAACCCCTCTTCCCAACACCTGATTGCATCAAGTTGTCCTTCGACCAACAAGAAATCACTCTCCGATGATATTTCTTTGTTAGCCAAATCCAGATTGAAAAGAAGTTGTCCTTTTTTAAAAATCGGGGTTTCAGGAGAATTTATGTATTTGGGTGATTTTTTGTCTCCCCATTCTGGAGTAAGGGAAAGTTTTCTTCCTGTAAAACCACAGATTCTTCCAAGTTTCTCACGTATGGGTATCATTAATCTACCGGAGAAAATCGGAAAGAACTCGCCGGTTTTTTCGTTACTACGAAATAAGCCTGACTTTTCTATGACTAATCGTGAGATTTTTTTCACCATTAGAAATTCTATAAGGGCTTTGGGGTTGGTTGGTGCAAATCCAATTTGGAATCGCTGTGCCGTAAGAAGACTGAATTTACGTTCTTCAAGCCAATAATTTCTGGCGATTGAACTTTCTTTCTTTTGGGTGGAAAACTGTTCGCAAAACCATGAAGTGACAAGCTCATGAAGGGAATATAACTCCGATTTGATTGAATTGGAGAAAGGTTGAGTGGTGCCGCCTTTTTGGTAACGCAGAGGTATGCTAAATTCCTGAGCCAAGAATTCGATGGCTTCTTGAAAACTTAAATTTTCCATTTTTTGGATAAAAGTTATGACGTCGCCCTTTTCCCCGGAACTGAAGCAGTTAAAAAATCCCTTTTCCGGATGGATGTAAAAGGATGGGGTCTTTTCCTGATTGAAAGGACTGAGTCCGACCCAACTCGATCCACTTTTTTTGAGTTGAACGTATCTATTCGTCAAATCAAAGAGGTCTATTCGATCCTTTAGCTCATTTACAAAACCATCAGCAAACCGGGGCATATAGCGACTTTAATTTCTAACCTTCAGAGGTCTTTGAGTTTAATTAACTCCATCTCTGCCTGGTAATGAACGGAACTGTCGGGAGATGTTATTCGGAGAAGTTTCCTGTATAGAACGGCCGCCGTTGCGGGCATTCTCTCTACCATTTGATAACGCCTAGCCAGTTGCCAGACAACATCGATTGATTCTGGGAATAACTCGTGAACTTTCTCAAGTTCATCCAAGTATCTTTCGGCTGAGAGTGTCTCCTGGGCAATTCGCAAGTGATCCAAATGATTTTCCAAATTTAAAGGACTGTGACGAATTGCTTCCAAGATCGTCATTTCAGCTTCTTTGGTTTCACCCAATTGAAAGTGAGCTTGGGAACTGAGTCGCCAAGCCTCCGAATTCATGGGATTTTTCTTGATCGCTATCCTAGCCAGATTCAAAGTTTTTACGTAGTTTCCATTCAGGTATGCTATCCTGCCTTCCTCCAGAGGATTTGTATTGTAATCTTCAATCAATGGATCTGAGAAGGCGTCAGCAAGGCTAAGGTCAGCATAATCTCCGGTAAGGGTAGGATCGCTCAAAAGTAGAGTTTCTTCATCCAAGGTTTCCTTATCGGGGAGTGAAATAGACGATATTACAACATCATTCGATTGTAAGCTCAACTTAGGTCCGCTGGAAACGACCTTTTGAGTTTCGTTTGAGGTATTATTAAGAAGTGCGGCGGCCAACTGAGTGACATTCATCGTTGCAGGAGAAAACCCAGCTTTCAGAAAGTCACCCAAATTTCTTTGGCGAAGTAGATGTGAAGCCTCCTCATCCAAATCAGTTCCAAGGATGGAGCCAGGTTTGGATTTTTCGATGGTGAGGATGAGAGACTCCGCCTCATCTAGTTCATTCCCCAAAAGTTTAATTCGCAGCAAACCAAGAAATGGGCCCGGGGAAACGCCTTCTTCCTTCTTGGCGGCGACTCGGTACCAATGTTCAGCTTGAACAAGCAATTTTTTTTGGTAGTACAACTCTGCCATTTTCATGCAATCCTCATGCTCGGCAAAGTCAGATCCCTTTAAAAACGCATTTAGAGCAGCGGTGTCATCACCGTTAGTTGCGAATAGCCTTGCCAGATTCAACCAAACCCTGAAATCCTGAGGAAAAAACTCAAGATAGTCTTGGTATCTTTTCTGTGCGGACTTCAGATCACCGCAGAGTTCATAAGCTTGAGCAGCTTCCTTGAGAACTTCCCTGTTTTTTCCATCAGCAAGGGCTTGATCGAAACGAAATGCCGCGAGAGCATATTGTTTGGATTCGATCAAAGCCCTTCCTAACTGAATAAGAATATCCGCAGAATTCGGAAACTTGCCGTGTAATTCATTCAACAGCTGTATTGCCTCTTCCGGCTTGCCTTCGATTCTTTTTTCGATGGCCTCTCCAAGTTTTGGTGTTTCTCTAGTTTCCAGTTCGATATTGTCCTCTTTCAAGGAACTCTCGCTCGGCTCTTCCCCGCATCCAAAAAAAGCGACCAAGATTGACCCAATCGAAAGCATCCTTAAGCATAAATTTCTATAAGGCATGAATTGTTTTTTTCATAGGAACGGCAAACGTCAAGCCATGGTCTTGGTTTTCTTTTTATCTTTTTTTCTAAAGATCATTTCGGTCGGTCTCATTTCAGATCTTACTGCGAGTGTGGAAAAGTTTGATGCGAGAACAAAAAGAGTCATGGAAAATCATGATAATCATGTTTTTGTGGGACAATGCGGAGTTGACGCCGTGGCTTATTTCAAGTCGTTGAGCTTTTTGGTTGAGAGACTTGAAAAAAGCAGTGGGATTTTTATCGAACCCAAGAATTTCCCCAAGATTGCCATTAAGTTGGAAACTGTCTTCGCTCCGGGCTTGCAAACTTCCTCGTACTTGGTTGATGGTTTGCTCGAGTTTCTTAGACGGCGCGGTTTTTCAAAGTCAAAGTTAATTATAGTTGATTACGGGAGGGGAGGATTGCTGAGAGGAGGATTTCTCAGACAGGATGAGATTTCGAAAGGCTACAAAGGTCATCGAGTAGTGACATTTCTAGATCCCGAATATACCGATATAAATTGGTTTCATGATAGCCCCTTACCTCCAGCAAAACATGATCGGGTAGCCTATTATCTTAGTCATCCGCAAAACCGAGATAAAAGGCTTGTTGAGGAAAGAAAAAGTTTTTTGCCAAGAATTCTTTTTCAAGATGACATTTATTGGATCAATTTATCGGTGGCTATGGATGACCCGCACTTGGGAATAGATGGGGCGTGTTCAAATTTGACTCTTGGCGCAATCAACAATTTTCAAAGATTTTTACAAAGTGCTACTCTAGCTCCTGCGGCAGTGGCGGAAATACTTGCTATACCCGAAATTTGGAGTAAGCGGCTCTTTTCCCTTATTGACTTAAGTAAGTTTCAATTTGCAGGTGGAAGGGCTTTTGATGCCGAATTCGTACTCCAAGATAAAAAGATGATCTTGGGAAAAAATCCATTTTGCGTGGACTTCGCAGCTTGGACTATAATAGCGAAACATAGAGAGAAACATGGCTTTTCTCATCGTCTCAAGCGGAATGCACTCCTCTTCAAATATGGCGAGGAGTTGGGAATGGGACCAATCCTTTCAACTCAGATTTTTGATGGAAAACAAATCCAATGAAGATCGGCGTAATCAAGAAGTCAAATCTCAAGCTGACAGTTTTCTTGTTGACGCTGTACTTTGTCTTTAGTTATCGGACTCACTGTCATGAAGCGGTTCGTGGAAAAGAAACCACTTGGACAAATTGGCTAGGTCCCACTTATGACGGACAAGCTGTCCAGACTGACCTGGGAATACCTTCGGAGGGTAAGGATTTCAAAATACTTTGGAGCATTGACGTCGGCAAGGGTTGGGCTTCTCCCCTTGTCGATCCCACATCTGTTTATCTGCACGATCGGATGAATCACCTAGAAAGGCTCAGAAAGTTTGACAAGGATTCTGCAAAACCCATATGGACCTTTTCCTATGATTCCAATTACAAAGATAACTTTGGAATGGAAGATGGTCCTCGTTCCACTCCCGCCTTGTCAGAGGAAGTGCTTGTTTCACATGGTCCGCAAGGAATGGTCCATGCGGTTTCAATTTCGGATGGATCACTCATTTGGCGGGTCGATTTGGTGAAACGTTTTGGTTCTCTAAAAGGTTTTTTTGGTCGATGCTCATCACCCCTGATTCTAGGTTCAAAGGTAATAATTGGTGCGGGTGGTGAAAATACCGGATTGGTTGCACTTAACTTGAAAACTGGTGAAACTCTATGGACCAGCACTCCTTCGCATGATGACTATGCGTCTCCTGTTCCATTAAATTTTTTATCTGAGACAAAAATAATCTCATTTATGCGGGAAGGTCTTTTTGTTCTGGATTCAGATGATGGAAAAAAAGCTTTTTTCGAACCCTTTCGTTCTCCCATCAACGCCTCAGTGCATGCAGCTACCCCACTTGTCTTCGATCGTTTTGTTTTTCTGTCTGCCTGTTACGACTTGGGAGCCGCTTTGTGGCAATATGACGAGTCTGAAAATGGGCAATTTGAAATGAGTTTGAAATGGAAAAAAAAGAATGTCCTTGATTGCCATTACTCCACACCAGTCTTCGTTGATGGATACATTTATGGTTTTCATGGTAGACAAGAAAGGGGTGCTGAACTACGATGCATCGAATATTCCACTGGAGAAATTGCTTGGAGCTCACCATTGATCGGATCAGGAAATTTGATTGCAGTGGAAGAAAAGCTCATTGCTCTAGTCGAAACGGGTGAATTGATCGTTTTTGAAGCCAATCCCCGAAGCTTCAATACACTCCATAGACAGCAGATTCTTGGCTTCGATGCGAGAGCTCATTTTGCTTTTGGAAATAATCGAATCTACGCAAGAGACAAGCGTAGACTAATATGTCTCAGTCTTTGCGATTTGGAATGAGACAACAACTCGTTTTCTCCAGCTAAGTCCTTAAGAATACAACCTTTTTATTTAATTGAAAAGGAGGTCGAAAGGTCAAGAGGATCCCCCATCTGCTCCTGCAGATCAATTAGCATAGGAAAAAGTTTCCCAATGATCTTCCTGCCTTTTTTGGTTTTGGATAAGTCGTTCCTTTCCAGAGGATCCGAACCCAAATCGTAAACTCTGAATTCGGATATCGCTGGGTAAGCGATAAGTTTTAAGTCTTTATGAGTAATCGATCTTTGAGCGTCTAAAAACGCACCGTAAATTGAAGAATATGGAGATTTTACACTTTCACCTTTTGCCAGAGGAAGGATGTTGTGAAAGTCAACATGGTTGGGTTTGTCAATACCGGCCAAGGCTAGGGAAGAGGCCATGGCATCCTGAAGATAAATTGGATTTCGGACCGTCTTTCCCCCAGGAATGCCAGGTCCTTTAATGATGAAAGGAACGCGTGTGCTGTGCTCGTAGAGATTCTGCTTTCCGAGAAAACCATGTTGTCCCACGGCAAGACCATGATCAGAGGAATAGAATACATAAGTGTTATCTGCCAAACCAGATTTTTCCAGTTCCTCAAGAATCCTACCAATTTGTTCATCCATATGTGTTATGATTGCATAATATTCCTGCAGATGAACTTTGATTGCATTCTTTGTGCGTGGCATCGGTGCCAAACTTTCGTCCCTCAGTTTATGTGGACACTTTATCTGATCACGGAAGGGATATTGGGGAAGGAAATTCTTTGGTATCTTAATTCGGGTAAGTGGGTACCGGTCGATGAAGGACTTGGGAGACTGTCTGGGATCATGAGGTGCGTTGAAGGAAATGTAAGCGAAGAAAGGCTTTTTCCCAACATGGGATTTCGCTTCGGATAAAAATTTCAGGGTTTCGTCAGCAACTACTTCACTCCAGTGTTTGCCACCCTTCCAAAATCCTTCGAATTTTGGATCATAAGGGCTCCATGGGTCCGTTCCATCGGGGAGGGGTCGATGATATCCTTCTGGAGTTTGGTTCGGCATGCCTCCGCGTACCATAGTGGCCACGTCAAAGCAGAGTTCTGCTTTGGCACGCACATGCCATTTGCCTGTGAAATAGGTTTTGTATCCTGCTTCTTTCATGTTTTCGGACCAGAATCTACCTTTTTTTCTCTCTTCTTCGGCTTGTTTGGACGCAGCTTCTGCCTGCCAAATGAATCGACCGGTATTGAGCATGTGCCTGCTGGCTATGCAAACGGCCCCACTCCAAGAACCCATGTTGTAGGCACGGGCAAATGAAGTGCCTTGCTTCATCAGTCGATCAAGGTTTGGAGTTTCGATGTCGGTCAGTCCCAACTCACCTACCGTGTCATATGATTGATCGTCTGCAAAAAGAAAAAGAATATTTGGCTTTTGTGCACTGAAGATCGCGTTGGGCAGAGATAGAATGTAGACGAAGGGGATCAACAGCAGGTGGTGGAAATTTGATTTTTTCATGTTTCTTATTCCATGGAAAACTCTTCTGAATTCGCAACCAATAATCAACAAAAAGCAAAAAATACAAAGATCAAAGAGAAACAAAAAAGGTCGTCTGCAGACGACCTTTTAACCGTGATGCAATAACCGAGTTTACTTTCGGCAATCTTGCATGATTCGAATCCAGATTTCTCGTAAGTCGTGCATTCTTACATCGGATTCCTCAAGGTATTCGCGTAGGATCCTTGAATTCTGATGGCAGAACATCCTATTGATCCTCATGGATTCATTGAGTGCGGAGTGGGCTTTTTTCAAATGACAAACCGCGAGCAGAAAATCTCCCAAGTCAAGACAAGTGGCGGCTACAATCGAATGTCTTTCTGCATCAGCGAGGCTGGAGCTGTAACTCCATGCCAAATGACTTCGTGGAGCAACTCGATTATGCGTCATGAGATGTTCCCAAGAAGAGCGCAAATAAGAAAAAAGAGCGGTAGCAGAGACATAGACTGGATGGCGATGAAGAGTGTATGGATCCATTTTTCGAACATCTTCGAGTTCAAGAGGTCGGACTTGGCGTGTAATTTCCTCTTCCTCTTCATCCAAATCAATCTCATCGATGGATGACCAATCATCTCTGTGCCAACCCATAATGGCTGCAGCGGCGTCCAAACGATTCGGTTGCTTTCTTACTTTGTTGTAAGCAGAAATAAAGCGTGAAACTTCCTTGTCTGACTTGCGAAGAAACTTTTGCCAATCTGCTTCATTCCACGCAACCTCTTCATTTTCTTCCCATTCATCGTCTTGGTTGTGTTCGAAATCATGGTGGCTCATCATTTGATCCTTTGGTTGCTAGAGATTTAAAAATAACTTATTCATCCGTTTGCAAAGGTAGGTCAAATAATTTTTCATAAATTTGGAATAATTCAAAAAATTTTAAGTGAATGACTTGAGGTCACAGACCATATATCATGGGAACGTACAAGGAGTAGGATTCAGATGGCTTGTTAGTAAAGAAGTCGAAAATCACCTCGTCACGGGCTTCGTGAAAAACTTGCCTGATGGATCTGTTGAGTTGTTGCTTGAAGGAAATGAAAAGGAAGTTAAGCGTGCAGCTATGATGATTGATCGTAAGACATCCCAATTTTGGGAGAAGAAATCAATCCAAGCCCGAAAAGGGGGACCCCACTTTGACTGTTTCTCAATCATGCATTGAAATTGGCAAACATCTCCTCAGACTAAGCAAAGCCATGGAAGTTCCATATTGCTTGTGATAATCATAAAAAGGGAAATCCCACCAAGAGCCGTCTTTTTCTTGTAGGGGAATCAAAACCTTAGACAATTTTAGTTGATACTCTCTTTTGTCTGGACTGGAAAGGGCATCAATACAAAGGGAAGCATACATATGTCCGTAATAAAAAAAATAGCCCGCCACTGCAAACCAGGATTCGTGAGGAATAGGTCTTTTTCGGGCAACATCCAACCATCCATTGCGATTGATCAATCGATTCAAACAAAGTTTATGAACCTCATCATTTATGCTTTCGTCCCCCCAAATTTGCAACGCGTAATTACACGCCTGTGTCCTTCCCAAACTGCCTGCAGGTCGATTAATTCCTCTACGAGGCTGGTATTTTAGGTATTCACCATAAAGATAGCTGTGGTCGGGCAATCGTTGTCGGATGATAGCTGAAATTGCTCTTTGAATTAATTTTCGAGGAATCATTACGCCTGACTTCTCTGCCTCCTTGAGGGCGACTAACCCAGTTGCATTGACAAACGAAATGGAAGATCCTGAAGGTTGCTTAGTCTGTGCGTTGAAATCATAATAACCCCACCCCCCATCAATGGATTCATACTTTTCAAGCATGGAAACTTGTTGAGCCATAATCAATTTGATTTCTCTCTCCTCCTTCTCGTTCGAAATGAAACCAAGCAAACGATGGAGGGCTTGAATACCGTAGCAATGGGCCCACACATTGTAGAGAGCCATTGGGGATGCTCTTCGTAATAGAGGAAGTTTTTTCAGAAGATAAGATTTTCCTCGATTGATTGAGTTTTGATAATTGCTGTCATCGCCTTTGTTTTCTACGAGCGCCGAGATCGACAGGGCGGTAACCGCCAAGCGAAAAGCCCGATGTGAACCAGGGACTGGGGCGAAAACATTTAATCCTTTTGTTTGTCTTGCCGATCCCCAAGAACCGTCAAGATTCTGATTCTCTTTTAAAAAAGAACAACCTGCCTGAATTGAACTTTCAATCGAATCTCCTGTAATAAGTGTCGATTTTTCGGCAGCCGTGAGCTGAAGAATAGAAAAAATTGTTAGACAAAAAATAATTCCCAATGCAGGAATGAGAAGTCTGATGAGATTCAAATTATGGTTTTTTCAAAGTTATTTTCGATTTGGCCTTCAAGCCACCTAAGATCTCCACTCTTCCCCCGGATTTTCTCCCTACTTCCACATATCTCTTGCGAAACTTTTTTTTATCATTCAATTCATAAACAAACTTTTTTTCATGATCAAAATCCTCTTCGAAAACCGCTTCTTCAGGTAAAGTCAGTGCACTTTTGTTTTCATAGGAAATAAAGGTAAAGCTGCAAGCCGTACCAGTTGCAGGGGTAGAGAATCCTTCGGGAAAAGTAATTTCCAACTCAACATCGTAGAAACCAGCACTGATAGGTGCGGTACTAATTTCAACGACAGTCGCCGAAAGAAAATCAGATTGCTTGGTGTTAAATTCGAGTTTGCCTTTGGTATCTTGCTTGAGTTCATGAAGTAACTCCTCTGGTAGATCCATTCTTGCTCTCATTTTGGTCATTGGTGAGATGGTTATTATGGGTTCGCCGGATTTTAAAGTTCCACCTTTTCTAAGCTTGCCCTCAAGCATCTTTTTTCCAGTCCATTTTCCCCTGTCGAAGGAACCCCAATATAGCAAACCATCCAGTGGACTTTTCATTGTCATCCTTTTCATGTCTTCTTCCAAAAATCTTTTCCTCAACGCCAAAAGCTTGCGTTTTTCACTCATTTTTTGTTTTTCCAATTTCTTTTTCTTCATTTCGTGCAAATTTCTTTTTCGCATCGCAGAAAAAGAAAGATGGTCTGTTTCAAAAGAATTCATGATTTCCTTAAGAGTTCTTGGAGCTTCTATTTCATTAAATTTATCAAATTCGTTCTTTGCTTTCTCCAAGTAGAATCTCATTTGTTCCACTTCGTTTTGAGCTCTCTTTAAAATGATCTCTTCCGTTTCTTCGGTCATTTCATCGGCTTCATACATTTTCTTGAGTTGATTAAGTTCTTCCAGAGAATAAGCGAGCAAGTGCTCATACCTCCTGACATTCATCAGCGATGTTTTTTTCTTGAAGGGGAGTTCGGTAGTCCGGAAGCGATCAATATCCTCGTCTAGGTAGGATTCGAGTTGATCAATTTCATTTTTCCTTATGGGTAGTAAACTTTCGGCTAGTTCAAGTTCCACTTCGAGCATTTCTTGATTTAGATCCAGCATAGACAGATCATGAGTGAGATTTCGAATTTCATGCCTAATCTTTTCGATATCAAGGCGAAGAATGATTTCACCTTTTACATATCTCTCGCCGTGAGTAGGTGAGTAAAGGACTTTTAACTCATCCCACTCCTTCAAGGAAAAAGCCATTTCTCTTGCATCGACATCCTCTAAATATCCATTGATTGTCGATTGGATTTTGAATGGTTTATGCTCAGGCGATAAAAGATTTTGCTCTTGGGTTTTCTCACTCAGGTCCTCAACGGAGGGTCGAGAATCATCTCTCTCTTTGGAGACAACTAAAGAGCTCTCATTCCCAGTATCTGCAGCAGTCTTTGTGGAAACAAAGAGAGAGAACCCATTACAAAACATCAATGCGACTACCTTCAGCAAACTTATCAAGGTTGGCATTCTTGAGTCTAGAAAATCATCGGCAAATCCTAAAATCATAAATCCTGACACACAAAACAAGAAGATGAATTAACAACATTGGATTTATCCCCTCAAAAAACAAGGAACACTTTTAATTCAAAGTCTTTCCAAGGATGAAATTATGAATTCAAGAGCAGAATCGGATCAGTCGATTTGACTTACTTCGAGAGGAAAACTTAATTTGCCACCGTTTCTGGCAATCATGCGTAAAATTGCTTGAATTCCCTTGTTAAGAAGAAAATCGGGCTCCACACCCAGTTGTGCGGCTGTCTTTTCCAAGCTCTCGGAAACCACTACAGTGTTCGTCTCACCATCCCTTTGTTGTTGGTCTGCGGAAGATTCCTCCATGTCTTGGGATTGAGGGTCAGAAGTTTCGTTCTTCAAACTTCCCAATTTCTCAGAATGTATTCGATTTGTGGTAGATTTCATAGAAAGTGTAGAAGATATAGTCTTTACAGTTGAGGGAAATTTTTTGGGACTTTCAGGGGAGGTTCTTTCGGGTTCCTTTTCATTTGAAGGAGTTTCTTCAACTGTCAGTGATTCTAACAGTACCGGAATCTCCGCTGAATCTTCACGAGTTGGGTTATCATGGATTTCGGTTTCTGAGTGAGACCGATTCAATTTCTTTCCGAGTTCCTCAAAGTATTCCTCCTGTTCGAGAGACTCCAAGCGTTCTTCCGCTATCATAAATTTCTCTTTCACCTGCGAAAGATCATCTTCAATTTCAGAAACTGGTTTTTCCACTAATTCGGAAGAGACTCTCAATCCATCGTTTAATGCTGCAATTCTTTTTTGCAAAGCTTCTTTTTGATCATGAACCTCCTTGATGAGCGAACTTGTCTCATCTCGTTTGCGGGCGATCTTGAGCTTGCTTTCAAGTTCTTCCCGTTGCTTTGCCAATTCGCCAATTGCCCATTTTAAAGAGCTAACTTTTTGATTTACCGTTTCCACTCTCCGAGGCTACATCATATCCAAGTTAAAAAAAAGATTTATCTTGGGAAAAGTTAAGATTGAGTGAGAAACTTTACTTTTTCCAATGCTGCGCCAATCACTTGATGCATATCATAATATCGATATTGCCCAAGCCTTCCGCCAAAAGTTACCTTAGGAAGGTCTTTTGCATAAGCTTGATATTTCAGAAAGAGGTTTTGGTTTTCATCTGTATTAACGGGATAAATTTCAATTTTACCGGGCGTCCATTTCTCGGGATACTCAAAAGTTATGGCTGTTTTAGTAGCTGAATAGTTAAGGTCGAAGTGCTTATGTTCATAAGTGCGGGTATAGGGAACAATGGCTTCAGTGTGGTTGAAAACCGCATTTCCCTGGTAATCCGGAGAATTCAGCACTTGGTGGTCAAACCGTAGGGATCGGTATTCTAAATGCCCCAAGGAATAGTCGAAGAAAGAATCAATGGGTCCTGTGAAAATGACTTGGTCGAATTTCCTTAGAAAAAAATCCCTTTCCTTGTGGAAATCGACATTTAACTCCAGTGGGATGCCTTCGAGCATTTTTTCGAAGATTGAAGTGTAGCCCCCAATGGGAATCCCTTGGTAACGGTCGTTGAAATAATTATCATCAAAATTAAGCCTCATCGGAATTCGCCTTATGATGGAGGCAGGCAAATCTCTAGGATGTTTGTCCCACTGTTTGGTTGAGTAACCTTCAATGAAAATCTCATAGATTTCCCTACCGACGTTCGCTAGGCACCACTCTTCCATGTTCTTAGGTTTTACGATAGGTATCTTTTTTTTCTCAAGGCAGGCTATGGCTTCTTGCGGAGTTTTGACTCCAAAAACCTGATAGAGGGTGAACAGATTAATGGGAAAGGAATAAATTTTTTCACGGTGACTGACCTTGACCCGGTTAATGTAGTGATTGAATCTCGCGAAGCGATTAACGTAGTCCCATATGCGTTGCGAGTTGGTGTGGAAGATATGAGCGCCGTAATGGTGTTCGTGGCAATTAGCTTCTTCCACATAGCGTGTGTAGCAATTTCCTCCTATGTGAGTCCTTTTGTCAATGACGGTGCACCTGTGTCCTGCATCGGTCAGTTCTCTAGCGCAGGTTGCTCCGTAAAAACCAGCTCCTACTATGAGAAAGCTTTTACTCATTTAAATTTGGAATGGATGAATGTTTTATAATCTTTTAAAAAAAGACTATGGTCCGAAATTACATAGTCAGTCACAAAGAATTTTGCGAATACGAAAGTGATTACTCCAGTGTAATTTGGGTGGGACCGATTGGCGGAACAAAGCTAACAAATGACAGAGGTTTAGGCTCGATATGGCAAAAAAACCCCAGTTATTGCGAATTAACTGCATTACACAAGATATGGCAAAAAAGATCCAAACATGATTCGCAGATTGGTTTTTCTCATTATCGCAGACAACTTCTTCTGAAAAAAATTTCGAATGAAGAAAGGCTGATCGGGCATTACACCAAAACATCGATAATTCCAGTGGATAAGATTAAAGAAGCTGGGTTTTTTGATCTAGGTGTCGAGGAGTTGGAAAATCTAAGAAATTTTGACGTCGTACTTCCATACGAAGAAAATATCCAGTCATCTGTGCGGGATCACTATCTTAGCAAGCACGGTTCTGAAAGTTGGGATTTAATGATTCGTGTGCTTGAAAAAAAAGGTGAACTTGAAGCAATTGAACGATTAGTTGACGAACAAAATCAAAGTGCTCGCTGGGGAAATATATTTATACTCAAGGGCAGTATTTTGGAGGAATTGTGTGAATGGCTATTTTCAATCATTGAGGAAATTGAGCGTGAGGCAAATAGGATTTCCGGGTTTGATGATTTACGAATCTTCGGTTTTCTTGCAGAAAGAATGACATCTGTGTATTTTAAGATTTTGGTTCCGGAGAGGGGACTCAAATTGCTGGAGAGACCAACGCTGCTGATCGATTATGAAAACCAAGAATTATGGAACCGCATTAATGCTATGGGCTCAAATGAACAATTTTGGATTTGGGGTGCGGGTGCATTTGGAGAAAAGTTTTTAAATGGTTTGAAGTTGATGGGGTTTGAAAGCCGGGTATCGGGCTTCATTGATTCAAAGGCATACAAAAGCACTGAATCATTCCTTTCTCTTAAAGTTTTAACCAAGGAATGTTTTTTTGATACCAAAATGCAATTGAAAGAAACTTTTGTTGTGGTGGCGTCTTCGGGATGGACGCAGATTGCAGAAGAACTGAAACTTCGTGGTCTGGTGTATTCGAGAGACTTTTATTGCCTCCAAGGACTATCATGAAAATCCTTCATGCAACAACCTTTGTAAATGGTGGGGCAGGAAACGTATTGGTTGATTTGGCAATGCTTCAAATGGAGGCAGGTCATGAAATTCGAATTGTGGCAAACAAAACAGAGTTTGATGAATACAGGCACTACCAAGAGCCCATTCAAAGATTACAACGAGCTGGAATACAACTTGAGACTTTCGACTCCCTCTTCAAGAGAGATACGGCTCTTAATCGTAACGCCGCAATGGATTTGCGGGCACATTTTTCGACCTTTTCCCCATTCGACGTGGTTCATGCTCATGCATCTGTTCCAGCGAAAGTTTGCAAGAAAGCTTTTATTCAATCTCAAGGAAGACCACTCTTTATTCAAACCATGCACGGTTGGGGATTGAACAAAAACCAGCGCATGGAGAAGGACGATGTAAATACAATGAATACCTTGAATGGAGTAGCAACATTAAATGAAAGTGGAAAAAAGTTGCTAATATCGAAAGGAGTTTCGAATTCGCGTTTGCATGTCATTCCCAATGGGATTTCCACAAAATTATCTACAAGTACTTTATTAAGCTCAAGTCTAAGCAGGTTTCTAGCAAGTCAAGATTGGGTCTTAAAGTTTTTGTGTATTGGAGAAATAGGAGTCAGGAAAAACCAAATTTTTCTAATGAATGCAATCCGGCATCTAAACGAAATTGGAATAAGATGTTGTGCAGTTTTTATTGGTCCCGAGCAGTGTGAAGGCTATTTTCAGGAGTGTGTAAATAAAAGTGCAACTGCAAAAATGACTTTTTGGACTGGCGAGATTAAGAACGCATCTTCACATCTTCAACACTTTGATGCAATGGTGCTACCAAGCAAGTCTGAAGGGATGCCTTTATCGATCTTAGAAGCCTTTCGGGCCAAGAAATTGGTGTTTGGTTCTAGGATTTCTGAAATAGAAGAACTAATAGGAAAACGAAGGGGAATCCTTTTTGGAATCGAATCTACGAGGGAGTTTGTCAAAAGCGTTGTTAATTTTGATACAAATGACGCACAAAAAATTACAGAAAATGCACACGACTTTTTTCACAAGCAATTTTCTTTGGAGAGCATGTTTAAAGCCTATCTAAAGCTTTACCAAAGATGAAGAATTTATGTCTGGTTGAGAACCTTTTCAAGAGGAGTCCTGTCAAACACCTCAAGTTCACCACCTCTTGTAGAATTTATGATATTAATGCCCATATTTTTAGCAAATTCTTTTAACATCACATATTGGGATCCTGAAATGTTCATTTTAGGAACATTCCATTTTTCACCTATTGGTCGATAATCTTTGTGAAAATGATTCTTTTCACCTTTTCCAATTAAAACATTTTTATTTGAAATATTCTCGCCGCTCCACTCGAAATTAAAATCCACGCCCAGAAGGTGAATTTGAGAATATCCCATAAAAATGGCAGCTTGGATTGCAGTACAGGTTACGGATGAACCCCATCCAAAGTCAGTAGGTTCATGGGTTGGCAGAGTTGCCACTTCATTGTTAGAATCCGGTAAATTTAGTCCGAAAAGCAAAACTTCTTCGGATAACTTCAAGGTCCTAAGCAAATGCTCAGGATAGAATTTGTGAAAACCAATAAGTGAGTCTATTTTCTCTGCATTGTTTTCTGCAACCAAAGTATCTTCAACCATGTAGTAGGTAGGTCGAAAATTACTTTCTTCGAAGATCAGATAAATTTTGTTGAAAGCAAAGCTATCTTCTTTCTTTTCGTGAAGCAGACACAAATCATCCTCGGTTAAACTTGGACCATTTCCGATAATGAAAACTCGATTTTTTTTTCTAGCAGTTTTCAGTCTCGTCCACTTTTCCAAATTTTTTTGGGACCAAAGAGGGGTGGACATGATGCTTTTCTCAGGTATGCCAAGCTCGAGAATCTGTTCACGGATTCTAGTTGTATTGGAAAGTGAGCATATTTTCAGAAGGTCAAAATTATAATTGGAAATTTCTTGTGGTTTCGAAACTTTGAACCCGTGCTTTTCTTTGCCGTGCAAGGCAGGATTATTATCAAAAATACAAACGATTTCGTATTCCTCTTTAAGCTTCTGAATCTCTTTTGAAAAATCGCTTCCGCAACCGAATACAGCTATTTTCAGGGGCACAATTTCTTTAATTTTCCGTAACTGAGTACTCTCGCTTGCCAATTATTAGGTCGCAAAGAGCCACTAGCCAAAGCATATGTACTGTTTCTACGGTATTGTAGGATTTACTGTCAGCCCAAAGGTTTATGTCACCTAATTGTTTAAGAGGATTGTTTTGCTCGAAACCGCTGAGGGTAATCACTTGCAATCCAGCTTTTTTGGCGTGATTCGCACCGTTAATTAAATTCATGGATGTCCCGCTAGAGCTAATCAAAAAAGTGACGTCACCGAGGTCGGCATGATGCTCAAGAGCTTTTGAAACCCAGTGCTCGTAACCGTAGTCATTTCCATAAGCGGTGAGAATAGCCGAATCGTTAAAGCTAATGGCTCGAATTCCCGCTTGTTTTGTAAAATCAAGGGCACAATGACTTGCGATCGTTGCGCTGGCTCCGTTGCCTGCAAAGATAACTTTGTTTCCTTTAGAACTCGCCCTCCTCAAAATCTTACTTAATTCGAAGAGTAAAGGTTCTATCGAGTTATCGAAGGCAACTCTCTTGAAGTGATCAAAGTAATCGGTAATGAAATTCTTTTTTTCCATTGTAGTTATTTGTGTCTATAAATTTCGTCCATGATTTTCATTACCCTCAATGCATCATTTGAATTTCCCAGCTCAATCGGACTGCCTTCTTCAACTGCGTCTAAGAAATGCAGTACTTCAGAAGTCCAAGAGGTATCTAGATCGAAAATTTCTTGCACTTCACTTTCATAGGATGCGCTCGCCGAATGACTCTTGTTTATTTTTACGGTCAATTGTTCATCACCATAAGCACCTGAGCTTGTCTTAAGTCCGTTTAGTATGACAGAACCTCCCTCCAGAAAGACTTCCAAAGAGAAAATGTACCTCCATTGTGTCATAGTAGAATGAATAGAAGCACAAATGCCAGTCTTTTTGCTTCGCAAGTTGACGAAAACATTATCCTCAATCCCATCGGCCTTCCAATAAAGGTTTGAGACCATGGATTGAACTTCGTCGAAGCCACCGCTCAAGTATATCATCAAGTCCAACATGTGGATCCCTTGATCAAGCATAATGCCTCCACCCGCAAATTCGTGTTTCGCTCGCCAACCTTTGAAGAAATCCTCGTCAACCTCTTTTCCATATCGCCCCCTCATCCATAAGATTTTACCCATCTCCTTACTGTAAACGAGAGTTCTGATTTTTTTAATGCTTTCATGATGTCGATGGTTAAAGCCATACATCAAGGTCATGCCGCTGCTTAGTTCGGCTTTTTGAATATCCTCGACTTCGGCAGCAGTGAATGCAGGGGGTTTTTCACAAAAAACATGCTTTCCTTTGTTCAAAGCGAGCTTTGTCAATGGTTTGTTTAGATAATTCGGCGTACATACGAAAACCGCCTCAATTTGAGGATCATTAATCATTGTCTCCGGACTATCTGCGATAGCTATCTCATCTGACACAGATTTGGCAACGGACTTGTCGCATATGCATATAACTCGGCCTTTGTCGCTTGCATTAATGGCTTCGGCTCGAATTTGACCCATCTTACCGTATCCAATAATGCCTATGTTAATCACTTGCGAATGTTATCTTTGATTTTTGAGCAAATCGAGAAAGTTACGAAAATCTTCAGCCGTAGCTTCAAGAAACTCTTGGCAATTGCTTGCAACATGAGGAGAAATTGAAATTCGCTCATTGGGCAAATCAAGCAACTTTCCTTTATAAGGTTCTTGCCAAAAAACATCTAAGGCTGCAAGCAATCTGCCCGATTCAAGTTCTTGGAAAAGATCTTCTTCGGACACCAATGCCGCTCGCGCGGTATTGACCAAAGTAGTACCGTCTCTCATCCAACTCAGTTTTTCTGCATCAAACATATTTCTTGTTGATTCGGTAAGTGGTAGATGCAGAGTGATACATTCCGCATGCTGAATCATTGCCTTCAGCTCACTCGGTTTGTTTGAGATAAGATCAAATGATGAGACCCGAACGAAATTTTTAAGCTTTTTCACCACTTTTGCTCCGATGTTACCTCTGCCCACAACCAAGACTTGTTTGGTTGAAAGAGAGTTCCGTCCAATTTTTTTCCACGAGTCAAAGTCTCCGACATTCGAATAGAAGGATTTGAGCACAAGGTGGCATGCGAAATTTGCCGTCTCCTCGTGAATGATTGATGCGGTGGAAGGAGAGGGGAAACCGCAAGAAATTCCTAGTGATGCAGCTTGTTTCTCAGGAATATTATCCCGTCCGACTCCACACTTGAAGATACCCTTCAGTTTAGGAAATTCTAGTAGATTAATCGGTTTTCCACCAACTAGGAGCACATCTGCCTGATCGGGCAAAGAGTCAGTTGGCAAATCATCAATCAGTCTATTTAAAGTAGAAGTTAAAGAATGAATTTTAATGATTAAAAGATTAAATAATTGTGGAGATACCTAAGCGGTTGCTTTTACATTGAGCACAAAATTTTCAAAATCAGTAAATTTATGTTCGATCGATCCTCCAGCGGCTCTAACTATTGCTAACCCTGCGGCTACATCCCATAAGCGTATAGATTCTTCTTCATAAATATCAAACTTACCTGATGCAACATATGCTAAGGACAAAGCTGCTGATCCAATCATTCTTACTTTTTTGTATTTTTTAACTTTTTCGAAAAAACGATCTTTGGCTTTTGAATCTAAATCCATGGCTAGTGGGAAACCGGTGGAATACACAGCTTGATCTGTATCAATAATTGGGGATGTTTTTAACTGTTTTCCATCGAACGATGCATACATACTCCTTGTATCACCACTAAACATCTCATTTGTGTGAAAGTTAAATACTACTCCGATTAAAGGGTTCATTTCATTCCATATTCCAATAGAAACACAGCAGCTTGGGTTACCTTTAAAATAATTAACGGTACCGTCCAAAGGATCAATCACCCAAAATGATTTTGCTAAAAGATCAGTCCCTTCTGTGCCAAATTCTTCTCCAAGAACCGGCAAAGATGAGTTTTTTGCTAGTTCGTTACGAATTAGTTTCTCAACTGTGCTATCAACCCTAAGTTTTAAATCATGTTTTTCATTTGAATCTACCAGCAAGAGAGTCGCATATCTCTTTTTGAGCAGATCACCTGCCATGCTTGCAACATGTTTTGCTAAGCCTAACAATTCTTCAGTTTTCAAATCGCTCAAATAAATAAATCATTGAATTAGAGGTAGTAATGCTTCTGCAATAGATAAATCCTCCTCATTTTTAATAACATGACCAGCTAAATGATTAACCTCAAAATAACCAATTTTTCCTGCATAAGTAGAGCACTTACCCTCTTGAGATGCTTCAAGAAAGGTTGATCTTCTCCAGCCAGAAATGCTCCATATTATTCTTTGAACTGGCTTAAGAAGTTGAGAGTTTGTTTTTTCCTTAAAAGTGAAGTTTATTGGTTTATTTTGAAAGGCACACTCGATTTGTTCGCTAGTAAAACTAAGTAAAACATCATCACTGGAACTTTTGAATGTTTCCACAAATTCAGAAATTTCACTTACAGTTAAAAGAGGTGCAATGCTGTGAACTTGGACAAGTAAGTCACATGGACGAAGTTTCAAAAATTCTTCAATATAATCTTCACTGGTTGCATTGTTGTTACCTAATTTAGCCGGGCGTTTATGAAAATTTACATCGTTTTGTTCCGCATATTTTTTGAAAGTAATATCTTCGGAATTAACCCATATTTCATCAAAAACTTTAGCTTTTTTACATTTTTCTACAGCTCTCTCGATTAATGTAACTCCGTGTAACCTTCTTAGGTTCTTTTTGTGCAGGCGTTGACTGCCTATTCGGACGGGGATCATCCCAATACATTTAGAAATTTTCAATTTAATACATCAACACTTCAGCATGAAATTGGTCTCTCAAATCATCACAATTTTTCAAGAAGAAGAGAGTAGGGGGGAGATTGACCAAAATCGTGGGCATTGGAAATGACGCATTATTTTGGGTGAAAGTCTGGCGACATCATTAAAGTGTCTAAGTAAAAGCTTAACGGAGTGCCTTTGAGAGTATCTCTGGTTTATTGAGTTGTTCACTATTAGAGGGACTTCTTCTCGAAATTGGGGAGGTTCGGAAGCAGCCCGATACTTATACGGCCAACATTCTGGAGATGTGCTTACAAAACCTTCCAGGCCAAAGAAAAGAGGAGTAATAATAACTTTGCCCCCGGTTTTTAAAACGCGAGCAGCTTCTTTCAAAAAATCTAAGTCTGAATCACCTTCAAAATGCTCCCAAGAGTTATGAAGCAATAAAGCATCAAAAGATTCGTCATCAACTGCTAATGAACTGGCGTTTCCACCAAGAGTTTTGCTCGTCTTGTCGGTTGTGTAATTCCAATCCTGCCGCCAAGCTTCACTTATATCAAAAACATCCCGCAATATTCTCTGCACAGGCGCGTTTGCGGCAGTCACAACAATGACTGAGCTACTCTCATTGATTTTCGATAAATTGAAGGTCAAGAAATGTTCGAATTGTTTCCGAGTCCAGTTCTCTGGAGATTGGTTTGGTGGACCATATTCTTTAAAATAAATTGGAAAATCGGTTTTCGTAATCAAATCTTTTCAGCCAATTATTGAATTCTTGTATAGTAATATGTATTTTAAACGAAAGTTCAGGCAATTATCTTCTGTTTCTTAACTTCCCACTCATGATTTGCCTTTGGGGGCGAACCATTTGTTGGGTGCCTTAATAAATTTATCGTGATTTCCGAGAACCATTTTTACTGGGAAATTGCAGGATGGAAAGGGAATACAATCTTTTCTGAATCGACCCCTAAACCTCTAAGTTGATGATACATCTCTAGGGGTTGACTACTTGCAAGCAGTATTTCGTCAAATTCTATACAAAAAATTTCTTCAGGAGCCCTAATGGGTTTACCAGCAAAAACGCTATTTATTTTTCGAGGATCATTATCAATGGAACAAATTAATTCTTTCTGATCGATGTTATCATCGATGATTTTTTTTGCCGTCGGGCCAGTCCCAAAGATAATAATTTTTTTGTCTTTTGCATCTACGGTCATTTCTAAGCCACCATTGGATTCTGTGAAACTTGTGTTTTCTTCAATTTGTTTTGGTTGTGTACTCGCTTCTGGGCGTATTCCAGTGCTTAGCCTCCAAGCAATAGGGTAATTTTTGGCTTTATTATTCAAATCTAGTATGTGAGGAACATTTTCGTTTCTTAGTATTCGTAGAAGATACCTAAGTACCGAGTCAGGTTCGATGAAATCCAGGCAAAGATTCTCATTATGATGACAGCGCCATTCGCAATCGTAGCAATCCATGCCATGATGAATTACAAACTGATTATCTTTTTTCGGCCATGGGAAAAATCGATGAAAAGTTCCGCCTCCCAGAATGATTAATACTTTCGAAGCACAAAGAGATGCCGCATGCGCTAAGCCGGTGTCATTTGCAATTACGCAGGCTAACTTACTGAATTCACTAATTGTTTGCTCAAGATTCAGTTGCCCGACAAAAGATTTTATTGATTTAACTTTCTCGCATAACCGGTTTGCAAAGGTTAAATCGTGCTTTGAGCCAAATAAAACTGGTTGTAAGCCTTCTTCTACTATTCCTTCGAGTAGATGTAACCAGTGGAGGTATGACCATCGTGAAGATGCTCCGCTCAGACATATTCCAATATGATTCTTTGATTCCGTTGAATGCCTTGAGGATGTGAGATCTCTAATGTCAAGCCGAGGTGTAGAATCTAGGGAACAGGACAACGCATGCTGACAGAATATTTGTAAATATAGAATTTCTGGGATCAAAGACTCAGAACCCTGCATGTGTTTCCAATCTTTGCTCGCATTTTGAGCCTCTTTATGAGTTAAATTTGTCGGGTATTGCCAACAGCAAAACTTTTTTTTTGCTGAGACATTATGCATGATTTTTAAAACATTCTTCCGGATAAATCTTCTCGGAACAATCGCTATATCATACTGATTCTTTCCACTTATCTCATATATAGTTTCATCGTCAACATGGTCTCGTTCAGCGAAGAAGATTTTTCTAAGACCAGGAATTCGATTTGCGATAGAGTAATTTTCTTTTCTAGTTACTAAATCCACATTCCCATTAAATTTTGATGCTATTGAGGTAAGTAAGCCCGAGAATAATACAATGTCTCCAATCCCATCGTTTTTAATTACGAGGCAACGCATCAGATAAGGTCGAACAGATTTATATTAAGTCGTTTTCTTATATTGGAAAAGATGTTTAGATGATTGATTTTTCTAAAACAAATTCAAAACTATATTCGGCAACTGGAAAACTCTCGTGGATAACTTTTAAACCGCCAATTAATTCCACAGTGTTTTTTAGGTAGTTAAGACTGAACTCTTTGTGAACATGGTGTTTGTTTGGTTCATTTCCATTTACTGCACAGTGCTCCCTGTATGTTTTTTCATCTGGTAAGAAAAGCACCATTTTACCACCTGGTTTGAGTACACGCGACCATTCGCGAAGTACCTCCTCCGTATCAATAAAGTCTTCCAGTACATGCGATGAATAAACATAGTCAAGACAATCACCCGCAAACCAATGTAGGTTTGATCCATCACCATGAAGGTGTTGTGGGTGAGATTTGTAGTGTGCATAGGGATTATGCAAATCGACGCAAATTGCTGAAGGAACAATAGGGTCGCCCCCATATCCCACATCCAAACCATTGCCTTGGCAAAATCGAGCTAATGAAGATCGACACTTTGATGTTTCTGATTCCCTGGTTCCACTTTGATTGATAATCCTAACTTTCTCATGATCTTTCTGAGGAGGAGCCAATCGCATGTACTTGGGAGAAATTCCAATTGACTTAAGCTGACCTACAATCTCGCTAGCATATTCACTCGCAATCACAATTTGGCTAAACGAAAAGTCCTTTAAAGTTTCTACCGAAATTATAGGAATACCTTGAATTCTGAGTCCATGTTTGTTTGGGTCGTTATCACAGAAAGCAACAATATTTTCTTCACAACCAATTTTGTTAAAATAATTTTTCCCTCCTTCGGAAGCTCCAAAAATTACAACTTCATTATTCAAACTATTAATTTTTTTTGCTTTTTAGGCTAGATGGAAACTCGTATTTTTGCAAAGTCACACCAACTTTTGGAGATTCCCCGGGTGCAATGCAAACTTTGTCCCACTGTCCGTTGTATACAAATTCCAGATTCTCGTATCGACGAGTTGAACAACTTTTCTTTTTTATGCTAACGGAGTCATCAAAGTCTATTCTAGCGAATGAATTTTGAGTGATTCTAGTCCCTGAAGAGTTATCCGGCTTGCATAAATCTTGGTACCGTCTGAATGTATTTTCTTTTTCACGAAAAGGAAAGTGATGAATCGTTATTGCCCGTTGAGATTCAAGAATTTTTTCGGGGCAATTAGCGGTGTGGAAACCGCTTAATGCTCTGATTGGTGAGGCATTTCGGTCAAACCGATGCAATGGGTGTTTCCAATGATTGAGTGGGCAATGTTTTGCTTTCAACTCGTTGCAATCAAAAGGTTCTCCAAAAGGCATTAATTTGCCTGGATGGGTACGGGTTTTGTAACAAGGGAGCGAAGTGGGGAAGTGGTTCACAACTTTAGCTCCCACAACACGGACTTCTTCAGGGAGTTCAGCTAAAAATGCAGCAATTGTTTTATTATCTGGACCTCTTGGGAACTCGTCAGCATCCATCCATAGCCACCATGTTTTATTGTTCTTGCTATCGAGTGACACTTTTTCCACCGCGTCATTCATGAGGCGAATCCTTAGCATTTCATAATACTTGTCGGTTTCATAATTCACGAATAATTCCGCTCCTGCTTCAAGTGCTTCTTCCTTTGTTTTGTCCGTACTTTGGTTGTCGATGAGGAACACTTTTTGACAACCCTGGTCGAAAGCGTTGCGTACGCAGGCGTAGATTATATCGTCTTCGTTGCGGGTGCCGATAATTCCGTATAGGGGCACAGGGTGTTTGCTTGGTTTCACTGATGGGGCGGATGATACTTGCACCCAAGCATCCGGAATTTGGGATTTATAGGCTTCCTTGAGATTTCCGAATGGTCCACAAGAATGCATATACATTCTTGGTTTTTTAAAGCCACACTCAATAATGAGAGCGAGTCTTTGAGTGTCAATCTCATGCTTTCCACTTAAAATCAGGACGGTTTCCGATGAATGATCCACTTTATCCGTTAACACCGATATGATTGCGGAATCATCGCTTCCAGAGTAAGTAATGCATGGAACTTCGTACAATTGCGAGGTATCTGACTGTCCCGCAACGAGAAGATGCTGATTGCAACCCAACAAGTTGAGCCCTCGCAGCAAATTGATTAAAGGCGCGTCAAAGGCAAAGACAATGGTTGTTGGCCGAACCACATTATCGAGCATGGGAGAACAACGACCGAAAGTCGACTTTTGGGAAAACCTCAAGATGGGAATCTGGAGTTGCATTGAATATAACTTCGCCATGTTCTTTGTTCCACTTGGCGGCATATGCAAATGCTTGGTCCGTTTTATCAAACCGGGGTAGGTTCCAAATTTGGCCTTTCGAACCATTGCAGTACTCGGAAGTGAAGTGATTTTGAGAATTATTAGAAACCCATTTTTTACCGCCCTCCACCAAATCCTCTTTTGGGATTTCATAATTATAGTCTACACCTATGAGATAAATAGGAGTGCAACCCATAACTAAAGCAAGTTGCAAGAGTACATATGCCATGCACCACCCATCAAATATCCTATCGGGTTGGGTTGATAACTGCGGAAACGGATCCGGAGAGTAGATTATATTTACAGGGTGACAATTCTTGAGACGGCTCAAGTCGAAGTGATGGATAAGTTTCTCGGGTATAAACTTAACCATTTCATTTGGCAATTCTTGTGAAAACTCTTTGCCTGATTGTTTAATCAGCGTTTCGTCAACGGTTGACCAATAGGTAAAGGGAAATCCCCAATCTTTGAAACCTAGGAAAACACGATTTGCTCCAAAGGTAATTTCGTTCCTTAAAAAACTCATATCCAATTTTTCCAAGGAAGGACCGTTGCCAACTACAAAAGCCCGATTACCCATTCGTGAATTATGAAAATCACTCAAAGACATTTTTTACACAATTCTTTATCTCTTTTGAATAATCAATGAAAAGGGAAATTTGATGAAATCGTACTCTTTAAAGTCAGCAATGTAGAAAATCTTAAATTTCAACGAGCGTACTTTTTCTGAGTATCGAAATAGAGTTTCAACCGATAAATACTTGACCATACGCTGTTCAATTGAATCATCAACTACGATCGGATGTTTCAAATCGAAAAGTGGATATGAGTATTTAAGCGTAGGGTACTTTGAATGCCAGATGCTCGGCGATGTCACTTGGTACGTTTGCTCACTTAAAAAAAGAGGAATAATTGCGACAATTCCTCCTTTTTTCAAAATCCTTTCTGCTTCAAATAGAAACTTTAGATCTGATTCACCTTCGAAATGCTCCCAAGAATTGTGAAGAAGAAGAGCGTCAAACTTTTCAGATTCAACTCGGAGATTGGATGCATCGCCACCAATTAGCCTATTCACTTGAGCAATGACCAAAGGATGATTTTGCGAAAATTGCAAATCTTGCCTAAAAACCTCTTCGCATCCATAGAAATCAGATAATATTTTATGAACTGGTGAATTGCTGCAGGCAATGTCTGCCACAGTTTTTCCTTTTTTGATATTAGCTAGTTGAAAGGAGAAAAAATGCTCGTAACACTTAGAAATGAAATTACATTCAGTATTATTAGGTGGTCCAAACTCTCTGTAGTAATTCGGATAATTCTTTTTGTAATCAACCTTTACAAGAAAATCGTTGAATAGATTAATTGGAAAGTTTATTGACTCAATATTTAACTTATGTTTTCCGGATCGGATGCTTTGCGCTATTTCTGAGAAATTTGTGTTTTGCAACGAGATTACATTATTTTCACTAACTAAATTTTCTTTAATGTAAGAAAGTCTATCCATCATTTTCCGTTTGATTTGAAGGACACCCTTTGCACGCTTGAGGGTAAATTCCATGCAGAATCTGTTTTCTAAAATTTAGAGCGTTTTCCGAAAGATAAGAATTTGAAAAATTTCCCCCTGAGAGATTACCAAAACTGTAGTCGTTCTTATCAACGATCGAGCAACAAGGGGTTAGATGACTGTCAACCGTAAAATAGCTTGTGCCAAATGCTTGAATGCAAGGAATGTTTGGACGCACAAAATGGAAATGTAATTTTATATTATAATCAATTTTTTTATAGTAACCTCTAATTTGCTCTTTCATGCTTTCATAGAAACACCTTTGGTCGGATGCACTCATCTCTGAGTTTGTATAATTAGGAGGATCGATAAGTGGTTGAAGTTGATGACTCAGAAAATTCTTGTGTATTCCTGTTTCAATAAGTTCTAAAAAAAGATCACCTATTTCTTTTTCGTTGATTTTCGAAACAACTGTATTTAGGGAAATTTTCTTTGGATATTTATCTGCCAAAAAAATAATGTTATCCTTCAAACGATCTACATTTGTTCCCGTTCTTAACCTGTTGCTAGTTTCTTGATTGAGGGAGTCCACTGAAATCACAATGTTGTCAAGTCCAATTTCAAAAAGTTCTTCATAATACTCCAATGGTTTGGCAAGGGCATTTGTAATAATGGAAAGCTTCGCTTTTGTGTTTTCTTTTGCATAGCGAACCATTGCGGGCAAATCACGATTCATCGTTGATTCGCCGATTCCTTGTAATCCTATGTTTTTTACGGGAGGCAATGAGTCAACTATACGTTCAAAATCACACATAGTCATCGATCGATTTTTTGAGTCATATTCATTACCAGTTCTAAAACATCCAGGACACTTCAAGTTGCATCTGGTAGTTGTTTCAATGTGGAGACTGTCGATTGGAAAATAATTTCCATAGTTCAAAACCCTATTGATTGTCTCAACTGGGTATCTGTATGGAAAAAGCATTACATCTTTGTCTCTACCATAAAGTTTTTCGAAGTCATCAAATTGCTTTAAGACTCTAGTATGAATTCCTGCTTCGTTAGCGAAATCTGATTTGGGCAAGGAAGGGTTTGCTGTATTCATTCTTACTACAACTTTACCAACTAAATATTGTTTGTTCACTCATAAAACTGACTAAATTTTTTTCAAATAAGCTTAAAAATTCTAAAAAGAAAAATTCCTTACCTGAAATTACAAGTGTTGCATGGAAACCCTTTCTTTTCTCCGTAGTCTTTCAGAGAATTTCTCCACATCGCTGCCTTCTTACTGCCGTAGATCGCAAAGATACTTTTCTTACTCGCATCACCTAGTATACAACTTCTGTGGGCTATTAAATCCGATCTTATATTGCAACATGGGACCAAACTACCATTATAATCAATATAAATAGATTTTACTGGTTGAAAGCATGGATCTGGGAGTCCTTGGGAATGGATGGAATCTAATGAACCGCCCCTGTCATTTCCTACAGTATGAAAATCCATGGACTCAAATGCTACGGACAAGCCTTTGTATTCAGTATCAACGCGTATTCTTTTACTACTGATAACTTTGTAACCGAAGTCTCTGAACAAATTCAGTTTCTTCATCTTCCTCTTAATTTTTTTATATGCGATTTCATTTGAATAAACTGAATTTTCACCAAAATAACATTGGATTTTTATTTCATCCAAACCAGATTTTCGAAGATCTTCTAGGTATTCACAATCCAAGTAATCGCCGTTAGTATGTGTGTATAAAGTCGCATTTGGGATCTTTGACTTTGCTTGTTCAATTCTTTTGAGAATTATTCTGTCCGCGGTAGGTTCATTATATCTACTGTAGCTTAAACGACCACCATAATCTATTTCTCCTAATTCACTCAAGATCCTCAAGTAGGTTTCTTCTGGCATGAAATGGTTCTTTGAGATGCGATCGATGGACGAATTTGGGCAAAACCAACATGTACGGTTGCAAAACGAAAAAGTTTCAATCTCAACCAGGCTAACAAACTTTTTGAAGAGCATTTTGGCCGTCATTTCATCTGCGAACTTCAAATGCCCAGGAGCATATGGAAGCTTTTTTGGTTTTGGATTAGGAGTATCCAAAACTCTGGCTTTTTCCCAATTAGAAACCTTTGAAGAAGGAGAGCATAGCCAAAATTTGTCTGCTGGAAGAGTTTTAACGAAATCATATAAATTAGCAGGACAGAAATTCTCTCTATCTGATGTTTGAACCAATGCATGATCAAAATGTTTGTCAGTAAATAGATCCAAATTATGTTCAGATGAAAAGGGAGTCTCAAATGGATAAGAGATAATCGACTCAAATTTATCTTTCCTTTTTTTTAGTTCAGGTATGCTTTTGTGGTGCTCCAAAATATGAATGCGACTTCGGGGAAATTGCTTTGTGATTGAAACAAGATTCTCTTCAAACTGAAGCAAGGGAGCAGAACGAACTAAAAGGATTTCATTCATAAAAGAATGCTTTACTTAAAGAATGGATAAAAATATGAATTGAATCTCTTCATTATTTAGGCATTCGAATTTTTGATAAAATGGAAGGATAGACTGTCTTTTGAGCATAAACAAAGTAATTCCATTCAATTGGTTTTTGACGAAATTTTCTCCTTTAGAAAAATGAGTGAGTTTCGAATTCCAGAAGTCACTTCGGATATTTTTGATGCATGTTTTTGCTTGTAGCAATCTGGGATGATTTGATTTGAACAGCAAAGTTCATAAAGACAGTCAATGGTCTCCCTTATAATCAGGTCTGAGTTAATGGGTTCCCAAACAAGTCTCTGAAAATAATTTGACCCGATAAATTGATCATTTCTAGACAGTCCGAGTAACCTTTTAAGACTCTCTTCGCTTCCCCCACGCCCTTTATGCAATATGTTGAAAATGATGTAATTAGCGTTTCTGTTGTAGACTGCACATGCAAAGGCTCCTTGATTTACAGCCAAATTAAGGGATGATTCCTGGTATAAGGCTGCCCTAAGAGATAAATTCAAAACCGGATAGTCCCAGATTATGGAATTTGATCCAGAGAAAGGATTGTTTTCCATAACATGATGAAAATCTTTCAAAACAATAAATTTCACAGGCAAATCTTTAAACAAATTAAGTAAATCTTGCCATTCTTGTGGATTCGACAAACGATGATCAGAGAAAACTTTCCATTTTCTCATTGTAATCGTAACCGGTATTTTAGGAAAAATATTCTTGTTGATCCAATGTCTTGCATACTCTACCGCATCTCTCGGAGGAGTTACCGATAAGTCGCTTCCATCTTTGGATGCATTTTCCTGAAATGGGCGATGACAATGAATGGATAATCGATGAGTGATTTGCGTTTCATTGGGCCAATCAATATTGTAGTCAGGCGGATATACGGAGTAAAAGCTTTTGTTATTGGTGAAGAAAGAGATCCATTCATTTCTATTCGAAAAAAACAAAACACTTCCTACATTGGGAAATAGTCTCGTGCTTTCAAATCCAAGATTGTGAAGATAGGTTTTGTAGTTTTCAGAGTCCACATAGTTATGCCTCGGAGGGCTCGGATCTTCTGAATGAGAAATGAAGACAACAGTAATGCTTTCGAAAGAATTTTTTTTTCTTTCAAGTTCTGCTCTGGCAAGAAATGTAATTATGTCGTTTGAAAAAGGTAAGTCGAAGAAATCATAAATTGCGAGCATACTTCGAAAATTTGGGCCTTTATCCCCCCTTTGTTTTGAGAACCTTTCTAATTCCTCTCTTTTCACGATACTTAATTCCATTGTTTGATTGTATGAAATTAGATTTTCGTTTTCAATGGAAGTTCTTCAAGTCCTGAGGTTTGAGAGGCAAGTTTCCGAGGCGCGAAACTTGTACGGCTGCAGCCATGCTCCCAAGACAAGCAGCTTCCCATGGGTTTGCGTCTAAACAAAGAGCTAAAGCACTTGCAGACAAGAAAGAATCTCCAGCCCCTCCTACCTCCTTCGGTGCATTGTTTAGAGCAGGTATGCGATCGGTATGATGCAGTTTGTCTTTACCCTCAACATGAAGGAGGATTCCATTGGCTCCCAAAGTCAGGATGATGTTCTTAGAGTTAGTCTTGTTGCGGAGTTTCTCGCACAATACAACTAGTCCATCTTCTTGATTTCTTATGCTTGTTCTAGCCTCTCTTTCCGTTGGAGTGATCAAATGCATGTCATGAAATCTAGATATGTCCCCAAGTTGCGATGAACTTTGGCTATCTGCGACCATTGTAACCTTTTCTTTTTTTGAAAAAGATATTATCTCTTCCACTACACATTGCGGTAAACATCCGTAGTTAAAATCTGCAAAAATTAAAAGATCACACTCAGAAAGCGTGGATTTTGCCTTTGAAATTAAATTTCTATGGAGAGAAGAAGGTATTTCATTTTGATGCATGTGGCTCACCTTAAGCAAGGTCCTACCATTACAGCGATAACGTTTTTTTAGCGTGGTTGGTCTGAATTCATCAACGATTAGAGACCCTCTTACGCCATTAAGATCAAGTGCATCTTTGGCGAATGAACTAGTCGAATCATTTCCAATCACGCTTATCAATTCAACGTCTGCACCTAAACTTGAAGCATGGGAAGCCACAATACCAGCACCACCGATAAATCTCTTCGAATCGTTTGGAGAGACAACAATGCATGGCTCTTCTTGAGACATCCCGATTGGTTCACTGTCAATAAATTCATCAATGATAAGATCTCCTATGACACAAACCTTAATTTTAGAGAAGTTATCTACGGTTTGATTCAGATTCTCTAAATTAATGTCATGTCTTTTCATAAAGTTTACAGGTAGTCTGAATCTTTTGTCCTCCTTGCTTATGAGATCTTTTCTTAAGAGATCGGTGGAAGAAAATAGAACTTCGCCAGAACTGAAAACAAGCTTTCCACCATATTTTTGGATCACTGCTTGTTCGGGATTATGACGGTCTTCGTATTCCTTGCCTTTCACCACCACGTCAGGACGTAAATCTTCAATGATTTCTTCAATTCTGGAATCAATGATAAAGGCTTCGTCAACCCAGTTGTTACATTTAACTACTTCAACCCTCATCATTTCACCGACATAAACGGATCTACCTCCTATTCGATCGCTGTTTACTCCAACAACCAGTTTTTCGCCTAAACCTTTGGCAAATCGCAACAATCTCAGATGACCAGGATGAAAGACATTGAAGTTACCAGATACGAAAACTGTCTTGGATTTATTTGTTTGCAAAGCAAATGATTTTTTTGTTAAGGAACCATATCACTCAAGTTTGAAGGCGAAAATTGATTTGGACCTTTCTGGATATATTTTTGAGAAAAAAGTGTCGTTTGATCTTCGGAAGTAATTACTTCGCAAACCAATGGTTCTTGGCATTCCATAACCTCTTCTATGATTTCATCCAATAATGTGGGATCATCGATTAACTTATACCTTATCCCAAAAGCTAAAGTCGTCATCTTGATCGATGGATTAGATAAACCCCACTCTGGGTGGGTACCATAAAATCTGCTTTCCTGAAATGATTTTTGAGTATGCCTAATTGCAAGTTGCCCATTATTGTTTATCACAGAAACGATAACCGGTATATTTAAGGACCGAATGGTTTGGAGATCTTGAATATTCATAAAAAAACTGCAATCACCGATGATGCAGAAATATTTTTCAAACATGTTTGTTTTGAAAGCACCAATCGTTTCAGCTAAACCAGTTCCCATCGACGATATGCCACTCAAACAAATGATTCTTTGATTGATTGATTTTATAATGGAACTTTGAAAACCTGCATACAACGCAGTTCCACCTCCATCAACTACGAAACAGGACTTTTCAGGAGATCGATTAGTTAATCTTCTGTTCCATTCGTTGGAATCGATAAACCCATTGGATTCTATTTTACGCCAATTATCGCATTTGTATTGATGCTGATTCAAAGAATCAAACTTAGTCACATCGATTGAAAAATTTTCAAGTCTTTCAAAAAAACATCTTATGTCAGAATGTATGATCAAGTCGAATCTAACATTCAAATTTTCAATCTGATCGCTGTCTATGTTAACCAATACTTTCTTGGCATTTGGCGCATAGTTATCATAGAGCGTGGTTGTATGTGGAATTGAAAGGTGAGTTCCTAAGCATATCAATAAATCTGAGTCAAATACCGCCTTATTTGCCCCTTTTTGTCCTGACATTCCAATGACGCCTAGATTGAACTCATGATAAGTTGGAAAAAGATCCATCGCAGTCCAAGTGGTCACGTAAGGTAACCGCTGTTTTTTTACAAACTGACGAACCTCCTGTTCGCAACGACTTAAGTGTATGCCATTGCCTAAAACCAGCAGAGGTCTGCGGGCATTCTCAACAAGATTAAAGAATTTCTCGTAAGAATTCTCATCTGCATGGATAAAAGTCCTGTCTTTATCTTTCATAAAAGGTTGATAAGGAATTTCTGCCCATTGATGCTCAAGTGGTATATCGATCCAAACCGGTCCAGGTCTGCCGCTCTTGGCAATTTCCAATGCTTGAATAAATTTGGAATGAAAAAGCTCAGGCTCTTCAACATAATAAGTATGTTTGGAAATCGGTTTGACGATGTCAACTATTGGAGATTCTTGCGTTCCAAATTGTCTTATTTTTTTTCCGTACGAAACATGGGCAGACCTCACTTGACCTGAAATAAAACAACATGGCAAGGAGTCTTGCCAGGCACCAAGAAGTGCTGTCAATGCATTGGTTGATCCAGGGCCGGTGGTAGTCACGCAACAACCAATCCCATTGAGACGGGCGTATGTGGAAGAGGCAAAGCCAGCAGTTTGTTCGTGTTGAGTGTAAGTGACATCGAAACCATGTTTTTCAAGAGAGTCAAAAATGTGCACGACCGCACCTCCTTGAAGTCCAAAGACACATCTGACTCCTGAATCCCATAATACCTTTGCCAAAACATCGGTGAATTTCATGTAATCGAATTGACGATTTTTAATCCATGTAGTTGAAATACATGAAATGCTTGGATTGACCGGCATCTATTGGAATAATCGCTCCATGACAAAAGGAAGCAAGTTCTGAGCAATAAACTGCAACTATGGGTCCGATTTCGTCAATGTGCCCGAACCTTCCCAGCGGACATCTTTCAGATAGGTACTTTTCTGCATGTTGAGGATTCGTCCTCAGAATCTCATCCCAGTGCCCACCTTTCGTAATCACTACACCTGGGAAAAGGGCGGTCATAACTACACCGGGAGCCTCAATGGCAAGAATTCTGCCCATTGATCTGGTGTAGGCGGACAAAGCTGCTTTAGTGGTGCTGAAAGTTACTGGGCCACTATTTTCTAAGCCGGCACAGGAAGTAATGTTCACTATTCTTCCCCAATTTTTAGTTTTCATTTTAGGAGCAAGATGATTTACCAATTGCACTGGCACTTCGAAATTCAACCTAAAGATTTTTCTCCAATCATCTAGAGAGCACCATGGGTCTTTAATATTTAAAGTATCGCCTGCATTGTTTATCAATATGTCTACATCAAGGTCGTAATTTCTAATTTGTTCGATCAACTTTTCAATGTCATCAACTCCTGTCAGCCCAGTGTTGATTGTGAAGAGAGAATCATTGAAGTTTTTCAGTTCTTCTCTCAACTCAGTCAATGCATTTTCAGAACGACTTGTCGAAATCACTTTTGCACCTTCGAGGAGAAGGTTTTCAGTAATAGAACGACCTATACCCCTTGCTCCACCAGTTACGAGGGCGACTTTATTATTAATTTTGAGATTCATTCTTATATGATGTTTAGCGGTAGAATCACATTTAATGCTTTTCTTTCTATTAACTTTATAAGAATTTTCCGGGTCGCTTCTTTGGTGCTTAATGCTGTTACAATTAAATTATTTTCACTAAACTGTAACTCTTGTTCACCAATAATTTCTTTATCAAAGTTAATGTAGCATAAATTGTGTTTTTTTGAGTTAGAATCGATTATTGCAATACATTCTATGAGATTAGGTAAATAATAATTAATGATGGGTAACATTAAGGAGGCACCGTAACAATAGAAGTTTCCGTCAAGCTTATTCAACAATTCATTTGATAAGGTCATGTTGTCCTTAAATAGTTTGTATCTTGAGTGAATATATTCTTCTGTAATTAAGTCGTGTTTTACAAAGGATTTTTTGCCACCTTTTTTTCCAATCTGAGTGATAAGAGTACCGTAGTGGGACCGATCATATTGGTAGTCAACTATTTTAAAACCATGTCTGGCTAATAAAATGCTGAATGAATAAAGGGAGAAATAGTTAATATGCTGATGATGAACTTGATCAAATCTCCCATCGATTACGAGATATTCCAGTGATGGGAACTGGAAGAAGAATAAGTCTTCATTATTGGAAACCTCATCCAGCTTTTCAAAGAAAGTATCAACGCAATATATGTGTTCAAGTGTATGGCTGCATAAAAAAATATTATTTTTATTATCAGAGAAACTCTTCTCCAGGTCCTCAAAATAACAACTAATTATTTCTATTTCCGAAGAGTCGGATTTTATGTTTGGGTCAATTCCGGTTAAACTTCGTGGTTTATCTCCGCATTTTGAAATCTCACTTAACAGAGAGGTATCGTTTGCGCCGATGTCAACAACGTCAGCATTTCCAAAGTTAGCTCTGTCTTGTACAAATTGTAGGAAATTTACCAGGGCAAGCACTGAACCACTGCTTGAACTTGATACGGTGTTGTAATTATTATAGATAAAGTCTCGAGGCAAATGCCTACCCAGCAATGCATGCGAACAAGAATGGCAATATTCAAAAGATTGGTCCATGTATGCAAGGGTCTTTTTGTTTTCTCCGAATTTCTTGTATATTTCGGTAACGGGATACTGATCCAGATCTATTGTAAAGTTAGCGGGCTTTGAGCAAACAGGACAATTCATTATTATTTATGTAAATAACGTTTCATGCTTTGCATTTCTTCAACATACACATCTACAGTGCTTTCAACAGTCATAGATTTATAGAATTCAGAAACTTTGTCAGTGGAAATAGTGTAAAACTCATGCTCGGATGGGATTCCGATTAATTTAGATTCGGAACCCATTTTTTTCTTCATAGCAATAATCACTTTTTCAGAAGTTGAATGATCTGAACATCCCATTAAATATGTACCGTTATCGTCTTTTTTCTTCAGAAGAAAAGCCTCAATCACTCGTGGAATCTCGCAAGCATGAATAATATTATTAAATGGTGCATTCTTGTACTTGATCTCTTCATTTTCTCTCAACCGTAAGAATATTGATCTAATCCATCCATGCGTCCCGATACCAATTACTGATGGGAGTCTTAGTATTAAGTAATTACAAGTTTCCTTGATTAATGACTCAGCGACAAATTTCGTGTGTCCGTAGACGATGGGATTTATAATATTTGATTTTTCAGTCAAGACTTTGTCAACGACTTCTCCATAAACGTCTCTCGTTGAAGTATAAACTATTAATTGTGGTGACAACCCCTCAATAGTTTTCAAAAGATTCCAAGTAACAATAATGTTGCTTTGTACATAATCGGAATTATTTCTCCCCATCCATGCCAAACCTGCTACATGTATAATTATATCAATCTGATCCTTCAATTGGAGAGGTTCAAATGACAAATCATGTCTTATCCATTTAAATTTAGAATTAACAATTTGGGGGTTTGATCTTGAAGTTCCAACTACATGGTGACCCCTGAAAAGAAGGTGATCTATGATATACTTTGCAACATAACTGCTCGCTCCTGTAACAAGAAATTTCAACTTATTCCCAAATTACCATAGAGTCTCATCATATACTCATCAGATTCAGTAATACTCTCACCAACTGGTGACGATTCTAAATACACACTATCATCTTTTTGAACGAAAGGACCAATTTTGGACTCATGAAAAATTACAAAATCACTGAGAATGAATGAAGTATGGTAAACTCCATTATTGATTCTATAAATAACATTCCCATTCGCAGATAACTTTTCATTGGAAATTATTTTCCCGGTCTCATTCTGTAGGATATATTCTTGCGTCCCCTCAATCATGTGACAAGTTTCTACTTTTTTTAGGTGCTTATGCGGTCTTACATAGGTACCTTTCCACTGGAAAATAATCATGTCATGGTAGGTGCATTCAGCAGAAGAGTGCAAATTGATCCTTACATTACTTTTACTTTCAAAGGCTATCGTCTTTATCGCTTTAGTAAGTTCAAGTCCAAATGTAATGCCTTCCTTTTGCTCATGAAAAAACGAGAGAGATTTACTTGTCTCGTCTTTAATCAGTGTGCTGGGCAACATTTGACATAAGCAAACTTTTGATTTTATCGCGACTGTTGTAGCGGCAAGACCACTTTGGATATTCAATGTCGCTATTTTTTTCAAATGGTCCGGTCAAGCATTCATGATAAACCATAAATTCCGAGGTTGGTATCGGAAGATGCCACGTATGACTGGAAAGTCTGTAAAATATTGGATTAGAATTTGGATATGAATCCAGTATTATATAATTTGTGGGATTCCCATCCTCATCAAAAAAAAATACTTTCATGCTGCCTTCTATGACATGATATGACTCGCTTCTTGACACCGGATGTCTATGTACAGGAACAATCGTTTTTTCATGAAAGACTATAATCATTTCATGAGTCAAATGGCTCCTCGCATGATGAAGGCATAGTCTTGATCTTTTATTCGGTGATGATAAGGCGTTTTGCTTGAGAATATTTATTGTTTCCTCTTTCAAGCAGTAAATATCTGATTGGTTTTGTAAAATATTGCTCATTTAAAAGTTGTCGTCTAACAATTCGACCTTTCTTTTAACAATATCTTCCGGGTTTTTATATGAGTAATTATAAAGACTCCTGAAATAAGAATTGTCCAAGTTGTTTAACCTTGATCTTTTTTCAGTGTAGGGAATTTTGTCGAATGTCGTTTTTTGATAATTCATTTTTTCGGAGTGCTTGCTGTATTGCATTACAAGATCAGCAAGTTCAAATCTCAAAAGTGATTTTTCGGAAGCTATATGGCAGCATTTTACAAACTTATGTTCTACAAGTTCCGCCAAACATTTGGAAGTATCATCAACATCCGTTATTGAAAAGTTATTGTCGGTTGCCATGAGAGCACCAGGTTTCATTAGAGTTTCATAAGTTAAGGTGACAACGCATCGATGATCTAAATTCCATCCAACGTTCCATCCTGTTCTGACAATGCAGAAATGCTGGCTATGATTAACGAGATAATCCTCCACTTCTTTTTTCATGTGCCCATACACATTCAACGGATTGGGTTTATCGTTTTCACAATAATTACCTTTATTACCATCAAAAACCTCAACGGATGACATAAAGATCAGTCTACATCCTCTATTGTTAATAAAGTCCACAAATCTTTTTGTTCCCTCAACATTAATCAAGAACGAAGAATATTGATTGGCGTATATCCATGATGGGTTGCTTACAGCAGACATCAAGAAAACTGTGTCTTCTTTGGAAACATTCAATAGTTCCTTGGGATAAGTCGTATCAGATAGGTCGTATTTAAAAAGGTTCTTTTTTTTGTTTTTAAAGTACGATCCCACCGTTTTGTACCCTTTTTCCAATAAATTCCCGCAAAGGGAGGAACCGATTAAACCAGAGGCACCAATCACGTAAACTTTCATAACTGCTTCTTAGAATTCAATCATCGTATGCATCGATGCACCTTTTCTCATGATTTCAATAGAAGAATTAATATCAACTAATTTACTTCTATGAGTAATTAGATCTTTGTATCCAAAATGGTTATTTTCGAATAAGTTCAAGTATCTTGGGATATCCTCTTCAGGTGCACTGCAACCACCTTCTGAGCCAGTAATTGTCTTACCAAAATGTAAGGGGAGGGTGTTGAAGCTTATGCTTGATTTATAATTGGGAACTCCGAACAATATGGTTCTGCCTGTTTTGGAAGAAATATTAAAGCATCTCTTTATTACTTTTGGGTCTCCCGTTCCGTCAACTGTCACATCTGCTCCTTTCCCTTTAAGTATGGACAAAATTTCTTTTTGCGAGCTTAGTGAGTTCGCATCAACAACATGAGTCGCACCGTGTCTTTTTATGATTTCCAATTTATTTTTTTGTATATCCACTGCGATTATTGGAAATGCTCCAGCTAATTTAGCACCTATGATCACACCTGAACCAATCCCGCCAATACCAAACACAACAATAGATTGACCAATTTTTAGTTGGGCATTGTTGTTGATTATTCCAAAACCAGTTGTAATTGTATCCGCCAACAAGGCTGCAAGATCAAACTCAGTTCCGGTTGGTACTGGAGTTAGCCGATTTTCGGAAATGACCGAATACTCTGAGAAAGTGGAAATGTGTCCAGTATTTACATGTGAATTATTCCAAGAATACCTAGGCAAGGGTCCGGCAATTCCAGATGAAATACGCCAATGGCAAACAACATGATCTCCAGGTTTTACTCTTCTAACTCCTTCCCCAACCTCTAATACAACTCCACCAGCTTCATGCCCAAGAAGATGAGGAAGGTAAGGGTCATCCCCCTTTACCCCATCGATTTCACCTAATTGAGAACCGCAAATTCTGGTTGCTTTTATTTTCACTAGGACCTTTCCAAAATCAAGTCGTGGGATTTCGATTTCATCAATAACCAGATCTTTCTTTTGGGAAACTAGAATTGCTGCAATGGTTTTCATTCAAAGTATATAAAGCTGTAATCTCCATCATAACCTGTCATTTCGAACCACCACTTCCATTCATCGGGAGTACAAAATGATTCGCAAGTCAACTGCCAGAAAAGCAAGTTGGCCTTTTCTTCTTCCGATCGGTAAGACTCCACACAGACATATTTATTTTTCCTTGAAACCCTCCCAATCTCCTTCAATGCCGAATGTAATTTATAATTCTGCAGATTGTGTAAAGTATTTATCGATATTACTAGATCAAATTTGTTTTTTGGCCAAGGTAGATTTGTAGCGCAACCTAACGTTATCTTATCTTTAACTTCGTTTTTCGCATTATTCAGAGCGTATTCCGATATATCCAAACCATAAACTTTTATACCTGGACACAGGAGATTTATTTCGTGCATTAAAAATCCTTTTCCGCAACCTACATCAAGAACATGAGAATGATCGGTTAAAGAATAGGTGTCTATGATTCTTTTGGCAACTGGCTTCCATCTTCCATCGTAATGCATACCGCCGTAACCTGTTCTCCTATCTCCGTCCCAGTATTCCTTGCCCCATTTTTTTGCAAGAAAAGAAGCTTTTGCTTTGGGGAATTCATTATCCATAACTCTTTCCAAGTAGTTCCTATTAGTTTTTTTGTGGAGAGTTGAAAGCAGGTCGATATACTTCATATCTGCGAAAGGTGAGTTTGGTAATAGTTTAGAGCCTTTGTTATTTGTGGATTTATCTCTGCTTGGTGAAGAGTTTCGGAATGGGCATATGAAAATTTTTTCATAGCCACATTCAACATAATCAGACACCACCTGATTCTGTATAAAGGAAGTAGAACGTTCACTCTCTCGTGAAGGCTGTTCGATCCTAATATATTTGATAGGTTTTCAACAAAACCATATGCATGATCATCCGAAATTGGGTTATCCGGTTGACAAATAAAATCACAACAAAGTTTTGCAGGATCATCCCAACCACTGTATTCAAAATCGAAAAAAAGAAGCTTATTTTGATGGATTTTAATGTTGTGGAATCCAAAATCTGAAGGTGAAAGAATAATGTCGACAACTCTACTATTCAAAATTGATTTAGAATGATTGACTATCCTGCTTTGTATAATACTAAATTTGGGAACAAACTCATTTAAGAGCCAGTCATAAATTTCAAAAAATCTAATCTTTTTTGAAAATATAATTGAAGATTTAATTTTTAGATTTGTGAGTTCGATATGATCAAAAACCGTAAAGCTTGCATCCTTTGCTTTGAAAGTAATTCTTTCTAAGCTTTTTTTCTGTATCTCTTGGATCTTCCCGATAAAGTTTGCACAGTCTTGAACTATTTTATTATCTACAATTTCTACTGAATCACCAAGTAAATACGAATAAACTGAATAATTCAAATCGTAGTTAATAAAATGTGCCTGTGCTACGCAATCGAAGTTTTGAATGTTTAATAATTTTGTAAAGAGGAATTCATTTTTGCAATAGTCCTGGGCATTTTTTCCTCTTGTGCGGAAATCCTTTAAAACAAAGTAGTTATCATTAGTAATTATTTTACAAACTTTATTGTTCCTTCCATTGTGGATTTGTTTGTAATATTTGCATTCTTTTTTTGTAGTGTCGAGAAAGTGTTTTAAAGCTTTTATAATACTAATATTCTTTAAATTATCTTAAGAAGATTTGTCCAACTATCTATACAATATATATTCTCAACCTGAGATTTTTCTTTGGCATTAGTTCCAAAAAGAACTTTTATGGTGTTACTTTCAATACTTTCAAGAATATGAATCAGATCATCGACAAATAGTTTAAAATTTAGTTCGTTGATCTTCTTTATTTTTGATTCCATTTCTGTCTCAAAGAATATGTCTTTATCTGTGATTCCGATATTCTCATCTGACAAAAAATCATTTTCCTTAATCCATTGTTTAGCTGCTTTATGCAAATCATATCTTTTGCCTAAATAAGGAAATTTGGTTCTGTGACTGACTATTTTAATCATATAACCTCGCTTCTTTATTTCCCTAAATGTTTCCTTCACTCCTTTAAAAGGTTTGGCTCTGTGAATTTCCTTACCATAAACTTCGCCTTGAAGCTTAGTCCATTTTTCATTTCCATAATTATT
>CACMZN010000013.1 GCA_902618175.1 uncultured Verrucomicrobiota bacterium
AGCTACCGCGTCAATACCCTGTAATGAAAACCTAAGATCTGTATCAGGACCAAGAATTCTTACTTTATCTGCCTTTCTCATTCTCTGGGCTAAGGATTCCATGCCCTTGCTCATTCTTCCATAATCCATGCAACAAGATTCAAAATAAAAATCCTCGAACGCTTCGGTACTCATCTTTGCCTGCTGAGCCATAGAAGCGGAAGGCCATCTCAAAATGCACCATTTGGTTTCCTTGACTCTCCAATCCAATACGGGCTTGAGAATTTTTGAAGCCCTTCTCATATCTTCGGGAGGCAAATCAGAATTCTCAAATACATTGTTAGTGCCTCTAAGCGCAAGGTAGGCATCCATATTTTTCATCCTTTTCATTTCCCAATCCAGAGATAATTCGAATTGCTCCTTCGAACCTCCCAAAACACACTCCCGATCCACTCTTCCATGCTGAATCTGAACAAAAGGAACCGCACCTCTATCTCTGCAGGATCGAATCAAAGCAAGAACCATTTCATCGGGCACATCAAAAGCATGAATGAGAGCATTCTCATTTGGCTTGAGATTGGTGGAATGCCCCACCAAGTTCGAAGCCAACTCTAGATACCTAGAATCCATAACCAAACAACAGAATCACACTCCACGTCTTATCTTGGAACCTGGAAAATTAATTCTCACACGATAAACCTTCTTAACGCGATTTATGAGTTTGTATGTGTTCGGATCAATTCTTAAAGGAATCTCCATTCTCCTAATGTCTACAACCGCAGTAAAACCTCTCTCGGTAAAGACATCAATCAGCATGGCAATTGACAATGGATCTTCAAATACGGAGTCCTCTGAATTTATATATGCCAACCCAGAAATCGAATGCTTTTCCACTATGGGAATAAACTTGGACTTTATTAAATCGACTACCTTTTCAAACAATTCAGAATGAAATTTTTCGTATGAATCCAAACGATGAACCAAAAGTTGCCGTGCATGAAGAGATAGTTTTTCAGCTAGAGGAATCGCTGCAATACGATCATAGGTTTGTTCGTTTAGTTCTAGCGAGCTTTGATACTTAAGTTCATTTATTATTCTCTGCTGAACTTCGATTACGGTTCCATGAGCATTAATGAAATGATAATGAAATACTTCACGCAAACTCGTCAAAGAATCATAAGTTGATTCCTTGAAAGTCTTATATCTTCTATGAGCTGCAGCTTCATCAAGATCCGTTTTTCTCACTTCATGCTTTTCTCCGACTCCAGATGCCTCGACTTCAGAATTATGAGCAATTGAACGCTGTCCCCGCAAAAGTTGTCTGCGAACGCTTTCATCTTCATCAATGAAAAGCATGATTATGTGAAAACGAGGCTTGGGAAATTGAGATTCCTGAAAGGTCCCCAAGTACTTGCTTCTCAATTCACTCAATCTGCCGTGGAAAAGCTTTAGGCATTCGACTTGAGTTTTGGTTCTCGGATAACCATCAACGATGGCTCCACTCTCATACATCGGATCCAAGAGAATACGCAATACCAGCTTGGTCACTTCTCTATCACCGGCGAGCAAACCGGCATCAATTTTTTTACGAGCTTCCGGTGATTTCAGCAGTTCACTTACAATTATGGGTCTTTCAGTAAGATCCCTAAACTCCATTATAAAAGCAGTTTGCGTTCCCTTGCCAGCCCCAGGAGAACCATTTAACCAAAAGATCTCCGCAGGGAATTTTAAATTTTCCACTCCCACTTCATTCTCAAGTTCATGCCAAATGGTTTGAAAGATTAGTTGGGCATCCTTCACCTCCAAATCTTCGACTTTCTTGGCAACAGTCTCAGAGGCATCCTTTTGGTCTATGGTCTTAGGTTTACCGGACTCATTTTGAACATTTTGGGACTTCAACATAAATAAATTAAGATAGATTGCTTAGGTTTTAAAGTTCCGGAGAAGTCAACTGTTTTGGACTTTTTTATTTAAATTCCTCCTCCCAATTCATAATCCTTCATACTGGACAATGAATGATCCATCTTCAGGGAAGGAAGATCTTCACTTGCTGAAGCTCCGACAATTTTGGAAGGGACTCCAGCGACTGAAACATGAGGAGGAACATCTGTAAGCACCACACTGCTGGCTCCGACTCTTGCTCCTTCACCGACTTCAACATTCCCTAAAATCTTTGCCCCTGCGCCAATGAGAACACCAGAACGAATCTTCGGGTGACGGTCTCCCCTGTCTTTCCCGGTACCCCCTAGAGTGACTTCATGTAAAATAGACACATCATCCTCAATGACTGTTGTTTCGCCAGCAACAAACCCGGTCGCATGATCAAGCAAGATACCTTTTCCAATTACTGCTGCTGGATGAATGTCGACGGAATAAACAATGGAAACTAAACTCTGAAGATAAAGTGAGATTTCTTTTCTACCTGATTTCCACAAATGATGCCCCACGCGATGAGAGCAAAGAGCTTGAAAACCCTTGAAGAATAGTAGTGGACTTAAAAAATCATTGCATGCTGGATCTCTTTCCTTGACTGCACGAAGGTCCGCATTGATGGAGGCAATTACTTCATCAGAAGATAAGAAACTTTCTTTGAATAAATTCCTTAGATCATTTTCGGGAACTGAACTTTTGGCCAATCTGGTGGAAAGCCTCCAACTCAGGGCATCAACCAAAGAATCCCTTTCAAAGATGAATTCTTTCAAAATTTTTGAAAGAACGATCTCTCGGGATGCAACCTCCGCCGCTTCCTCTCTAAGTTGTAACCAAATTTGATCTTCCATTCAGTGTGACTCTTTGAAAATGATCGTAAGGAACTATTGTTTCTGAACTAAGAACCGTAGAACTTTTCCCCAATTTGAATCTTAGCTCTGCCGCGTGAAGTTCTCCATTCATTTGTATCTCTTAAAGAATAAACGCATCCGCAATATTCTTGTTGGTAAAATTTCTCTCTCTTCGAGATTTCTATCATTCTGTGAGATCCACCAGATTTTCTCCAATTGTAAGTCCAGTAAACCAAATTTTCATAGCGAGAAGCAGACCGTTGTCCGCTCTCATTTATTTGCTCAATGTTTTTCCAACGAGAAATACCCAAACTGCTTGAAAAAATCTTAAAATCGTTTTCAAAGGCATGCAAAGCAGTCCTTTCAAATCGCATGTCGAAACAAGCTGTGCATCTTAGGCCTCTTTCAGGTTCGCACTCCAATCCTTTCACTCTTTCAAACCAATTTCGAACATCGTAGTCAACATCCAGATGCTCTACTCCAAGCTTATCGCAAAATCTCTTATCTTCAGTTTTTCTTAATTCATATTCTCTTTTGGGATGAATATTTGGATTGTAGAAGAAAACCGTTGGCTTGATTCCTGATTCGAGAAGAGTTTCAAGAACTTCTCCCTCACATGGAGCACAACAAGAATGGAGCAGGAGTCTTGATTCTCCATTTGGCATTGTTAAACGCTGTCTTTCTTGTGAATTCAAAAGCTTAGACTATGCAATCTCAGAACGAAATGGCAATCCGGATATTAATTTAGGATTCGGATTTCAGTCCTCTGGACATTAGCTCTTCAATCGCCAAGGATGGTTTTTTGCCTTCGTAGAGAATGGAATAAACCTCACGCAGAATAGGCATCTCAAAAGCTAGGTCTTTGCATTTATTGTAAAAGCATGCAGTTGCCCAGTAACCTTCAACGACTGCTTTTGAAGAATTCGCAGCTTTTTCAGGATCTTCTCCCTTTGCCAGAACAAAACCGAAATTTCGATTCCTACTCCATTCGCTCATGCAAGTACAAACCAAGTCGCCAAAACCACTCAGACCAATCATGGTTTCGCTACGTCCTCCTAAATTTCGCCCCAAACCAATCATTTCATTCATACTTCTAGTCAACAAAGCCGCTCGCGCGTTATCCCCCAAACCTAAACCGTCAGATAATCCTGTGGCAATGGCGTAAATGTTCTTCAGGCAACTTCCAACTCCTACTCCAACCCGATCATTTGATCGATAAACCCTTAATGTTTGTGAACTTACTGAATCTTGTAGAGCGATCAGCAGATCCTCTTTCAAGTTGATTGCTAATACCATTGCAGCTGGCTTGCCTTCTGCTATTTCTCGAGCGTTTGTCGGTCCTGTCAAGTATCCCGAACTAATATCCATCCCAAGCTCATCCTGAATCACTTCATGAGCAAATTTAGTCGAATACGGCTCCAGTCCCTTGCACAATGCAATTGCTCCCTTTAGTCGACCAAAATCAGCTTTATGAGCAACGATGGACTTGCAGATGACCTTCAAGGAATGTGATGGACAAGCAAGTAGGAGATAATCGCATTCCATGACTGCAGGTCTCAGAGAACAACCGATCTGAAGATCGAGCCCTAATTGTATTCCTGGCAAATAATCCATGTTTTCTCGGTCGCTCGAAAGTTTTAAAGCATGCTCCATTCTTCTGGGCACCAAAGTAACCACATGACCTTGTTTCGAGAGATAGACAGACATAGCGGTGCCCCACGCCCCTGCTCCGAATACGCAAAAATTCATGTTGAAGGAAATTTTTTCTTTCTCACATCTTCCACAAAACCATGCAGGGCTTTGGAAATCATACCATTCAGGTCACAGTACGGCTTTACGAAAGAAGGAATGGCACCATTCGACCACCCCAGCAAATCAGTCGTCACGAGGATTTGTCCATCACATCCACTTCCACTGCCAATTCCAATGAGTGGTGGAAGTATTTGTTCGGCCAATTTAGTTGCCACTTTGGATTCGATCATTTCGCCCACAATCGCAAAACATCCTGCCTCTTCCAAAGTGATGGCATCCGTATACAAACTTTCCGCCTCCTCCCTTTCGGTGCCATACTTTCTATATCCACCAATCGCCTTCACAGTCTGTGGAAGCAGACCGATGTGACCCAAAACGGGCACTCCAGTAGCGACCAGTTTCTCAATATCATCAGCCAAGTCTTTTCCGCCCTCTACTTTTACTGCGTCGGCTCCGCCTTCCTGCATCAGTCGGCAACACGATTCAAGCAAGCGATCAAATGAGTAACTTGCCTCTCCGAAAGGAAGATCCGCAACGACAAGGCAATTGGGATTACTTCGTTGAACAGCTTGAGTATGCCTTACGATGTCATCCAATCTAACTGGAATGGTCGTTGCATGACCCAGCAAAGTCGTCCCAACGGAGTCGCCTACAAGAATGAAATCCACTCCAGAATTCGAAACCGCCCTGCTCATGATAGCGTCGTAAGCAGTCAGACCAACGATCGGACGCAATCCCTTTTGTTTTGATATGTCCGAAACAGAACATTTTACTGACAATAAAGCCGATTGAACTTTCTTGGAAGAATCAGAAGAAAAAGTTTTCAAGCCAGGAATTCCACACTCACTCTCTTCTTTTTTTATCTTCGCTTTGACTTGATTCTTTATTTTTATATCATTCCCCCGAAATGAACTTCGACGCGGTTGCTTGATACGAGTAGCAGACTTTCTCGGTTTCATCCCATCTCCTTCGCTAGTAATTTTTTCGCCGTCAGGCATCAGCAGGACTCTCCAAGAATCTATCAATAATTTCTTTTATCTTCACTTCTTCTTCCTTTGATATCGGTAAATTCACAGAATCTACGGTTTCCGAAATTTGACCAGTTTTACGAGCTCCTACGATCGAACATGTTATCTCTTGCCTGCGCAAGGTCCAAGCAACTGCAAGTTGAGCAATGGTTCGTCCCATATCTACCGCCAACTCTCTCAATTCCTCCTGAAAAAAAAGAAATTTTTTCATACCTTCCCTGGTTTGCAGTGGTTTTACTACAGGATGATCCGCCTTATGCTTCCTCCAATCATTTGATGGAAGTTCTGCAAACCAAGTTGGAGACACCTTACCCGTCAACAATCCGGAATGCATTGGACTGTATGCCAAAACACCGACGCCATGTTTCGTGCACCAAGGTAGTGTTTCGTTCTCAATTTCACGAGCCAGCATGCTGTACATTGGTTGATTGGATGTAACTGGTGCAATTTCTTGAACAACTTTTAGCTCTGATTTCCAGCAATTGCAAACACCCGCCCATCTAATTTTACCCTCTTTTTTAAGTTCTTGAAGAACCTGCCAGGATTCTTCCAGGTTTCCAACTGGTTCCGGCCAGTGTATTTGATAAAGATCAATCCAATCTCTTTTCAATCTTTTCAAGGATCCTTCCACTTCAATCCTTATGGAGTCAGCAGAAATGAAACGTCGAGGCGCCTTGCCGTCCCCTGGAAGTACTCCGCATTTCGTAGCTACCATCACATCGTCCCACTTCCACTCACAAAGGGCCTCGGCGACTGCCTTTTCAGCAACACCGAATCCATATGCATGAGCTGTGTCGACCCAATTGATTCCAACCGAAAAAGCCTCAAGTATGGTTTGCACTGAATCTTTTTGGTTTTGATTTCCCCAACCCATCCCCCATTCTCCACCACCAATTGCCCAGGTTCCCAAGCCAATCTCTGAAAACAAAAGATCCGAATTTCCAAGTTTATTGAATTTCATTAAACATGATGATCAAACTTCAAAAATGGAACGAAATAAAGAGAAAATGAATCTCAGATGTTGAAGGATCTAAGAAAATCTCTTTTAAACACACAGTGAAATCTATTTTTGTGACAGGAGCAAACCGTGGAATTGGATTCGAAATCACAAGACAATGCCTTGCTGAGGGTTGCCATGTAATAGCAACTTGCCGAGTTCTAAAAAAAGCGATGAAATTGCAAAAATTGGCTCAAAAGTATGACCACCTTGAGATTATAAAAATGAATGTAAATTCTGAATCATCCATTCAAAGATGTTTTCATTCGCTACATCAGAAAAAGACGGTCATCGATCTTCTCTTTAACAATGCAGGTATTATGGATTGGAGTGATTTTCATTCAATTACAAAATCATCTCTTGAACGCATTTATTCCACCAATCTCGTTGGTCAACTTTTGGTCCTAAGGTCTGCAATTTCTTCGCTTCGTATGTCCCCAACCCCAATAGTAATCAATCTCTCCTCTCGCTTGGGATCGATTTCATTAAGAGGTGACACGCAATTAGGTGGTGCCATTGCTTACCAATGCTCAAAAGCAGCACTTAATATGCTTACAAAACAGGCTGCAATCGATTTGAAGTCTCAAGGAATCACGGTCGTTTCAATCAGTCCGGGTTGGGTTAAGACGGATATGGGCGGAAGAAACGCCAAATATGAAACAAAAGAGTCGGTCGAAATGTTCCTAAAGAAAGTTAAGGATCTTAATCTTTGCCATTCGGGAACATTTATCGGTGAAGATGGAAATTCGATTCCATGGTAAATTTTAAAGGAGACATCGATTTCTTCACGAAAACAATCCTTTCTCAATGCGATTAGGTCTTATTCTTTCGATAGGATCTTGGCATCTTCTTCGTATGCATTTTTCCCAATGCCCGATTTTTCCACACTCTATAGTCTGACTCATTGAGAGTTGACTTTTTTACAAAAGTCAAAAGTTAATTTATATATCTATTTAAGAGTAAAAATTACTTATTATGTTTCATTTCCTTTTGTTTCATTTGGAGATGCCAATCTTCTGAAATAGTGAATAAATCTGCTCCATTTCGCAGATACTTGAAAACGATTGCCAAGACTCGAGCGGTTGATCTCAGAGTTGGAAAAAGAGGTGTTACAAACAACTTTATCGTTGAAGTCCGCCGAGTGCTGAATAGGGACGGCATGGTGAAATTGTCATTGAGTTCGGATAAAGAGATCCGCAGTGAACAAGTTGATCTTGTTCGAAATGAACTACATGTGACTCTTGTTTCTTCGGTGGGTAGGACTGCATCTTTTACTTCTCAATATGACTAATGTACTTCTTTTTTTGAAAGCAAGTACCCAACTTTGAGACTATCGAAGTTTCTGGTTCCATCGTTTCAAAATCCAGTTTGCTAGGAAAATTTATCTGATTTTCTTTTACCCTAAAGACAGCACTCCTTGGGTGAATTTGGGAGGTCTGTGGATTCAAAAAGTTCTACGATTTGTTCCAAAAGGAGGAGATAAGCATCTTCGGTGATTCGGAGGAATCTTTGCCATTACGGCAAAAATTTAAAGAGAAACATCGTTTGCCATATCAACTCCTTCTGGACACGGATTTGAAAATTTCGGAAGCCTTCGGAGTTTATGGAGAGAAGAAATTTATGGGATATACATACCAAGGTATTCACAGAAACTCATACTTGCAATGCAAAGATGGAATTGTCTTAAGAACTTATCTTAGAATATAGACAAAAACTCATCCTTCAGAAGTAATTCAGGAATGGAAGAAAACTCTGTGATCGAATAAGTTTTGATTATACGCTAACTTAATTCCAAGGCACTCTTTACGATTCCACAAAAAGAACGCGAGGTCAATGAAGCTCCACCTATGAGACCCCCATCCACATCAGGTTGAGCCAATAATCCAGCAGCGTTTTCAGGTTTCATTGATCCACCATATAGAATGCGAATGGAGGATGCCGGAGTTTGACCAAACAATTCAACAAGAATGTTTCTTATTTCCGAGTGAACTTCTTGAGCCATTTCATTGGTGGCGGTCTTTCCGGTGCCAATTGCCCAAACGGGTTCGTAAGCTATCACAAGATGCTCCACGGAACGAATAGGGAATGAATCAAGTCCTTCTCTGACTTGTGAACCGACAATCTCAAGTATCCTTCCCTGCTCTCTTTCCTCCAAGGTTTCTCCAATGCAATAAATCGGTTTTAAATTGTTGTTTACCGCAGTCAAAACCTTTGCATTGATAGTAGAATTACTTTCGCCAAAGAGTTGCCTTCTTTCGCTATGTCCGAGGATTACAAACGAGACGTAGAGATCCCGCAGCATTTCAGCAGAAATCTCTCCTGTAAAAGCTCCAGCGGATTTTTCACTCATATTCTGAGCGCCTAACATTATCTCATTTTGTTCGACCAATTCCGAAACTTTCGCCAGAGAAGTAAAGGGTGGACAAACGCAAACTTGTACAGTGGACTGACCTCCTACCATGGAGCTGATCTCTTTGACCAAATCAACTGCTTCCGATGCAGTTTTGTTCATTTTCCAGTTGCCGGCAATAAGATTTTTTCGGTTCATAACATGAGATAAGGCAAGTTAAGTTCTGTCTAGAATTGATACACCGGGAAGTTCCTTTCCCTCTAAAAACTCCAAAGAAGCACCACCTCCAGTACTCATGAATGTAACTTCATCTCCATAGCCACTCCTATTAATTGCAGTTACGCTGTCTCCACCCCCGATTATAGAAGTGGCATCACTTTCAGCAATTGCTCTAGCCATGGCAAAGGTACCTTTATTAGATGAATTAATTTCAAAAACTCCCATTGGTCCATTCCACAAAACAGTACGGGCGGCAGAAACTTCCTGAGTATATTTTTCAATAGTTTTGGGTCCGATGTCCACACCCTCCCAACCATCCGCAATATCTCCTTCAATTACTTTGGTGCGTCCCAAGCTTTTTGATTTAAAGTCCAAAGAATCAGTCACCAGGGTATCTACTGGGAGAAGAAAACGAACGCCTCTTGAATCTGCTTTGGAAAGAGCGGACTTGGCTAAATTCACTTTATCGGGCTCGCTCAAGCTGTCGCCAACCCTCTTGCCTTTAGCCAATGCGAAAGTGTAGGCCATGGCACCACCGATAATGATTGCGTCGGCTTTTTCAATAAGTTTGTCAATAACCTTGATTTTATCACTTACTTTAGCACCACCTAAGATGACAATAAAGGGTTTTTCAGGTGAATGTGTCTTATTTCCTAAGAACTCAAGTTCTTTTTCAATAAGATATCCGGAAACCTTTACTTTAAGAATTTGCGCAACTCCGAAGTTGGAAGAGTGCGCTCGATGGGCTGTTCCAAAAGCATCATTGACAAACACTTCCGCCAACTTGGACAACTGAAGCGAAAAATCCACGTCGTTTTCAGTTTCACCGGCATGAAATCTGAGGTTTTCGAGCAGTGCAATTTGTCCGTTCGACATTCCAGATAAGGCAGCCTCCACTTCCACTCCCACACAATCGTCAAGAAAAAGAACTGGCAAACAAAGTTTTTCCGACAAAATTGGAACGACTGGAGACAAACTCATGGATTCCACTCTTCTGCCCTTGGGTCTGCCGAGATGGCTGACCAAAATGACCTTAGCACCTTGATGATGAAGTTTAAGAATAGTTGGAAGGGCAGCATTTATACGGGTGTCATCGGTAACCTTACCATCAGAATCAAGAGGAACGTTAAAATCCACTCTCACAAGAACTCGTTTGCCGCTTACAGGAATGTCGTCGATTGTCTTAATTCTAGACATATTCGGTTATGAGTTGCGAAGCATCAAAAAACACTTCTTTACACGAATCGCAAGTTGTTATCTATAAGTGGGTGGCGACTTTCTTGAGAAGATCAACGCAGCGATTGCTGTAACCCCATTCGTTGTCATACCAAGAAACGAGCTTGAAAAAGGTATCGCTCAAAGCAATTCCTGAACCTGCGTCAAAAATGGAAGAGGCTGGGCAATGTATGAAATCAGAGGAAACGACTTCGTCTTCGGTGTATTCCAAGATGCCTTGTAAAGCTCCAAGCGATGCATCCTTCATTTTCGTGCAAATTTCTTCGTAGGAAGTTGATTTCTCGGTCTTCAAAGTCAAATCCACCGCAGAAACCGTCGGGGTCGGTACGCGGAACGCCATACCTGTGAGCTTTCCCTGAACCTCTGGCAGAACCAAACCAACCGCTTTAGCCGCTCCAGTGGTTGAGGGAATGATGTTGATGGCTGCACCCCTACCTCCCTTCCAATCCTTAATGGATGGACCATCGACGGGTTTTTGTGTCGCAGTGTAACTATGAACCGTGGTCATAAGACCCTCTACAATTCCAAAATTTTCAAGCATTACTTTCACAATCGGCGCCAAGCAATTGGTTGTGCAGGAAGCATTGGAGACAATGTGATCTTCGGAACCAAGTTGGTCATCATTAACACCAAGTACAATGGTACGAACATCACCCTTGGCTGGAGCCGAGATAATTACTTTTTTGGCACCGGCTTCCAAATGCCCAGCCGCCTTTTCTTTTTGAACAAAAAGTCCTGTTGACTCAATTACGACATCAACTCCAAGTTCACCCCAGGGCAGAGCGGCAGGCCCTTCACGCGAAGCAAGACACTTTATTTTACAACCATTGACCACAAGTGAGTCATCCGATGGAGCATCCACGGTACCAGTGAAGCGCCCTTGAGTGGAGTCATATTTAAGAAGATAGGCAAGATTGCTTGAGGGTACCAAATCGTTGATGGCAACCACTTCAAATTCCTTGCCGAGCAATCCTTGGTCAACAAGGGCGCGAAAGACTAATCGACCAATGCGGCCGAATCCATTTATTCCAATTTTTGTAGACATATTTTGTGTTTGAGTGTGCGTGAATGCAATGTGCATTCATTGAAATGAACTAAGAGGAAAAAATGGCAAGAATATAGTAAGTTTGTTTCCATTCGAAATACCTGGTGCATGTTCAGATCAAACACTCATTTGACATCAGCCTGACTTGTTATGTCTTTTCGAAAAACAATTCCATTGCATAACATTTACCCAATCTTTTATCCACTTCATAGTAAAATTAAAGATATTTTTAAATTTTGCTTAAGCGTTCGATGAAGAATTCAGATGATAAATTAGAACTTCAATTAACTAATTCATAGTCGAGATGATTCTTTTATCAGTTTTAATTAATCAAATGCATCACAATTTATGCAACCTATGCGAGCCCTATTTTTTTAAGAAAACGAATTGATGATGAAATCAAAGATGCATTTTCCACTTGGTTGGACAAATCCAAGTTCTTAAAAACCAACATCCAAGTTAATCGTGATTTGGAGAGGGGTTGGTTGGCTCCGCTTCAAAAAAAACATCATCTTCTTAAAGTAATTGGTAAAACCTTAAGCTAAAATATCAATTCTTCGATTCAGGTCTACCAACCTTTTCCGTCGCGAATGAATCAACGGAAGTGAGCTCTCGGATATCAGGAAACAACTGATTTCTCCATTCTAATTCGAGACATTAGCCAACTCAGAGCAAACACAAAGAAACAGATTACTACAAAATAATCTCCGTGTGAAAGATAGGTAGTTTTTGCAGCGGATTCAATGTGCAATTCCACAGTTGATCCGCCTTCGAAATAGATGCTTCCCGAATCATCCGTCAAAACCTTTCTGACGCGACCTGTCTTATCGATCAGACCTGACCATCCAGCATTCCCGCATCTAAGTACGGGAATTCCGATTTCCAAAGCCCTGAGAATTGAATGAGCCGCGTGCTGCTCAGCGCAACCTTCTTCACCAAACCAAGAGTCGTTAGTAGTCACGAAAAGGAAATCCAGATCTCGCAAAGCCACCTCACGGGAGAGTCTTGGAAAGATATCTTCATAACAAATCAGAGAACCAATACGCATTTTTTGTGAATCTTTTTCACCGTATCTAATTTCAAAAACAAAAGATGATTCTCCGGCTTTGAAATCTCCCACGGGACCCACCAATTTCCTTAGTCCTGGAATCCAATTAAAAGGAAACGGCACATACTCCCCGAAAGGCACAAGAATTTGCTTTGCGTAAAATTCGGGATTGAGTCCTCGAGAGGGTGAAACTAAGGATACGGCATTGTAAGATGCTTCGTCTTCTTTGATCACGGCACCAACCAAAAGAGGGGTATCTACTTGTTTGGATAACTCTTCCACCCATAGCCGATCCAAGTTCAATGCATAAGGAGTCGATGCTTCGGGCCAGACAATCAAATCCGGATCGAGTATACCAAGAAATTTGGTTTGTCTGATCAAAGAGTTTTTATGGAGTTGGACTGCATTTTGTTCCCATTTTTGCTTTAAATACGGTTGGCAAATACCAACTCTGATTCTTCGATCCTTTGCAAAATCATCATCCTTTGGAGCGATTACCAAAAGAGGCAAGAGCATTAGGAGAAAGACAGACATGCCGATGTACAAATCCGGGCAGAATGATCTGAATGTGGATTGTTTTTTTCTTCTCCGAATCAGCAAATGATGCAGGTAGGATGCAAGGCACAAATTGAAAACCAATAGAAAAAAAGAAACGCCCCATGCGCCCACATAGGGAACCGCCTGTAGGATTGCAGGTCGTTCACATTGACTTGCCGACAAGGGACACCAGGGAAACCCAAGGGTGAACTGGCATCTCGACCATTCAAGCAAAACCCAAAAAGATGCGAGGCCAAAGATAGCCGACATCCTTCCAAAAAAGTTTCTCTTGACTGCCATCGGAACCCATTTGCTTGCCAACAAGAACCAAGGAATTTGGTAAAAAGACATAAGCAATGTGGCTAAAAACATCCCTCCAAAACTTACATGCCTCATCCACCCAACCAAAACAATGTTGTAGACCCAACCACTTATTAGAAAGGCAATCAGAACCTTGAAAGAACTTGGCTTTGACAAAAACCAGAGGAAAGTAGGCAAAAGAAAGAAATAGGCGGCTTCTGGCATCTGTTGAGGAGGCTGTGAGAGAAAAAGCAAAAAATAAGAGCCAAAGGAGCACACCAAAGCGAACCACCAATTCTTCAACCAAAGACCAAGTCCAAGCCTAATTGAATGAAAATTGATCAAAACAGCTAGGATTCACAACTTGGACGAGCAAGTAACCCTTCGAAGGGTCGGTTTGAAAAGAAACATTCTCCTTTTCCCTTTTCCAACAAGAATTCCTCGAAGACAAAAAAGAGTTCCTTACGATTCTTTGCTCTTCGCATGTAAAAAAGAAATTTTCCTTCCTGATCAATCGACAAACCTACGAAATTTAGAAATTTTTTGATTCTAGCAACCGTATTTGATTCATTCGCGTTGGAATTTTTCAACATCTCATAGAGTTCCGACACATATTCAAAAACATCCTTTAATTTTGGATTAAACACTTTTGCATTTGTTGTTTGCTCACGAATTTGGCGGAAAATCCATGGATTTCGGATTGCCGCTCTTCCTATCATGGCACCTGAGGCACCAGTCGAATTGACCAATTCAAATGCTTCCTCATGGGTTTGAACATTTCCATTCAGAAAAACCGGGCATTCCAAAAATGAAGAAGCCTTTTTAACATATCCATATTCCGGTTTTGTACGATAGCCACCCAAAACCGTTCTGGCATGCAAGCTGACCATGTCTACTTTTCGGGATTTCAAAATGGAAAGAATCCGATCGAAGTTTCGATCATCCTCAAAACCATAACGCATTTTTACGCTTAGAGATCCGCCGAATTCTTCACGCAAGCGCCTAAGAATGGAATCAATTTTGTCAGGATTCCTCAGTAATCCGCCACCAACGTTTTTCTTGTATACCCTGGGAGCGGGACACCCAAGATTCAGATCAATGCCGAAAATCGGATATTTGGACAAGTCCTTCACGGTACGGGTCAAATCAATCAAGTTTTCTCCTATCAATTGGGCAACAACTGGTCTACCCGAAGTATTTTCCGTTATGGAACGAAGAATTTCCTCATTCAACCGAGAGTTTGAGTGAACACGAAAAAATTCAGTAAAAAAAAAGTCTGGCGCTCCCCTGCTTGCAATAACTTTCATGAAAGGCAGCCCAGTTACGTCTTGCATGGGAGCAAGTGCCGTCTTCAGGGGACAAACATACTTTGTTGACTTCGAAACGAGAGGCGATCCAATTGAGTTCGCAATCACAGATTGGAATCTCTGGAATTTTTAATCCTGCTTTCGAAGGATTCTCTCAAGTATTTCCGACATGTCTTCTACGTTCTCCAAGACCTTACTCGAAACATGTATCGGTTGCTTCATCTGCAGAGCTAATACAATGGAGTCACTGGGTCTAGCATCCAATTCAACGATTTTTTTTCCAAGTTCATTTTCCATCTGGAGAATGATCCGAGCAAAGAAAGTGCCTTCTTCAACGTCGTTTATCAGTACTCGTTCGATCTTCGTTTCCATTCCCTTCAAGATGAGTCCAATGAGATCGTGAGTAAGAGGTCGCTCTTTCTTAACCTGATTAATAGTCATATTTATGGCATTGCCGATCCCTGGATCGACATAGATCACAAAGGTCTTTTGATCATTACCTAAGAATATAGCGCAACCGTTTGAAGTCGGCATCACACCCTTTACGGTAACTACTATTGAATCATTATTCATTGATTCATTATCTTCATTGTGACATACCTTCGCAAGCTCTTATGAACGAAAGCGTATATGGGGATATGGCGTAGTTATAAATGAAATGAATCTTTATTTAATTGGGATGATGGCAACTGGTAAAACTTCCGTAGGTCAAATCATTGCTCAAAAAAGTGGGCTGCAATTCTTCGATTCCGACGAGGAAATCGAAAAAAGCACTGGATTAACGATTAATGAAATCTTCAGATCAAAAGGAGAATCTTACTTCAGGAAACTTGAGAAATCCTTCGTTGAGAAAGGACACCCGAAAAATGACTCCATCATTTCCTGTGGAGGCGGCTTATGCATGCAGAGGGGCATTCTTGAAAAAATTAAAAGTCTTGGATTTGTGGTTTGTTTGTGGGCTGAACCCCAAACTATCTTCGAAAGAACCTATTCTAATACCGATCGTCCATTGATTGCAGTGGAAGATCCGTTGAATGAAATCAAAAAATTGATCAGAAATAGACGAGATCGATACTTGAAGGCTCACCAAGTAATCCCCACAGACGGCAATTCCATGGATTTCCTAGCAAATTTGATTTTGGATCATTTCAAAAAAATACAAAGAAAACTTAAGTTAATTCACCTTTGACCTTTCAAAACTTCCTTTTAAGAAGTGAAAGTATTTATTCTGTCGAGGAACTTTTGAGGAGGGCGAATGATTTTTCCTTCGTTTGATACGAAAGCATGGATAGTCCTTCCTGTGGCGAGAGTTTCGTTTTTTCTGATTACTTTATAATTTGCTTCAAACCTGACCCTTGAAGGATTATGGAATTCAATTCCTATTTCCAGTTGATCATCAAAGCGTGCGGGAAGAAGAAAATTGGACCGGCAACTTAATACCGGCAAAAAATATCCCTCCCTTTCCAATTCGATGTAAGGATAACCAATCAAGTCGAGCAGTGTAATCCTAGCAGATTCAAACCAAATGAAGTAATTGGCGTGATGAACAATTCCCATCTGATCGGTCTCTTGGTAACGCACTCGGATTTCTACGCTTGTCTTGAGCATTCTTTATCCCTATCGCATACCACCAAGTTACGCCAAGCCTAGTTTGCCGAGAAATGACCATAACTAAAAGCGAAAGAAGAATTTCAATTTGGGTTGGAATGACAATTGGAATTGTTTTTTCAACCGTTCTCGTAAGATATGCTCTTTTCGAAAAGGAAAAGCAATTACAAGGGCGACCAGGCAATTACCAATCCGGCTTTACTGCATTCGATGAAAAAGCGTTCCCCCCCCTCCCTCCCAGAGTTCTTGATTGGATACCGCAGGGGATCGTGGTTCATTTCGACTTCAACCAATCACACCTTAATCCTATGTCATCAAAAAGTTGGGTATTGGAAACAGCTGGCTCTTTTCGTTCAGAAAGACTTTTTATTCTTGCTGAGGAGTTTACGGAGAACAACTCCTCGAAACTATCGTTTTTCAGAGCTTCTGAGTTTTACGCAAAGCTATACGAATCAATGACTAGGAACGAATTTGAAGCTTACATCGGAAATGAGGAATTCAGGATAATTGGAGAAAATTCCCTAACGAATGAATTAATTATTCAAACCAAGCAATTCTCGCCCAAATATCTCAAGAAAACCTTTGAGAGAATTTCAATGGAAAACTCAGGATTGGTTGAGGTTCGACTCATTCCGTGGGAGCCTCAGAGGTAATTCAATGAGATCGTCTAATCTCATTGACCATGGCAGCTTTCTTTGCTTTGATATTCCTTTGGAACAATTCCAATTATGTAACGGGCAAATAAACATTAATACATGAATTTTAACCACTTACGCATAAGTGAATCTTGAGATCAAGGAAACGGGTTCAACCCGCAGAGTTGTACTCATCACCTTCGAATCCGATGAGCTGGCCCGGATGGAAAATCAGACCTGCAAAGTTTTTTCCCAGCAGGCAAGCATACCTGGATTTCGAAAGGGCAAAGCTCCCCTTTCAGTTATCCGCAAAAGGTATGCCAAGGAACTTGATGGGGAACTGACTCGTAAAGTTACTTCCGACGCCTACGATGCCACCATGGATCATGAAGACTTGAATGTTCATTCCGTTGTCAAGGTCGAACCTGGTGATATCAAAATCGATTCCTCCACCACGGTTGAGATCACAATAGATATCTTTCCTGAATTTGACTTGCCTAATTATGAAGAGTTCGAATTGACCGTAAATTCAACTGAAGTGACTGATGATGATATTACCAAGGAAATCGATTCACTTCGAGATCAGAGGGCCTCGTACGAAGAAGTTAGCCGAGAGATTGTTCATGGAGACTTCGTAAAATGTTCTTATGAGGGCTTTTTGGATGAAAAACCCGTAGCCGAAATTCTTCCTGACAAACCAATTTATGGAAAACAATCCAATACATGGGAAGAGGCAGGTCAATCAAAGGGTCTGGGAGTTGATGACATTGCCCAAGGCCTAGTGGGCATGAAGGCCAACGAAACTAAGGAATTGATATCCCTCTTTGAAGAAGACTTTGAAATCAAACCATTGGCGGGAAAATCAGTCCGCTATTCTTTGACGGCTCATGAAGTAAGAGAAAAAAAATCTCCCGAACTTGACGAAACATTCCTGAAGACCCTTAAGGTTGATTCCATAGAGGAACTCAAGGACAAGATCGATCAAGATCTGAAAAGTCGCAAAGAAAGAGAGAATTCGAATGAAAAGCGAAGACAGGTAACCCAAAAAATTTTAGAGTGTCCGGATTTCCCCCTGCCTCAACAAGCTGTTGAAGATGAATCAAAAATCACATTTCAGAACCATGCCCAGCGAGCTATCCAGAAAGGAGCCAAACAAAAGGAAATTGAGGATAATAGAGAAGAGATGTGGACGCAGGCCCAAAAACAAGGTCAAGCTAGGGTAAAACTTACGATTACCTTGAGTAAAATTGCGGAATTAGAAAAAATTGAGGTTTCCAATGAGGATTTGGCTCAAGCAGCAACACAAGAAGCGATGATGCAAAGAATCGATCCTTCGGTCTACATTAAAGATCTGACCAAAGACCGCGGAAAATTGAATCGACTCAAACAAGACGTACTTTATGACAAAACACTTGAATTCATCACTTCCAAAGCAAAGGTTTCCGTTTGTGAAATTAAAAGAGATGATCAACAATAATTAGACATGGGAGCATACTTACCACTACCTTACGTTTATGAAAGAGAGGGACGCCAAGAGAGGGCTTGGGACATTTACAGCCGATTGCTGAGAGACCGCATTGTTTTCATCGGTACGCCAATCGACGACTATGTCGCCAATTCAATCATTGCTCAGCTACTATTCTTGCAAATGGAAGATCCTAAGAAGGACATTCATGTTTATATCAACTCTCCTGGGGGAAGCGTGTCGGACGGCATGGCCATTTACGATACCCTCAATTTCATGCAGTGTGATGTAGTTACTTATTGCATCGGTATGGCTGCAAGTATGAGCACCGTACTTCTTGCCGCAGGTACTCCAGGAAAAAGATATGCATTGCCTAACAGTCGCGTTATGATCCATCAACCGAGTGGTGGTGCCGGTGGCCAAACCTCTGACATCTCCATCGCAGCGAAGGAAATTCTCCGTTGGAGACACACCATCAATCAAATACTTTCTGAACACAGTGGCAAAAAAATTGAGCAACTTGAGAAGGATTCGGATCGTGACTACTACATGTCCGCTAATGAGGCAAGAGATTACGGATTGGTGGATGAAGTGATTTCCAAAAAGCCCTCCTGAATTTTCAATCATGGCAAAGCCCACCAAGATAAATTTCTGCTCTTTTTGCGGAAAACCTCAGGGCGAGGTAAAAAAAATGATCGCCGGTCCCGCAGGTGTTTTCATCTGTGACTCCTGCGTTCGGGTTTGCAAAACCATCATTGACCGAGAACTCGGAGGGAAAGATAGCAGTGCGATCAAAAATGCTGAAAAATTAAATTTTAATTTACAGAAACCCCAAGCAATCAAAAGTTTTTTGGACCTTCACGTTATTGGACAAGAACATGCAAAGAAAGTATTGTCCGTAGCCGTCCACAATCATTATAAGAGATTATCCGCTGAACTTGGTTTGAACGATCATGAAAAATCAGGTTTTATGTCTGAAGACTTGAAAGAAGTTGAAATCGAAAAGAGTAATGTCTTGCTCATTGGTCCCACCGGAAGTGGTAAAACCTATGTAGCTCGTACACTTGCGAAGATGCTGGATGTTCCGTTTGCAATTGCAGATGCGACGACTCTGACGGAAGCAGGATATGTTGGTGATGATGTTGAAAACATTATACTACGACTTCTTCAGGCGGCAGATCAAAATGTTGAGAAAGCCGAATGTGGTATTATTTACGTTGATGAAATTGACAAAATTGGTCGAAAAACCGATAATGTTTCGATAACTAGGGATGTTTCCGGGGAAGGAGTTCAGCAAGCGCTGCTCAAAATACTAGAGGGAACCATCTGCAATGTTCCTCCCCAAGGTGGTAGAAAACATCCAAATCAAGAATACATTCAATTGGATACTTCCAACATCTTGTTCATATGTGGAGGGGCTTTCACGGATTTAGATCAAATCATAGAACAAAGGACTGGTAGCCGCATGGTCGGATATACCGCCGATTATCCAAAGAAGCCAAACGAACTGATTGGTCAGGTAAGACCTGAAGATCTAGTCAAATATGGTTTAATTCCTGAATTCATCGGTAGGTTGCCTGTAGTCTCCGTTCTTGAGGAACTCACTCGAGAGGAACTGGTCAACATTTTGAAAAACACCAAAAATTGCCTCCTGAAGCAATACAAGAAGTTGTTTATGATGGAAGGTGCGGAACTGAGATTCACTCGCGAAGCAGTTATCGCAGTTGCCGAACAAGCTCTTGAGATGAAGACCGGTGCCAGGGCTCTTCGATCGATAATGGAAAGAATCATGTTGGACGTAATGTATGATCTGCCAGACATAGATCTTCCGGTTCAAGTCGTCATTAATGCAGGGGTCGTCAAGGCGAAGTGCAAAGCTAAGATAACCACCATAGAAAGAAGTGACCGAGACGCCGCTTGATCTAATTGGTTGAGTTCAATCCAGCGCAGGTAGTGTAATGATGCTTTCTCTTATGTTGTTTCGTAAATTTTGATCATCACCTCCATCTAAGCTTAAAGTAGAAATGATTTCTATGGGTTGACCTCGATTCAGGTCGTTGAGATATAATCTTTCACTTCTTGTCTCACCCGGGCTTAGGTTATTAAACAAGTAGTTCCTGTTCATACCATTATAATCAACAGAGAGTCTCATGTTGTTCAACCATCGATTGCCTTGATTTTGAATAGTAACCAGAAAAGGGGTTGTTCCTGCTCCTCCTAAATCTTTGGGGTCAAAGTAGTAGCCTACGATTGCAGCATCAGCAAAACTTTCTTGGTTTCGCATAATTATTCTCCCAATGTTCAGAATTCCATGTCCCGTCCAAGGATCGAAGCCAGGTTTTTCAGCTTCATTTGAATAGTCATAGACCAAATCTATGATTTGATTCTCCTCGAGATTTGGATATTCGGACAAAAGAGCAGCCATGGCACCGGAAACAAATGCAGTTGAGGCGGAAGTGCCGCTGAATGAAACCATTTCATCTTTTTCCCATGCCGCTTTCACCATCACACCAGGGGCGGCTAAATCAACCTCTTTGCCAGAATTGGAAAAAGATGATGAACGACCCAGCCTATCAACTGAACCTACCCCTACCACTCCTTCATAACTCGCTGGATAGGTAACTTGAGCCCGACCTTGATTTCCTACCGCTGCGACTAGGATGGATCCGTTCTCAATAGCATGAGTTACCGCTTGTTGAAGAACCGTACTATGAATCTCTCCACCCAAACTGAGGTTTATCACCTTGGCTCCCCGGTTGACTGCTTCAATAATCCCCTTGGCCACGGTAAAGGAACTCCCTTCTCCAAATTGATCCAATACTTCGATGGATAAAAGCGAAGTTGAGGGAGCAATACCTGCAAAATCAGTAGATCGGCCTCCTATAATTGAAGCAATTGCAGTACCGTGACCTTTGAAGACGACTTCTTCTTGATTCACCAATTGAACTCTTTCAATTAATGCCTTTTCAAGAAGAGGGTGCTCGGCATCAACTCCTGAATCCAAAATTGCGACCTTAATATCTTTGCCCCATGTTGATCTCTCCCGGGGAACACCTAACCAATTCATTGCGTCATCGCCAAAACCCTTTTCCGCAAAAACTAATTTTGGTTCGGGCAAGGAAGGGAGTCGAATCTTGTAATTTTGCGAAAGTTCGAAACCTTCTTCCATGTGAGCAAAAGATTCCATCGCTTTGGGTAAGTCAACTACCCTAAATCTTAGGCTTGCAAGTTCTGGTATGGTTTCCAGCACTTCAATACCCATAGATTGTGCGGAATCAATAATTTTTCGAACGCTACCAAAAGAAGAAAAGCCCATCGTCAAATCACTTAAGTTCAAAGTATTCAAATGACCTTCCTCAAGAAGATAGCTGAAATCGAAGGTAAGATCATTAGTGCTAGGCGATTCATCTCCAACTTTGTAATCTTTCTGCAAGCTTTCGTAGACATTTGAGAGATTACCTGTTGATTTTTGGTAATTATCTATTTTCTCTTCCTTAAGCATCAAAAAAGCAAAAAACAAAATAACTATTGTAAACAGCACAAGGAGTCTTTGCTTGAATTTCATTTTTCACAATCTCTCATCAATTTTTTTTGCCTGCAAATAGATTAAAGTCTTATAATTAATAAATTGAAAGAAGTAGTGATAGTAGGGCATGGTCTTGCCGGGGCAACATTGTCACAATTTCTGCTCAAAATTGGTCAACCTGTTCTGGTTGTCGATGGAAATCTGCCTCACTCAGCCAGTGGAGTCGCTGCTGGCTTGGTAAATCCTTTTTTGGGGCCGAAGCTCAATTGTCCCCCACAACTCTCTTCTTGCCTCGAAGCAAATCTTAATTTCCACCGATTCATTGAATTGAATTGTGGAAAAAGTTTTTATGAAGAATTAACTTTGAGAAGAATCTTTATCTCGGCTGAACAGCGAAACAGATGGCGTTCAAAGTCAATGATGGATGAAAACTCCTCTTACATGCTTGGCGAAGAATCGGAAAAAAAACTGGAATCCATGGATCTGTTTGCACCTTTTGGCGCAGGTTTGACCAAGGCCTTTCGATTGCTGATCCCTAAATTCATTTCCTACTCGAAACAAATTCTGAAAAAACGAAAATCGTGGATCGATGGATCTTTTGATGAGTCCGAGTGGAAAAATGCCGAAAAAGTCGTTTTTTGCGAAGGTCATCGTGTGATGCAAAATCCATTTTTTAATTTCTTACCCTTTTCTCCCGCTCAGGGGGAAATTTTGAGGCTTAAAGGACCAACTCTGGACCCAGTGAGCAACGGGACTTGGTTTTGCCCTGATGATGACAAGTTTGGAATTACCGGATCAACTTGGAAACACGACAACATGGACTGTGGACCGACTGAATCCGGCAGGCGAACGATCCTTCAAAACCTTTCTTTTCTTAAGATTGATCAATATGAAGTCTGTGGACATTCAAGTGGAGTTCGTTCATCAACCAAAGACAGGTCTCCTATTATGGGAATACACCCAAAAAACAGCAGATATTTCCTTTTCAATGGTTTCGGATCGCGTGGAGCAACTACCATTGCTTATTACGCAGAGCAAATGACTAACTTCGTTTTGCGAGGCGTTAAATTACCAAAAGAGGTTTGCCTCAATCGTTTTGACGATTGAACCTCATGATTTTAAAAAGGAAAGTCAAACTGGTCGATCAAGTTCACCTTGCTCTTGAAGAAAAAGTTCATGCTGGGGATACGGTTTTGGATGCCACCGTAGGAAATGGAAAGGATACCATAAAGCTGGCTGACTTGGTTGGTGACAAAGGCAGGGTTTATGGATTCGACATTCAAAACTTGGCCATTGAGCAAACCCGACTTATCCTTGAAAAAAACAATTTGCTTCACCGGGTTAAACTTTTCAGAAGCTGCCATTCGATTTTTGATTTCCATCTTTCGGAATCCATCCGTGGAAATTTAAAAGCAGTGGTTTTCAACTTAGGTTTTCTACCAGGAAGTGATAAGGATATCATCACTCAAAAGAAAAGTACACTCAAAGCCCTGAATCTTTCTTATCAATGGTTGATGCAATGCGGCGTTTTATCCATTCTTTGTTACCGCGGACATCATGGAGGTAATGAGGAAACCGATGCTATTCGAGAAATGATTGAGAACGAGAAGTGGTCATCTAGAGAATTTGAGGGAGTGAAGTCAAAAAATTCTCCCCTCTTATTTATCGTAGTGAAGCATTAAAATGGATTTTGCAAATTGACTTCTTTCGAATAATCGATTTTTTCGTGACCGAATCCAAATAACTTGAGAAACTCTTTTTGATACTCGTCGAAATTGGTAAGTACCCTCAGGTTTTCAGAATTTATCTTGGGCCATAGATCCATTATTTTATTTTGTATGTCTGGGTTCATTTCCAAATCATCCAATCTGATTCTGTTAAAGTGGTCTACAGGTATGACCTCTCCTGCGAATACTTTTTCACGAAAAAGCCTCGAAATTTGCTCAATACATCCTTCGTGCACGTTCATTTCCCTCATTATCTTATAAAGAATGGAGACATAAAGAGGTACAACCGGAATGGCTGAACTTGCTTGGGTAACCAATGCTTTATTAACAGAAACGAAGGCATTGCCGGAACACGATTCAAGCATCATCTTACGAATTATTTGAGAAGTTGATTCTAAATGCTCCTTAGCTTTACCTATCGTTCCATTTCGATAAATGGGTCGGGTAACCTCCGGACCTATATAAGAATAGGAGAGATTCATACAACCATGGGCAAGAAGGTCTTCCTTGATCAAGAGTTCAGTCCATATCAACCAGTCTTCACCCCCCATTACTTTTTGAGTACTTGAAATCTCCTCTTCCGAGGCTGGTTCAATCAAAATTTCTTTTACCACCTCTCGATCCGTATCCAAAGTTTTGTTCTTGTATACGGATCCAATGGGCTTCAAACAGGCTTTGTAAGTTTTCCCGTCAGATGGATCGGTTCGGCGGGGTGATGCGAGGCTGTAAACAATCAGATCAAATTGACCACCCATTTTTTTTGCTTCTTCAACCACCTGTCTCTTGCATTCTACTGAAAAGGCATCACCATTAACCTCAACCGTATTAATTCCTTTTTCCTCAGCCAACTTTGAAAAAGCTAGTGAATTGTAAAACCCGGCACTACCGGTTCTCTCATTAACCGGTGGTCTCTCAAGATAAACCCCCAATGTCTCTGCACCGGCTGAAAAGGCTGCGGTGATCCGGCTCGACAATCCATAACCAGTTGATGCTCCCAGGACGAGCACCCGTTTCGGGCCAACACCTAATCCTAGTTTATGCTTTAATGAGAATTCAACTTGATCCCTTACATTTTCAAGACAACCATGCGGATGTGCGGTTATGCAAAAGAACCCTTTTATTTTAGGCTTGATAATCATTTACTTAATTCAAAGTTAATTTCCTGAAACCATCTTTTACAAACATCACACATAGCACGGCGTATGATAAAGGAAAGAAGTTATTTCTTAACTAAAAAGTAATTAATTACTCATTTTCATGAAAAAACTTCACCGCGAAAGAGAACTTATTGCCAACTTTCTTCAATTGCCTGTAAGCGAAGACCCATCCAGAACCGCATTACCTCAGAAGATTTCTGATATTGTTGAAAAAACCTGGGAATGTTGGGGGTTTGGTACTGAAATTACTTTAGAAAAGAGAATTTCAGAAAATTGGCAGAAAATCGTTGGTCGTAAACTCTCTGGAAAATGCGCCCCAGAAAAGCTTAGCGAAAGTTATTCGATTTTGATTATTTTATCTTCGAGCGGTCCTGTTAAACAGGAGCTTACATTCATGAAAAAGCAAATCCTTCAAAAAATACAAAAGTTGGAGGGTTGCTCAAAAATCAAGCAAATCAGAATTCATTGATAGAATGAAGTGACTTTTATTGGTGAAAATGGTCTTGGGATTTGTATTTCTTAGCCGCAAATAAAAACACAAACGCTGTAAGAAAAACAAGAATTGTCCAAAACCAAAATTCTTGCGCTCCGGGAAGGCGTGACGATCCATCTTCTCTTGCGATCAAGAATTTAACTGCAGAAGTCAAGTAGTTGCCAAGCGATACGGTAAGAAGATAAAGTGCCATAACCATGGATTTCATACTCTTTGGGGCTTGTGCGTAAGCAAATTCAAGACTTGTCACCGAAACCATAACCTCGGAAGCAGTAAGGATGAAACACGCAAATATCTGCCAAAAAACACTGATTTCTCTGCCTGCATCCAATTGTTCCTGAATGAGTGAAACGACAATGAAGGAAATACCCATCACCCATAGTCCTGTTCCGATCTTCCGCAATGGGCTTAAGGGAACAAATCCTTCAACAAAGGGATAGATGAAATAGGAAAAGATAGGAATCAGAATAAGTATAAACAAGGGATTCCAGATGGCTGAAACTTGAGCAGCCAGCATTTCCACTCCTCCAAACAAGGGGAACCCATCAGGAATCACTCGATTCAGGCTTCTAGCTTGAATTTGCCACAAGGTTCCTATCTGATCGAAAAGGGCCCAAAAAATTACTACAAAAGAAAAAATCAAACTTAAACGCCCGATGACTTTGAGATTCTCTCCTGAAAAAGTCTCTTTGAAGTACTCCTTTCCCCGTGGGGGAATATGAGCAAAGTCCTTCCTCCCAAGCCAGAAAAAGAAAGTTGCCATGCCCATAAGCAATCCAGGCAATCCAAAAGCGAAGTGAGAACCAAAGATGACTTCCCCGTAATCCTTTGAGCCAACTAAGAAGCGAACATAAGGATATATTGAATTCCCAATGGTTCCGACCTCTCTTCTCGCTTCCAGTAAAAAAGGAGTAAGCAGTCCGGAAGCAAATGCTCCTAGATTGATTGAGAAATAAAACCAACCGAAGATTTTGGATAATAAGACTTTGTTTTTCTGATTGAACTGATCTCCCACATGAGAAGAAACGCATGGTTTTATACCTCCTGATCCCAAGGCAATTAAAAACAAACCAAGCAGTAGCCAAGCTCTGGTTTCACCAACGATTCCCATCAACGCAAGACAACCATGCCCCAGACAATAAAAAAAAGACAATGTAAGAATGGTCTTGTATTTTCCCAAGAACGCATCTGCAAGCAATCCTCCTAAAAGAGGAAAGAAATAAGCGGAACCTACAAACAAATGGATCCAAGCCTCTGCTTCCTTCTCTCCAAAACAATTAGGCGTGCCGTCAGGTTGCACCAAATGTACCGTCATGAAGGCGAGTAAAACGCTCCTCATGCCGTAGAAAGAAAATCTCTCTGCTGCCTCATTGGCAATTATATAGGGAATGCCAGGAGGTAATCCATTGGTTGGCAGCGGTTTGTCCCGATATTTATAAATCATCTAATTGCGTTCCAATTTTTCCTTCTCTCTTCTTCTTTTTAATTCCCTTTCCAAGTCACTCATAATCTCTTCGTTGATTTCAGATTCATTGCTTTCTGAAATGGATGAAGAATGGAAACCGTTTTTAAAAAGTATCAAAAATACCAAAAAATTTAGAACTGCAAGAGCAACAAGCATCAAATCAATCAAGGAAAAAGCTCGGCCCTCTGAAAAATAGTACGAGTGTACCGTTACAAAGAGTAAGAATATAAAATTAAGAAGAAAGATTATTGATATGAACTTAAGAGACATGACTTGAGATCTTCATACGCCTTTATGCAAGCAGCATCAAATATCTTTCATATGTACTTGCCTAAAAGAGTTCATTCCAATGAGATTTTGTAATGAGTTCTCGAAATGTTTTTTTGTCTCTAATCCTCTGTCTCTTAATTTCATGCGAGCAACAGTTATCAACCGAAAGTATTGAGGAAAACGTTACTCAAGCAAAACAAATTCCTCCGGAGATTCCTCCCGAATTGACTTCAGTTGCCGAGGATGAGTCGGATGATTTGTCTATGTTGCCTCTACCGCAAGCAATGAAGCCAAAAAAAATACAAGAGGAGCAAAAAGAGACACAACCTAAATTACAGACAACTCCTAAAATGCCTCCTTTCAGCGATGAACTTCTAAGTGCTGTTCAAAACTGGAAACGAATACCAAAGTCCGTCTTTCCTTTGAAATCCGTTCGTATTCAATCTCCGGTGACCTTCAAGCTCTTTTCTTCGGATGGATCACAACTTGCTTCTAGCTTGTTGGAGGAGGGAAAAGAAGTAGTGGTCTTGGGAGAAAAGGATGGCATTCTCACCATTTCTCCCGCAGTGGGCTCAAAATTAAGAGCAACCATCACAATGAATCAAACCGATTTCAAACAAGGAGTTGCTTTTCTTTTTGAGATGAGGAAAAAACAAAGGGAATGGTTTGAAGCAGAGAAGAAAAGAAGGGCTATGTTGTCTGAGAGTCAACAAATGCAGAATGCAACAACGAGAGTTATTCAAAGTACAAATTCCTTACCAAGCCCCCTCTTCGAGGAATTGCCAAGTCCTGGCGACTACGGTCATGGGAAATTCTGCATTTGTAATGATTGCAGAGAAAAAAGACTCGCTGAAACAGGATCCATGAAATAAGTTAGGGAATGAGCATATCCTCAAAGAAAAAGAAAAAAAGGGAAATTGAAATAGGTGACTTTGTGAAGGAAACCGCATCCTCAAAGGGGAAAAAAAAATGCGGAGAAGTACTCATGATTCTTCAGGATAATCCGGGAGATCCCACTTTAGAATGCGTTGAAGTACACCCAGATGAACTCACGCCTTTGGAAAAAGGGACAGACGGACTGAAAACCTTCAAAACCAAAAGATCAAAGCTTAAGCACTACACTCCCAGAAAACAGCTTTTCAGCAAGAAGACTTTTGAAAAGGGTGATGTAGTTCGACATAAAAGAGGTTCTACTATTAGGTATGGTAGAATTGTATGCTTCGTTCATCCAGATGGTTTGTATTCCAGTTCTCACGAAGAAGGATACAATGGAAAAGATTTGCTGGAGTGTGTGGAAATTGATAAAAAACCCGGACTTTTACAAAGAATTGGACCAGACGGTGAGCCCAAGCGTTTTCAGGCCCAAGGTAAGGATTGTAAAATTATAAAAGTCATAACAGTTGATTCAAAAGGTGAAGAAACTACCATGCACAAACTTGATATTCCGGATGAAGAGGAAGTTTGAAAGTTCCTGTTTCTTCAACTTTCATTTACAATCCTCAACATCTCCAAATCAATCTGCCTTTTTCTGAGGCGCACGATTTTACTTTCACACATTTTGTATGCGGGCACTGATATCCTACTTCTAATGTCTTGATTATTTGCGAAAGATATTTCTACAAATTTAGAGTTCCATTTAGTAGTGCACCATTTTAGATTGTACGCACTTAATAAATAATCGATAACTTCAGATCGATTCAGAAAATATTCACCAGATATTTTTTTTACCATGCGTTACATGAATATGAAAGTTTCCCATGTAACTTTGTAAGAATAATAAAGCTATCTAAGAATCATAGTCGCCATTTTTTATCTTCTGGCAAGTTGCGGTGGACACTCCGCAAGCGGAAGCAGCTTCAGCTAAAGTTTTTCCTTCTGCAAGCAATACCTTCACCTGTTCAACTATTTCGGAAGTCACGCGGTTCTTTTGTGATGCAATTCCAAAGCGATTGTAAAATTTGGCTTTAGCTATGGGAGGAAGTCCCAATACATAGCACTCAAGATAATCCACAACTCCACGAAAAACTTTCCGACCGTCTTCTCTTTTGTGTCTAGCGTGATCATTCTTAATGAGATCAAAGAGTTTAGTTTGTTCACTCTTATCAGCTTTTTTAGCTTCAATTTGCTTTTCAATCTTTTTCTTCCAAGCTTCAAGTTCCTTAACGGTGATGTTATCTTTTATATCCATAATTACATTGTTTATTCATTGAAATATAGAAAGTAATAGAATTAACATTTATATTTGTAAAGATTATACTAGTTACAAACATTTCTGTCTAAACTTCGATATTGAATCGCTTCCAAAAGATGTTTTTTTTCAATTTTTTCTTCTTGTTCCAAATCTGCTATTGTTCGAGATACTTTTAAGATTCTACCATATGCCCGAGCAGAAAGTGAAAGTTGACTCATTGCCCTATTCAAAATCTCCAAGTTGTCTTTTGATAGGGAACAAATCTCGTCCATTAATGAGGAAGGAATTTCGGAATTCGAGGAAATTCCACACTTTAAATATCTATTATTCTGAATTTCTCTACAAGCTTCAATTCGGCTACGAATGGATTCCGAAGATTCACCTTGCAGCGGATTCTGCAAATCCTGGATTCTAACAGCGGGAGCCTCCACATGAATGTCTATGCGATCAAGCAAAGGACCGCTGATCTTCGATCTGTATTTTTGGATTTGGGGCATAGAACACCGGCAGTTGTGTTGCAAATCTCCCAGATAACCGCAAGGGCATGGGTTCATTGCCGCTACCAACATGAATCGACTGGGAAATGTAATCTTTCCTGCACTGCGTGAAATGGTGACTTCTCCGTCTTCCAAAGGCTGCCTCAACACTTCCAAAACGGATCGTTTGAATTCAGGCAATTCATCCAGAAAAAGCACCCCATTATGAGCCAAGGAGATTTCTCCCGGCCCGGGTTTTACACCTCCTCCAATCAAACCAACGTCGCTGATCGTATGATGTGGAGAACGAAATGGTCTTGTCCAATCTTGAGACTTTTTACTCTGACTTTCTCCACCAATCGAATAAATGTTGAGAATTTCCAAATGTTCTCTCAAGGTGGGATTCGGTAGAATGGTGGGAATTCTTTTGGAAACCATGGACTTGCCCGAACCTGGAGGTCCGATGAAAATTATGTTGTGCCGTCCTGCGACTGCCACCTCAACAGCTCTTCTTAGGTTTGCCTGACCCTTAACTTCTGAAAAATCAATTTTTGTCCGATTCAACGATTTTAGCCTGAAAGGACTTTGACTCTTAGACAAAGCATCTGGCTTGTCGGGGTTTTCAAAAAACGCAATTGCCTCAGCCAGAGAATCTAAAGGATAAACCTTCACCCCCTCCACCAAACATGCCTCCTCTGCGGAAGCACGAGGAAGCAAGAGGCCGCGTTTTCCCACTTCCTTAGCAAGCAGAGCCATGGTCAACCCTCCCCGTACTGCTCTAACTTCTCCCGACAAACCTAATTCTCCGGCGATTAGGTAATCATTTAATTCCCTCGATTGAAATTTGCCCATCGAAGCCAAAAGAGTCAAGGCAATGGGCAAGTCGAAAGAAGAACCTTCTTTCTTTAGATCGGCGGGTGCTAGATTTATGGTTACTCTAGTTCTTGGTCCACCATATCCATTGTTGATCAAACTTGATTTTACTCGATCCATGGATTCTTTGACTGCAGCGTCTGGTAAACCCACTAAAATGCATCGGGGTTCTCCCTTTTCGCCACTGTTCGCCTCCACTGTGACCGAAACTGCTTTTACTCCCTGTAGAGTTGCCGAATAAGTGACTGCAAGCATTCTTTGTTTCCCACCAAATTAAGGAAGATTTCTATTGCGAATAAGAGCAGAGACAGATTTGAATTCAGGATGCGTGGAGTCCTTCAACATTGAATAAAAAAAAGTCTCGAGAGGGATTAAACTACAGCCATGAGTTCTCAGGGCCTCGAGACAATGAAGTCCATCCGATTTCCGTCTTTCGCCAATGCAATCAGTAATGATAGAAACTTCCAATTCATTCTTCAAGGCATCAAGAGCCGTCAAATAAATGCAAATAGGGGTTTCCACCCCCACCAAGAAAAGATGATCAATTGAAAATTCATTCAAATAATCAACAAATTCTCTCGATCCAAAAGCCGAGAATGAATTTTTGCGGACTAGCCTCTGATCATCCACCTCATTCAAAATTTCAGTCATGGTACTGCCAAGCTTTTCCGGCACTTGCTCGGTAATCACAATCGGCAGTCCCAATAAGCCAGCCCCTTTCGCAAATAGAGTTACTGATTCAATTAAATCTTCCCCATCCAATACACTGCTTATCAAACGGGGTTGCATATCCATTATAACCGCAATCGACTGCAATGACTTAAATAAACCTGAACTCATTTTTTTTTTGCTTAACTCATTCACTCATTTAGAAGTAAGTTATTTACTTGTTCATAATGTGATTTGAGCAAATGTGAAGAGGAATAGAGTTTATTTATTAATTACCAATGAAATTATTTCCACTCCTCATACTTTTTATTTCCTTGTGTTCCTTTCTATCCATCAGTTGCAACAGGCATCGATACAATCCAGAAAAGATTACCATACGACCTAGAGTTTTTGTCGCCGGTTCCATTCCCGTTCCCATCGTTGATGAATATGATTTCATTGATGTTCAATTAGGCACAATTGCCAATATTTTAACAGATGACCCCGACGACAGGATTTATGCCTTATGGTTCAATTTGGATCGAAGGAGTGCAATTTCAATTCAAAAAGAAACACTAAGAAATAAGGGAAAAAATCTTCATCTAGTTGTGGCAGGAGAGGTTGTTGGAATTCACCCGATCGAAAAAATGATATCCAATGGAGTCATTCCCTTCGTACTTTCCTCACAATTAGATGAGATAAATGCCCTAAAACTTTACAAGGGAATGAAATCTTCCATCAAAGAACTCCAAGCCGAATTGAAGGCTCACAAGGGATGAAAGCAAAGTCTTCATTCTTCAATACCTTCAAGAGGATAAGTCCTTGTATTTTCTTATCAGCTTTCTTGACTGAATGCTTATTTTCATCTCCAGAACACTTCAAACTTTCTTGGCCAACTCCCAATCCCGCATTCGCAAAAGGTCAGGGTTATTCTGCTTTTCTTCAAAAAACGGGTCCTGACAAGGACTTCAGTTCGGGAGCTTTTGGATGTGTTCGCAACAACGGCTATAAATTTCATGAAGGAATTGATCTTTATCCCTTGCGGCGAGACTCCAAGGGCAGAGCCATCGACAATGTTTTCTCTTCCATGAGAGGAAAAGTCACTTACATTAATCGAACAACTGGCCACAGTGCATACGGCAAGTACCTTGTAATGGAACACAGGGAGCAAGGAATTTGCCTGTATTCTCTTTACGCTCACCTCGCGTCAATTGAACCCGGTTTGAGTGTTGGAAGTATTGTTGAAGTTGCTTCTCCGCTCGGAAAAATGGGTAATACCGCATCTTTTTCAATTCCACTGAGTCGTTCACACCTTCATTTTGAAATTGGTCTGAGATTAACTAGTGATTTCCAAAAATGGTTTGATCGCCAGTCCTTCAAAACTCCCAATCATCATGGAAACTTCAGCGGTTTTAACTTGGTCGGAATAGATCCGATTCCTTTTTACTCGGCTTACCAAGCAAAATCATTCAAGTCTCCACTTGAGTATTTCAAAAACCTTCCTTCGGTAGTGAATGTTCGAGTTAAATCCACTCGAGTTCCTGATTTTGCTAAGCGTAACCCAGGCCTCTTCCCAAAAATACAGGAAAGCAACCTATTTCATGCATGGGATTGCTCCTTTGGTCCCTTCGGAATACCGATTCGCTTGAGTCCATCGAAAAAACCCCTACCCGGAAAACAAATCGTACAGATCACCAGCTTTGATTCTAGTGTGCAAAACAAACCTTGTCGCCAACTTGTGAAAAACTACAGCGGGCAGTTTCAATTATCAAAGCAATTGAAAGTTTATCTCGAACTCCTTTTCGGCATCACTCTTGCGTAACGAAAAACTTCATTTTGCCTTTTTCGTGACTTCGCATGGTTTCGGACACGCAACCAGAGCCTGTGCCGTAATCGAAGCCATGCATGAATCTTTTCCATGTAGGTTTTCTATTTTCAGTTCCCTACCCGATTGGTTTTGGACCAATAATCTGAACAACATCCATCACGAACTATATGATGCCAAAACCGACGTTGGATTGATTCAAAAAGATCCCTTTACTCATGATTTGGAAAAAACCCTTGTTCACTTGTTGAAATTTCTGTCTTTCGATGATGAAAATTTCCACTACTGTCTGGCAGTCTTACGGGCTCAGAAACCCGTTGCCATAATGTGTGATATTTCTCCCCTTGGTCTCAAAATAGGAGATATTTTAGAAATTCCGACTATACTGATAGAAAATTTCACTTGGGACTGGATCTATGAGTTTTATGAAAAGGAACTAAGTCAATTCTCTGACGTCAGAAAATCACTCCTTACGATTTTCAGATCCGCCGAACTGCGTATCCAGGCAATTCCTTTTTGTGAGAAAGTCACACTTGCTGAAGTTGTTGATCCCATACATCGTAAACTAGGCAGCACTAAGGAGGAGGTCAGAGAAAGGCTGGGGATCCCTGAGGAACATTCGATCACTCTAGTCACTACGGGTGGAATTGTAGAGAAATATGAGTTCGTCAAGAAACTAGAGCAAGTAAAAGGTCAAACATTTATTTTGACTGGAAACTATTCTTCGATTCAAAGAAGCTCCAACATCTTAGAACTTCCCATCCGAAACTCTTTTAACTTTCAAGATTTGGTAAGATCTTCAGACTTGGTGGTGGGCAAGGTTGGATATGGCACTGCGGTTGAATGCTGGGCTGGTGGGACCAGTCTGCTACCGGTCTACCGGGAGCATTTTCGAGAATCCGCCAAAATGCGCGCGTTTGTTCTCGAGAACCTTTCGAATCGGGAAATTTCAATGAACGAATTCCTTTCCGGAAATTGGATTGGAAAAAACTTGGACTTGTCCCCTCCTCTTTCAGAGATTTCCTTGAACAATCGAAAGAAAGGTAGCTTGCAAGTTGCAAATCTCGTCATTTCATTTCTTCATCGTCAATCAAGCCTTCCTGCCTCTTGATCTATTTTTACAAAATCAAATCCAATTATGAAAATGAAGTCATGCGTTACACTTTCACTTGTTCCCGCCCTGCGCGGAGGTCCATGGATTCTATGGGATGAATTAAGCATTGGACTGGAAAAGGCCCATGCATTGGGATTCGATGCGGTCGAACTCTTTACAGAAGATGCTTCAGCCGGCAAACCTGGAGAATTAGCTCATCTACTCGAAAAAAACGATCTTTCCCTTGGAGCGGTGGGAACTGGTGCCGGAAAAGTAATCCAAGGGCTGACCATTACCTCGTCTGACCAAGCCGTAAGAGAGCAAGCAAAGTCATTTATTGTTGAAATGATATATTTCGGCGCTGAATTCGCAGCACCTGCAATCATTGGTTCAATGCAAGGAAATTGCGGAAAGGAATCGACTGTCGCAGATGCACGAAAGTATCTCGGCGACGCTCTATCCTTTCTTGGTGAAAAAGCTTCGCAAGCAGGTACTTTTCTTCTTTACGAACCCTTAAATCGATACGAAACCAATTTATTCAATCACTTTGAGGAAGCCGCTGATTTTCTCGATGAAATGAAAATTGAAGGAGTCCGTTTGTTGGCCGACTTATTTCATATGAACATCGAAGAGAAAGACATTGCGTCAAGTTTGCTGGCGGGAGCCCGAAGATTGGGTCACGTTCATTATGCAGACAGCAATCGGAGAGCTGTTGGTTTCGGTCACACCCCTATTGAACCCATAGCTCAAGCATTGAAAAAAACCGATTTCGAAGGATATATTTCTGCTGAAGTCTTTGACTGGCCGGATCCTGAATCCGCTGCAAAACAAACCATTTCCTCCTTCAGGAAGCATTTCTCCTGAATTCAACAACCAAAGAAAAATGCCAGGATTCGGATGATTCATGAATGAAGGAACCAAATCTCCCCCTCATTCTATCCCATCAATATGTAGAAACCTTGGTCCCGGGTTGATCTTAGCTGGCTCCATAGTGGGTTCGGGTGAGTTGATAGCCACTACGCGAACTGGAGCCGAAGCAAAATTTGAATTTCTTTGGCTTATTATTTTTGGCTGCGTCATAAAGGTTTTCGCTCAAATCGAGTTTGGCCGTCACGTCATAACCCACAATCAGACTTCTCTTCATTCTCTCAATTCCCTACCAGGTCCCAGATTGAGATTTCGCATTGGTCTTCGAAAGGTCACAGCCAACTGGCTTCTTGTTTTCTGGTCTCTGATGCTTTCGACGATTCTTGCACAGCAGGGAGGAATAGTAGGAGGAGTAGGCCAAGCGCTAGCCATTACCTTTCCATTGACGGAAGAAGGTTATGAAAGAAACACCCTGGTTTCAAAAAAAGTGACGAAGTTCATACAGATGTCCGAAGCTGAAAAAACTGGTGATCAGCAAACATCTGAACGACTTAGAAAAGAATTGGATGAATTTCCAACTTTGCCCGATTCTAAGGACGATGTCTATTGGTCCATCATCTTGGCTTTTATCACCATGATTCTCCTTCTTAACGGTAGATTTTCCTTCATTGAAAAATTCTGTATTTTCTTAGTCTCCAGTTTCACTTTGATCACCATCATTAATTTGTTTTCCTTGCAGACTCACGAAGCATGGGCAATTAAATCTGAAGATCTAATCAGAGGCCTGTCTTTCTCGTTTCCTCCAATTTCAGCCGAAAACAATCCGATCATTACAGCCCTAGCAACTTTTGGAATAATTGGAGTAGGTGCGTCTGAGCTACTGGTATATCCATATTGGTGCATGGAAAAAGGTTATGCCCGATATACCGGCAAAAGAGACCAAAGCGATGCCTGGACTCAAAGGGCCAAAGGATGGCTCAGGGTAATGCAGTGGGACGCATGGGGATCTATGCTGGTCTATACATTTTGCACCGTAGCATTCTATCTTTTGGGAGCGTCTGTTCTTGGAAGATCGGGCCTGGTACCAGAAGGATCTGAAATGATTCAAACCCTTTCTTCGATGTATGCCCCAGTCTTTGGAGAGTGGGCACGAATCATTTTTCTATTTGGGGCGGTCGCAGTATTGTTCTCTACGTTTTTCGTTGCCTTGGCCGGACAAGGTAGAATGACAGTGGATGCTCTAGTTGTTTCTGGCTTTCTTAAGGAAAACGACAAAAAAAGGCAAAGGGCAATTAACTTTACGGCTATTCTATTCCCTGCGTTGAGCGTAATTTGCTATGTCTTCTTTCCACAACCGGTTGCCCTTATTTTAATTTCAGGAACCATGCAAGCCATGATGTTGCCACTCATTGGGTTTGCAGTCTTACATTTTCGCTACCGAGAATCTGATTCTCGACTTGGGCATTCGTTGCTTTGGGACTTTTTCTTATGGATGTCCTTCTTGAGTTTTCTGATTATTGGCATGTATCAAATATATGCCAAGCTTTTCTCATAAAACGAAGGAAAGGATTGAAAGAAGATAATTTAAAACTTCTGCATCCGCCGTCCGGTAATGTCTTTTCGCATTTGTTTGCCTCAACTATGGTAGTTTTGTGTCTGCTTCTTTTTCAAAAAATTCTGATTGAAATGAATCACAAATTTTACCGAATGGATCCCATCCACCCTAAGAAAAGTTCAGAGTTAATTTGGCAGATATCCTCTCCAAGTGAAGAGGTTTCCAGGGAAAGGAAATTCGTGGAAGCTAACCCAACTGTCCCAATCAATCCACCCGATGAAACTTTAAATTTTTCATTCCAGGACCAACAATCGGCCCAACCTTCTGATTTTTCTCCTCTTGAAAAAAAAGATCTTCCTAAAGTGGAGGGAGTGGAAAATACCGTAAAAATTGTATCGCCAAAAGAAGAAGTACTCTCAGAAACTGAGACCTCATCCTTCCCAGGCACCACTATCGAACCATCGCCTCTGATTGGGGAAACAGTAGCAAACAATCAAAAACCAAACACCAGACATTCCAAAAATGAAAGTGAAATCTTTTCGGAAAACGATGGAATTCAATTATTAAAAAATGAAATAAATGCAAATGACGTGAAAATGATCGACCTGACTCGGCAGGATAGCTTTTCCTCGGAAATTGTTAAGACTTCACCTTCACTCGATCCTGTCGTACTCAAGCAAGCGGTCCGCCCAAAACTGTCACCCGATCTGATCAGAGGTCCATTAATGAAATCATCCGAATCCGCTCCACGTGTTGGCAGTCTTGCGATTGAGTGCAAAATGCATCCCTATGGAGTCTATGTGCAGGAGATGCTTCAATCAATAGAGGAACAATGGCATCACTTGACCGAAGGTTCGATGAGATACTTGAAGAAAGACCAACTTCCCTCCAAAATCACTTATCGTTTTTCTCTTCTGAAGGATGGAACGATACGCGATCTTAGGAGAATCGACGAACAAAACAATGAACTGCCAGCCGAAATTTGCAGGCAGGCGATCGCATCACGCGTTCCCTTCGGTCAATGGTCTGAAAAAATGATTCGTGATTTCGGAAAGTCCGACGAGTTCACTATTTCCTTCAGCTATAATTAATGAACTTTTCGGATCATCCGAAAATCCCCATTTGCCGTCATTGCCAAGTCATCGGATATCACCCCTGCGGGGTTTGGGCTTTCGAAAAGGCGAACGGAATTCTGAGTCATCCAAATGAAAACATAGTGTCGGCAAAGAACAAACTTTCTCTGCTCGACGCAAACTATGATCACAAGCGAGAGTTTTTCCAATGGATGGATCAAAATAAGAAGAGGCAAAGGCTTTATCTGGTCCATCGATTGGACTCGCCAACTTCCGGGGTACTTTTGGGAGCAAGTAGTCATGAAGTTGCGGAACTAATTAAAAGCGAATTCGCCCGACGAAAAGTTATAAAGACCTACTACGCGATTGTTTTGGTTAAAGGGAACTTCAGAAATGGATTGTGGAAGGACAACTTGATCGAAAAGAAATTGGATGGAAAGCTACGTGTTGAACGCGGAATGGGAACACTTGCAGAGACTTCTGTCTCAATGGCGCGATTCAAGAATGGACCATATGGATTAAGTTTACTGAAACTCCAACCAAAAACCGGAAGGACGCATCAATTACGCATCCAATGCGCCCTTCGTAAAATACCCATCGTGGGCGATCGAACCTATGGAGATTTTTCTCTTAATCGAAAATTGTCCAAATCTTCCAGGATTGATCGTCTCTATCTGCATGCAGCCAAGATTGAACTGAGCATCAAGACCAACAATGGGATTGTATGCTTTTCTGCCGATTCTCCCCTACCCCGTTCGTTTGAAAAACTCATGGGCTGAAATTTAGTATGCTACCGAAAATCCAATTTCCACAAGATAGGAGTCTATCGGATCGAAGGACGCGTCACCAAATACTCCGATTTGCTTAAGCAACAGGGAAAGAGTTGCAAATTCGTTGAAATCGTAGGAAACTCCGGTGCCAATCAGATAGGAAAAATCATGACTGCTTCGTGATGGAAAGTTCTCCAACAACTCAGTCAGGGAAGTTATGGTATATCCAAATCCCAAATTCATCAGCAGATTGATTCCTTTTGAAAGAATATAGTCGTATTGCAATTCGAAGTGCAGCAAATCCTGACTAAGATCTCCAGCTGAATTTGGTAGCATACCCGGGAAACCCAAACTTTCCATCCACTTTTTCCAAGACTCTCGGGAAAGCTTGCTGTTCGCATGGGTATAGCTGAGGGAAAGGGAAAAATCTTCAAAACGAATTCCCCATTCAAGAGCATGAGAAAGTCCAGCCTCAAACTCCATCGGCACGAAAATTGGCTCTTCCCGAATACCCGCCTTCTCGGGCAGGTAAGCTCCCATCGACAAACCTAGATAGTAGTCCCATTGTCTGGGTTCCTTTTTGATGATTTCTTGAGAAAGAAAGTCGGGCTTACTTTGCTTTTCAACTTTCGAATTCTGCTTCCCAGTCGCCGGAAGTTCCATAACTGATGGGGAAAGGGGTTCACTTTTCTCGGAATCATTCATGTCTATGATCGAATCTTTGGAATCTTCGAAAGTGAAATTTTCCATTACGGAAAATTCCTGGTTACTCCTCAGTTGATCTTTGCTCTTTTTTACCCTCAGCATAAAAGATTCCAATCGGTTTTTGAGGGCATTCACTTTTAGCTGAAATGTCCGCTCGTCGATAACTGAGTATGAAGAGTCCTGATAGGCATGAGAAAAATTCCAGAACAAAAAAATGGAACAGAATACAAGCAAATTTCCTGTCACTTTCATGAATCAGCGAAAAATCGAAAAGATAGAATTAAGGATGTTCTCTACGGTGATCTTGACGAACTTCGCCTCCACCTGACGACTCGATTCCATTGGAAGAGAAATCTGAGGATTGCTTCCAATTTCGTTTCCATCCTCATACCAACCGACAAACATCGAATCATTGATGGGAGTGGCTACAAGCATTGCGGTTTCATCTTTCCCATAGGAGCCTTGTCCGTCAACCTGCCCCTCCCCATCGCCAGAGAAAGCCACGGAAAGTATCACCGGGGCCACTTCAAATTTTGCCAAAACCAGCTGGTCAGTCTCCATTGGAAGGACTAGTCTAAGGTCGTTTCCGGATTCAACGCCATTCAGGATCCATCCGGAGAAAATGGAACCATTTGAAGGTACGGCTTCAAGAATCGCAAATTCTCCCTTCTCATAAGTTCCCACACCAGATACCAGTCCATTTCCATCACCAGTTAATTCGACAGTTAATTCAGCAGGTGGAATTCTCTCGAATCTAGCTTCAAGAGATCGCGGATCATTCAATACAATGGAAATTCCAGGATCTGAGGATACGAGTTGATTGTTTTCATACCATCCACCAAATTCAGAGTACTCATCCGGCTGAGCAACCAAGGAAACCAATTCACCATATTGATAAATACCACCACCAGTTGCTATCCCAGCACCGCTTCCGTTTGTGGCAACCGTCAATCTGGGGTTAGGAATTTCGGCAAACTGAGCCTGCAGATTTTCAATTCCATCCACGACAAAAGTTTGATTGGTCTCAGTAAAGTCCATTGATCCTGTCCAACCAATGAAGGAATACCCGAAAGCAGGTTCTGCTCGCACCTGGACAAGTTCACCTTCCTTGAACATTCCATTACCCACAACAAATCCCATTTTTGGATCATTCGACGATACGGAAATGGAAAATTCTTTTTCATCGGTAAACCACCCTTGTTCGGAATAATCATAAAACCATCTTGGATCGTTCGTACTAGGCGAATGCCAGAGCCAATCCATTTTGGAATAGGAATAAAAGAAATGGCTGGAATCCATCTCATAGGTGGAGGAATTCGCCCACAGCCAATCTTGCAGTTTTGCATCATAAATCCATAATCCATTGTCACCCCGATCCTCGATCAACAGCCATTGATGAAGAGGATGGTAAATCCAATTATCTGCCGAAGAACTGAAGAAAGGCCCGAACCACGGATGCTCATACCAACCCTCTCCCGATGATTCTGCTTTGGTCGCGCTCTCTAAGGGAGTGGGCAAAGGAACCTCGACTGAAGGTTTGGTTGTGGGAGCCCAAAGGGAAAAGTGATCCACGTACACCTGCATGGTCATCGAAACCGGATCAACCAACATGATTTCCGGTTCAACCCAAGTATCCTTGATCGGATCATAGTAGGACATGCCAATATCAGAAAAATCAACCCCCATGCCCTCCAGGAAGAAAGGATCCACAGGTATGGTCAACTTTACTTCGTTACGAAAGCTTTCCGTAATCTTTCTTCCATAACTATCGTACAGTTCAATGCCATACGCATAGCCCAATGGTGCTGAACCGAGGTCGCGTGACAGGGAGCCAAGAGTTGGAGTGATGGTGAGTTGAACCATGGTTTCGGTAGAATCCACTGGAATTGACCCGGAAGGAATGAAAACCTCCGTACCATCCGGCATGTAGGTGTAATAATCCATCCAAGGATCAAAGAATTCACCAAAGGAAGGGGGCAAAGCGTACCCACCAAAATCAGAAAGATATAGATCAATCCTTTCGCCCATCGTGGAATAGGGACCCTGGTCAAGAAAAGTACCATACGCCATACCCGAAAAAGGATCGAAATAATCACCACCTAGATACCAGTCCATTCCCTCGGGTACTTTTATGCTGAAATAACCCTCTTCGTCGCTAAGGGTTTCATAGGAAGGACCGCTCGGACTCCAAGCCCATATGAAAGCATCAGGTAGAGGTGTCCCAAAAGGACCGTAGCAATACCCTTCTAAAACAAACATGCTGGACTCCAATGGTTTATCAAGAATGATCTCGACTTGGGTTTCACCTTCCGAAACCCATTTTACAGAGGGTGTCGGCATTAGATAACCCTGTCCGCGCATCTCCGGTCCTGGATAAACCCAAAGTTCGTAGTTACCTTTTTGAGGGAGAAGGAAACTGAATTCTCCGGTGGTTGTACTTGTTGAGTCATAATGCGGATAGATCGAGGATCCGGTTTCCTGCACTTCAGATATCTTGAAGCTTAGACCCCCTCGGTTGTCCCAAAGATAGTCATCACTCTCAAGAAAGAGAATGAGATCGGCATTTCGATCCAAAGAAAATTCATGAATCGTTTTTTGCGATGCCATTGCTTCGGATAATCCATATTCCGAATTATTCAGATTGGTCGAGGGACTTATGGTTTCATAGGTCTCACCCCCATCCGAGGAAAAATTGTAGGTGATGGAGAAATTCTCATTCGCAGACATCCCACTTGCGGCCCCTTGCCATGGACTCCAGGCATCCCACTTACCACCCTCTGCAATGGAAAATGTCTCAATTTGATAGTTACCCGGAGGAAGAACCAGAGAAGCCCCACCTCGTTGCTGAGAATCCAAATCGACGAAATATTCCTCGGATTCAAAATCCTCATAGCTGAGAATGTCTATATATGCCAAACCTGTAATCAAAGAGCCATCTTGCTCCCTGATTTCACCTTTCAGGCTCATTCCCATCTCTTGGTGATAAATAACGTCGAAAGAAAACGCATGATCAGTCGATTTCTCAATCAAAACTTCATAGGGATAATTGGGAAACGGCGAAAACCCCTCCTTCTTCCCATCAATGGCTCTAATCTGGTAGTCGATCATCCAATTGCCCTCGGACAAAGACAGATTGAAGGATCCGTCATCTTGGATTTCACCGACCCGCATGTCTGCAAATCCATCCAGCGGAAAAGCAAAGATCTCACCCAACCATCCGGTTGCATTCTGTCCATTGCGGGTGAAATTTCCCTGCACATGGCCAAATCGATTGGCGGCTGTAAGAATGACATATGTCTGTTGAGCTTCCAATTCAACTTCCTCCACTTCGGGAATTTCTCCTGTCCAGTCAGGCCACATTCCAACAAAGATTCGTTCACCAGTAGGTACGAACAACTTAAAATTACCTCGTGCATCAGTCATAGCTTCTGCGACAAACTCAACCGTTCCAAAGGTATCTATTTTTTTTGCATACACCCATAGATCGGAGAAATCTTCCAAACCGGAACCCGTTCCTTCAACCCTGCCAGTGATTTCACGAGTCATTCTCTGAGCAATGAAATCCACCTGTAGTGTCTCTATTCCACCGGTGACGGATATTATTTGGGGTGCAAGAGCCTGGTACGGATTTACGACGGCATTGCCAAGGTCCACAAAATCGCAATAAATCGTCCAAGTCCCAGGCTTTAGAGACATTTTGTAATTCCCAGCCACATTGGTCATGGAGGTTTGAAGAAGACCATCTTCGCTCCAAGCCGAAATAAGAGCATTCGGCAAAGGGCTGGCTCCGTCGGAAACTTTTCCTTCAATCAAAGAATTGGTGCGTTCGACAAACAGAGGATCCAGATCGAATTCATCAACTTCAGGTACGACGATTCGATCATATGGTGAATCAATCAAAGGTGAGCCGTCACCATCCGAATCACTCAAGAAATAACCTGAAGAAGTATCAATCCAAGGGAAAACCTCGTAGAAGCCAGGGGGAATTCGAAGGGAAAACCGTCCATCTGAAATCTCACAGGTGAACTGATCCGTTGCGTTCTGAAAAACCACTTCGCTTCGGGTCCTGTTCAAAGATATGATCTCTCCCGAATCAACCGACTGCACGGACCCCTTGACCAAAACACCGTCCTCTGATTTTCTAACAAAGAAGTCCAATTCCTTGAATTCGTCGATCGTGTTTGTTTGAAAGTCGACGTATCCGAATTCTTCAGCGGCGGATTCATATCTCTGATCATTCGACGCTCCTTCTTGAAGATCGGCAAAAACTTGCCAAAATCCATCCGCAAGCTCCATTCCATACTCACCTGATTGATTGGTGTATGCTGAAACTTCCTTTGCTTGATAAGGCGAATAGGCAACAATCCTGATTCCAGCGACGCCTAGTCCATTTTCATCTTTGACTAAGCCGGAAAGTTCATTGCGGGGCAAGGTAAAGGAAAAATAGGGACGATCGACTTCAATGGACGAAAGCGAAGAAACGCCGTTCTTACTGACACGGTATAGATCGTTGGATCCATGTACGGGAGGAACTTCCAACAATACGAAACTTTCCGTACCTGAGACTTCCCCGAGGAATTCATAAAAAAACGAAGAACCAGTCTTCCGTTCGACTTGAAAAAATTCAGCTTCTGGATCGAGTTTCCATGATAAACGCAAACGATCACCCAGCATGACTTTTTCTTCGGCGCTGGACAGTTCGAAGCTGAGTTGTCTGGACAAGACGTTGCCGGATTGCGTATGGATTTCCATCTCTAATCGATACTTCCCAGAATTTAAGCCGAAGGCAAAATTACCGCTCTCATCCAACTCTCCAAAAACTTCAAGACTGCTCCAGTCGAGAAGAGGATCTGGATCGTACCAAAAATCAGGTTCTCCGTCATCATTTTCATCAAGAAAGGCCCAAAACCAACCAAACTCGGGTATCACTCCTTTTCCGCCGAGTTCGAGGCGAATTTGTCCGCTTACGTTGGCTCCCACTAATTCCACTTCCATATCCAAGGCTTGACCTGCAAGTAAAACCGCATCTTTCATTTCAGAAGCCCTGAATTGAGAGAACCGGTCATCACCCCATGGAGGATGTGCACGAATTTCCCATGTTCCAGGATTCAAATAATCCATCTCGAAAATTCCTTGGGCATTGGTTTGAGTGTAGAGATATATCCAACCGTCCGGATTATGAAGTTCGACTTCGGCATTTGGAACCGGTCTTCCGTCGTCTGTCGAAACCAAACCTGAAATACTGGCAAATTCCAATTCTGCAGGGGTTTCAGGAACAAACGGATTTGAGTCCTCTTCCTCTCCTTTCCAAGCAATCAAGTCAAGTTCGCCCAAGTCAACAGTCTCGGCATCCGCAAAATTTATGCCAGTCAGATTGTCATACTGCCCAAGCTCGCTTACCTCCCAGATGTGGATGATTCCATCGCCCGAATAGGTAACCGTTTGAGGAGTGGAAGCATCGAACGAGAACGGATCATAGAGCCAAGAAAGTTCATCTGATGGAAGATGAACCAGAATCGCCTTTTTTCCGGGAGTGATTTCATATCTGTATTCACCGGAATCGTCGGACTCATTCTGCAAGGCAATTGGAAACTCAACTGGAACCAAGAAAGGATCGTCGGATTCCAAATCATAAACTTCAACCAGTGGGGCATAATCAACCGGTTCCTCTCCATTGAAGAAACGGATGGTAAAGGAAGATCGGGGCAAGGAGGGCATGATCACGTCGATTCCTTCAGTGAGAAATTCTCCCGAATCAAGAAGGCCGAATGCATCCGCGTCTTCACGCTTCAATCCTCCAAACCAAGACTCACCGTACTCTCCCATCCAATCGACGAATTTCAATAAATATTTTCCTTCCGGAATTTCATAGGAGAATTCTCCAGTCTCTGTTTGCAGAAATCCACTGTATGGAAAAACTTCCTCACCGTTGTTAGAGAGATCGTAAAAATAGGGTTCTCCGAATGCCCGACTTCCCGAGGCGGCAATCAGCCGACCAGTCACGGTCATCCAAGGTTTTTCCACGAAAATCAAATCCAGAATCTTAAGGTCGTCGGTCTCTGTAAGGTAAAGTTCTTCTTCAATCGATTTCCACACACCCATCGGATCCAAAACCTGCAAATCATACTCACCTGGCATGAGATTCATGGAAAATCCACCCATTTCATCCGCCAAAGAGAGTAGAACAGGCGGATCAAGTCGACTGGAACCGGACTGACGAATCTCCAAAGCAATTCCACTAATCGGGGAACCGTAAGAATCAGAAATTTTTCCTCTGACAGTCACTCCTTCATTCTCCAGAGGCACTTCGATCACCTGTTTTAGATTCCAGTTCACTTCCATAAGTTCTGGATTCAGAACACTGAGCTCGACAAAATTTCCAAAAGGTCCCGAAAGGGGCAAATCCGCTCCCAGGAACATGGGAAGGAAATCTGGTGATTCCAAAGACAAATCCCCCAACGGGACCACTTTCAAGAAATACGAGCCCAATGGAAGAATCAATTGATAGCGACCGGAATCCGATTGAATTAATTCTCCCACAACCTCATTCTCCATGGGAAAAGGAGAATTTGCTGCGTATGCAATAATTTCAAAGGAATCAAGATTCATTCCATCCTCCCCCCTAACCTGTCCACTCACCGAACCGTACTGAATCTCAAGGTCTTCCATCGGATCATCTGACGGATCATTAAGTACGTAAAAAATAAAGTCGTGTTCTCTTTGGGCTCCCGAGGAATCACGAACCGTTGCAGAGAAGCCGAGTTCAAACACTGATTCAAAATCAAAGGATACTTGAGAATAAACTTCCCCGTTCGAATCAATTCGTATGTTTTGGGAATTTTCGGAATTTTCGGAAATTTCATAGACCAATCTATCTCCCTCATTTGGATCGATGGCTTCCAACTTACCAATGTAAGAATCAACTGGAGCATTTTCCAAGATTCCCAGAGAATAGAACTTGAAACTTTCCGGCGGAAGATTTTCGTAGACATCTATAACCTGTATATCGAAATCCCTGATCAGTGGTTCACTCGATCCGGAGGCAACCTGAATCGACAAGGGATAAGTTTTCCTGCTTTCAAAATCAAAAGTGGTCCGAGCCATCAACTGATCTTCGAAGAGTTGGAAGAATTCCGATCCTGAAATTATTTCGTATTCATGATGCCCTGGACCAATCGGCTTGTCCAGTATAGTTTGGAGATATCCGATTGGAGTTCCTTCATCTTGGTTTTCCAAGATCGTATTGTTGGAAAGAATTAGGTCCATTATTCTATAGTTCTCATCGATATCCATTACCGAGACGGAAAACTTTTCGACCAATTCACCTCCGCTGCTGTCCACGACTTTGACTAAGACCTCAGGAGTGGAATTTTCCTCATAATCCAAAGGCCGAGTGGTTTCCAAAATTCCATCCGGGCTCAGGAAAAAGGACGAAAATGCATCATCCTCCAAATCTGTCAAAAGTTCAAAACGGTGCGTGTCGTTGGCATCACGATCCTGAACGAAAAATTGCCCAGCATAGGTACCACTTGGTGAATTTTCGAACACACCTAAAGTGAAGAATTGAATCGAAGAAGGAGCTTGATTTTCCCACTCATCAACAACTTTTATTAGAAAGTCTCTCCGTGAAATTTCATTCTCTCCTTCAAAAAGTCCGAATCGAACGAAGGATTCCTTTTTTTCCTCATAATCAAAGATTTTATTTGCATACAATTCTCCACCCACCAAATAAAAATCCTCTGTTCCTTGAATCAGTCGTAATTCTGGAACGATTTGGGGTTGAGGATCAAAATACTCTATGTTGATTTCAGCAATAAAATCTCCGATTTGACCATTTTCCCTAACTTCTTCGTTGCTCAGAGTAAGGCTTCGCAACAGAGCTATTTCAGCCATGTCGTTGACCTGTATCATCATGCTGTCTTCTATGTAGGATCCCGAAACATCAGTTGCCCTGATCCGAATTGACAAAAAGCTTTCCTTTTCGAAATCAAACGAATCTCGAGTTTTCAAAATTCCAAATTCATCCACTGAAAATCGTTCGTTGTCCTCATCCCCTTCGCCTTCGACCAAGGTAAAGACATGGGTATCGTTGGCATCATCATCAAAAGCATAAAATTGACCGGCATAGGAACCGGGAGGTGAATTTTCCAATATTCCCTGCGAGAAAAATTGAATGAGAAAAGGGGACTGGTTTTCCCAGACGTCTTCAATCTCGATTACAAACGACTTGCTGGTCACTTCCAAATCGTCGGCAAGTATTCCAACCACTAGTGAAGAAGTTTTGAATTTCTCGTAATCAAAAGACTTTTTTGATCTTAATTCGAAACCTTCAAGGATAAAGTCTTCAGTTCCCGAAAGAAGTTCCAAACGAATGGATTGATCAGGTTGTGGATCCAGGTAAGAAAGAGAAAAGGTACCAATCAATGAACCGACCGACTGGTTTTCTGGAATGGTAAAATGACTCAAAGTCAAATCCTTCAACATTGGTGGTTCCACTTGATCCAGAATCAAAATGATGAAATCCGCTGAAATGAAACCCTCCAATCCTTCAACCTCGGCCCGGACCGAAAGGTTAAATTCCGTTTTTTCTTCAAAATCAAAGGATTTCGCGCTCAGGAGTTCTCCCATTGTCGTGAGTTCGAAATTCGATTCTTCTGAAAGAACCGAGAAATTCACAAGTTCTGCATTCAGTGGCTGGTCCTGATACCAAACCGTCAAATCTCCAAGATAGGAACCAACTCGTGAATTCTCGAAAAGAGACAATTTGTCTGACGAACGTATCGACAAGGATTCAATGGTGGGATCAAAAAGATCCAAAATCTCGATTACGAATTTTCGTTCGTCGTACGCACCCCCTTCATCGGTTAACCGGACCATGGCTTCGTATCGGTTTCGTCCACTCTTCGAAAGATCCTCTTCAAAATCCGGTGAGTATGCGAATCGAAGCATGCCG
>CACMZN010000014.1 GCA_902618175.1 uncultured Verrucomicrobiota bacterium
TTGGAGATTTATCTTCAAGAAAAATGCGATGGTGTAATCGTTCAATACGGAGGTCAAACTCCTCTTAATTTGGCAACTGGATTGCAGGAAGCCGGCGTAACTGTGATCGGCACCTCACCCGAAAGCATTGATTTGGCAGAGGATCGTGAGAAGTTTAAGCAAATTCTCGATCAAATCGGATTGAAGCAACCCCAAAACGAAACTGTTCTCGAAGCTGCAGATGCTTATGAAGCTGCCTCTCGGATCGGATTCCCCATTCTCTTAAGGCCGTCCTTCGTGCTCGGAGGCAGAGGAATGTTCATTGTCTACGATGAAGAGGAACTCGCAAATGTGGTGAAGGAAGCGTTTGCCGTGGCTCCCGGCAAGCCCGTTCTATTGGACAAATTTCTCGAGGAAGCAATTGAATTGGACGTTGATTGCATCTCGGATGGTGAGAACACCGTAGTTGGTGGAATGCTCCAACATATTGAATACGCCGGAGTTCACAGCGGCGATGCCGCAATGGTCTTACCCCCGCATGAATTGTCTGCGGTAATGATGGAGGAAGTTCGCCAAGCGTCCAAAGACTTGGCCAAAGCTCTCAAAGTCGTGGGTCTGATGAATATTCAGTTTGCGATCAAGGATGGAGAACTCTTTCTCATCGAAGTGAACCCTCGGGCCTCTCGCACCGTGCCATTCGTGAGTAAGGCGATAGGGGTTCCCTTGGCCAAGCTGGGAGCCAAAGTCATGGCAGGAGCCAAGCTCGTGGATCTCGGTTTCACCTGTGAAATCAAGCCTCAGCACTGGGCGATCAAGGAATCCGTTTTTCCCTTCGATCGCTTTCCCGGATCCTCAATTGTGCTTACGCCAGAAATGAGAAGCACCGGTGAAGTCATGGGCCAAGACAAAGATTTCGGCATGGCCTACGCAAAGACGCAGATGGCGGCCAAACCATCTCTTCCTCTCAAAGGAAATGTTTTCTTGAGCGTTAAGGACTCGGATAAGATGAAAGCTCTGGTGGTTGCCCAAGGCCTTACTAAGCTCGGATTTTCCTTTTATTCGACCGAAGGAACCGCTCATTTCCTGAATGAAAACGGAATCCAAGCCAAAACCGTTCTCCGCATCAGCGAGGGTCGTCCAAACGTCGCAGACTTGATCAAGAATGGAAAGATTCAATTGGTCATCAATACGCCTCTTGGTCTGATTCCGAGAAGAGATGAAAACGGAATTCGCACCGAAGCGGTCTTGCACAAGGTTCCAGTCATTACCACACTAAGTTCTGCTTTTGCAGCACTAAATGGAATCCGATCGTTGAAGGACCGCAAGTTCTCGGTCAAATCCCTCCAAGATTATTCGAACTAATTGCGAAGTGAATTCATCGATCATCGCTCTTCTCCATGGACCAGACCGACCTGGAATCGTCGCCAAGGTGGCTGGATGGATTCACCGCAAAGGTGGGAATGTGCTCCATGCGGATCAACATCTCGATCTTCAGGAAAATGTTTTTTTTCAACGCATTGAATGGGAGCCCCTGGAGAAAAGTGATCGGAAGGAGGAGTCTGCGGAATTCGAGAACTTCGTTTTACATGAACTTGGAATGAACATAAGAATTGCTCTCAGCGACGACCGGCCCAAAATAGCCTTAATGGTCTCCAAGGCCGATCATTGTTTCCATGATCTTGTGCTTAGAGTAAAAGCAGGCGAGTGGAACGCAGAATTCATTGGCGTAATCTCAAATCATCATGATCTTTGCAAGACCTGCGAAACCTACGGCTTACCTTTTCGTCATCTCCCAGTGTCTGCGGAGACCAAATCCGAAGACGAAGCCAAACAACTTGGATGGCTCCGAAAGCATGGAGCAGAACTTGTCATTCTCGCTCGATACATGCAGATCTTATCTCCGAGATTTCTTGAACAGGTCGGTTGCCCCGTAATCAATATTCATCATTCTTTTCTTCCATCTTTTGCCGGGGCCAAACCCTATCACCAAGCTCACAAGAGAGGGGTAAAGTTGATCGGCGCAACTGCTCACTACGTCACCAAAGACCTGGACGAGGGTCCGATCATAGAACAAGACGTAACACGGGTGAGCCATCGTCATGGTCCCAAGGATCTCATTGAAAAAGGAAGAGATTTGGAAAAATTGGTTTTATCTACCGCAGTTCGCCGTCACCTTCAGAATCGAGTGCTCGATTACCAAAATAAAACCGTCGTATTCGATTGAATTTTTATTAACGACCTCAAACTTGATTCCTTGTTCACACCCATGATATTTTATTAATGAAATCCACTCTACATTTGCTCATTTGCTTGCCTTCCTTGGTTTTTGCCGAACGACCCAACATTCTTTTTATTCTGACCGATGATCAAGCTCCTCACACTCTTTCCTGTTATGGAAACACGGTATGCGAAACTCCCAATATCGACAAGTTGGCCGACTCTGGCATTGTTCTCGACCAAGCTTATCATATGGGATCAATGAGCGGAGCAGTATGCTCTCCTTCTCGAACCATGATCATGTCCGGTCGAACCCTCTGGCACCTTCCTCCACGGGGAGAAGCTCACCGCAAGAATGAGGAAGGAATCACTCAGGGAGAATACATCTTGCGGAATTCCCTACCTGCCGTCTTCAATGATGCTGGATATGATACTTTTCGTACCTGCAAAAATGGCAACAGCTACAGGCTTGCTAATGCTCTCTTTCAAAACATCCGAGACAAAACCTGCCGCCATGCAGACGATGAAAGGGGAAGCCAATGGCACGGTCGACAAGTACTTGACTTCCTTAATGATCGTACATCTCAGGAAAAAAAGAATCCTTTTCTCATATACTTTGGATTTTCTCACCCTCATGACGCTCGCACTGGACGGGAGGACTTGCTCAAAAAATACGGTGCCGTAAACTGCCAAAATCCTCCTTCTCAGTTTTTTCCTCATGCACCTAATCTTCCAATTTCATGGCTGCCGGAGCATCCCTTTCATCATGGACATCCGGGATTGAGAGACGAAGTCAAAGTTCCAGGAGTATTGACTTCGCGTAGCGAAGCAACCGTCAGGAATGAACTCGGCCGTGAGTACGCCTGCATCGAGAACATCGACGATCAGGTTGGTTTGGTTTTAAATAAGCTTAAGGAAATAGGCGAACTTGAGAAAACTTACATATTCTACACGGCGGATCACGGAATTGCCGTCGGTCGACATGGGTTGATGGGTAAGCAAAATTTGTATGAGCATTCCTGGCGTGTTCCATTCATCGTCAGTGGTCCGGGCATCGTTCCGAAATCTCGTGCCCCTGGAAACGTTTATTTATTGGACATTCTACCTACCCTCTGCGAACTGACGGGCATCAAGGCACCTTCTTCTGCTCAAGGTAAAAGCATCAAGCCCGTTTTAATGGGAAAAAAGAAATACCTGCGAAAAGTGGTTTACGGAGCCTACTGCGGTGGAACCAAACCAGGAATACGATCCGTGCGGAAGGGAAATTGGAAATTGATCAAATATGACGTCTTGGATGGGGAGATTCGCAAGACACAGCTCTTTGATCTAACCCAAAATCCGGACGAATTACTGATCGAGCATCACCAAAAAGAAGTAATTGAAAAAACCGGAAACAAGCCGGCTGCCAATCAAGTCAACTTGGCCATGAATCCAGGACACAGAAAGAAGTTGATGGAAATGGAAGCTCTTCTTTTAAATGAAATGAGACGTTTGAAAGATCCTTATCGCTTATGGGATCAGTCTGATGAATAAAAAACCTTTGCTTTTCTTGTTTGAGGAAGAGTCGCATGGTAATATTTGTTTGTCCAGACCAAACCAACCGTTGACTTTGGACTTCAAATCAGGAATATAGTGCGCTTTTCATCAAGCCCGATGCCTGACAAAGACCAGAAAATCAAATCCGAAACTGACGATTCATCCTTGGATACAGAAAAGAACGATGACTTGACTGCGGAAAAACCAGGCGAGCGAGCCTATGACGAGGGTGAAATTTGGAAAAAGAACAAAAATTCGCTATTCACTCTGCTTGGATCAATTGCCCTTGTTGTCGCAGGAATTTCATTTTTCAAAAATAGGGGTTTGGAAGAAGATGCCGAACGAAGCAGGCGGTACATTACCGCCAGTACCGAAACAGAGGGAGCGGAAGAAAGATTTCTTTCTTTTGCAAATGATTACGAAGACAAATTGGGGGGCGTCGCTCGATATCGAGCTGCCATTCTTCAATACAAAGACAATCGTTTCGATGAAGCAGCTGAAAATTTCAAAGCTGCAGCACAACAACTTTCTGGAGATCCACTCTACGGTAGATCGTTGCTTGGACAAGCCATTGCCCGTATAAAGTCGAATACTTCAACGGCTGAAGGCAAGTCCATCCTAACTTCCCTAGCTATGGACCCTTTGGCTCTGGAAGCCGATCGAAGAGAGGCCCAATTCTTACTTGCGGTCAACGCATTGGGAGAAGACGACGAAAAACTTTTCAATTCCCAACGAGATGCCCTTTTGAAAGATGTGAATGCAAGCGATTTCAGCAGCAGACTTGAGAAATTGAGTAAAACCAAGAAAATGCTCGAGGTTGCCGTTTCCCTTCCTGACTACAATTCGGACAAGGGGGCAGTTTTTCTTGCAGCTAACAAGGAAAAGGATGAAACAAAGACTCTTGCAAGTGGTCTGCAGTATCAGATTTTGCAAAACGGAAAAGGCGAGGACAGCCCGTCCCTGCTTGATGAAGTGGAAGTTCATTACCATGGAACTCTTATCAACGGAGATGTTTTTGATTCTTCGGTCGATCGTGAAGAAACTGCCAAATTCAAAGTAAATGCTGTGATCAAAGGTTGGACGGAGGCATTGCAATTGATGAAAACTGGCGACAAATGGAAGCTTTTCATTCCTTCAGATCTGGCTTATGGAAAGTATGGCAATAATTCCATAGGGCCGAACGAGACCTTGATTTTCGAAGTCGAGTTATTGAACATATTTAAAAACGAACAAGTGAAGAGTGATTCCAAGTCTTTTAATCCTGATTCCCCTGCATCAGTAGCTGAAAACGATGCGAATTCAACTTCGCCTCCAATGGAGATCGAGGCTAATGCATCCAAAAGCTCAAGCGGAATACAAGAATAATTCGCTTAAATGGTCTATCTTGTCTTGGACCAACGAAGGTTTTTTCATCTGGAGCAGTCCAGCAATACTTTCATGGCTTCTAGATTCTCGGAATCTATGAAACCTTTGTCTGCTTGTAGAAGCGGATAAGTCTCTACCAATACGGAAAAATCCACTGCACCACTGCGGAGAAGTTCGAAAGCTCTTAGGTAATCGGGGGTGGAGGATCCGTAACTAGTACGCAGATCAATTTGTTTCCTTACAAATTGGGTAATGTCGACTTGGATGAATTTCGAATACAAGGCAACCGCCGTGATCATGCCATTGGGTCTAACTGATTTCCATGAATTAGCCAGAGCCTGACTCGATCCAGATGCTTCGATGAAGACATCCACTCCATCTTCGAAACAATTTTTCACCATGGAATCAAGCGAAGCATCCGAATCATTTGTCACGAAGGTCTCAAAACCTATGTGGCGAGCAGACTTCAAACGGGTAGTGAAATCTCTCTCCGTTCCGACCACCAGAACTTCAGCTCCCCGACTGCGTGCTACGATCGCACACATCATACCAATCATACCCGGACCACTTATCACAACCGAAGAACCAGGTCTGACTTTTGTACGAGTGGCAATGCAATGTTCGGCAACTGAAAGGGGTTCCACAAGGGCTGCCTCTGCAAGACTCAATTCATCAGGAATAGGAAGAAGAAATTCCTCTTCTACGCAGACATAGTCTGCCATTCCTCCATCAAGATGAAATCCCTGAACTCTTCGACGAGGAGAAAGTTGAGGCAATCCGCTGGAACAAAATCGATCGTTTTCCAGATGCTTAGTCTGGATGGCAATCATAACTGCACGTTCTCCAGCTTTCCAATTCTTAACTTCTGAACCAACTTCAACAACCAAACCGGAAAGTTCATGTCCAAAAGTCACTTCAGTAAGAACGGATTCATACCCCTTGTGGTTAAGCCAAGCATGAAGATCAGATCCACAGATTCCACAAAAAGAAACCTTGAGAAGAACCTCATTGTTTCGTGGAATTGGAACCGGCAGATCAACCAACCGTGCGGCTCTTTTCTTGCGGGCCAATCTTCGGAATGCCTTCACTTTCCGAAATCAGCGTGAATGGAATGGCGGATTTCCTCTGCCTTTTCAATCCCACAAAGCCGATTTATCAGTGCAAGAGCAAATTCAACAGCCGTCCCTGCTCCCGGGGATGTAATAAGAAATCCATCAGTGACTGTTTCATTCTGAGTTTTCAGATCAGGGAGTTCTTCCAGCGTAGAGATGTGGGCGGTGTATTTGCGGTTTGTCAGAAGGGAGGCATCACGCAAGAGCAAAGGAGCTGCGCAAATAGCTCCAATCGTTTTGTTTTTGTTGGAAAAACGTACGATTAAATCGGTTATGGTTGTATCGTTGCGGAGATCGAAAACTGCGGGTCCGCCCGGAAGAACAAGCAAGTCGAAATCATCATTGATCACCTCACCAAGCAGTCGATCGCATTTAATTGTGAGCTCGGATCTCCCAGTCACACAAAGATCACTCGAGACAGAAGCAGTGGTAACTTTGACTTCAGCTCGACGAAGTAGATCAATCGGACAAACCGCCTCAATTTCTTCAAAGCCGGGAGCTATTATGACAAGAGCACTCGCTATCATTCGAACGGATGTATTTTAAATTCAAACTTTTCCTTTTTTCTTAGTCGTTTTGGACTTCTTATCAGATTTCTTTGAAGAAGAATTAGAAGAGGGGGGAGGGTCAGTTGAATTCATACCTGAGGATTTTGGCTCTGCTGAATCGGTAGATCCTTCCTTTTGTTGGTGATTGCTCTTTTTTTTGTAATCGGTTTCGTAAAAACCAGTTCCTCTGAAAATCAATCCAGCTCCTAATCCGAGAAGTCTTTTGGCTTTTTGTTTTTTACAGGATGGACATACCTTCACCGGATCGTCTTTCATCGATTGGAACAATTCCCATTCGTAGCCACATGACAGACATATGTAATCATAGGTAGGCATTGGGGTAATTGGTTTTATCTTCAAAGAGATAACTGCAAGATCGTGGAATAGGCGAGCAAGACCCACAACCCCAGAAACAAGGATAAGCCATAGAGCGGGAGTGCGAGGAGAAAAATTCCCCAAAAAGCAAGAATGGGCAGATATAGCTTGGGCCAAGTGTCAAACGCCTCCCGAACCACTCTTCTGATTTGCCAACTGTCTGAAAAGAGACCATCCCGCAGGTAGGCATGAATAGATGAAAGAAGTAGAAAAGGGCCGGCAAATCCTGTTACCGCCAGAGGAAAATAACTCACGATGCCGAGCAGACCAAAAGACAATGTCTGTAAAAGGATACTTAAAATCCAGCCAACAAGTAGAGGAAGTCCAACCCAAGTAAGAAATAACAAAAGCATTCGAATTCCACTGATCAACAAAATTGGTAATTCCATTTTGTTCCAATCTGGAAGTTCCCATTGCTTAAATCTACGCAGCCTCCTCGTGTATTCCAAGAGGTACCCAAGAGCAAACAGATTAAGCACAGGTATAAAAGAGAGAAGACCTCCCAACAACACCTTGGGCATCCATCCGGAGCTTCCAAAAAGCTTTCCGCAGACCGCTTCCAAACTTGGCATAGATTCATATCTCTGACAGAATAGTCAAAGAATCGCAAGTAATGATTTTTTCAAAGCAGTTAACCCAATGGCGCGATCAAGTGAATGAGAACTTGGATCTTTTTCTGCCCTCGGAGAACTCTCATCCCACTCGTCTTCATCAAGCGATCAGGCATAGCATGGAGGCTGGGGGAAAACGCTTACGGCCGATTCTCGTGCTTGCGGCACATCAACTTTTCCCTAATCGAATCGATCCAATGCCTGCTGCTTTAGCTGTTGAATATATTCATACCTACAGCTTGATTCATGATGATCTGCCAGCTATGGATGATTCCGACCTTCGGAGAGGACGAATCTCTTGTCACAAAGCCTTCGAAGAAGCGACGGCGATTTTGGCAGGTGATGCGCTTCAACCCATGGCCTTCGAATTGCTCGTTAAAGGATATGCGGAATATCCGGAATTAGGTTTGGATTTGGTTCGAATCCTAGCGGAAACCGCAGGCAATCGACATTTAGTTGGAGGACAAATGCAGGATTTGCTCTCGGAAGGAAAAAAGCCCGAAGAAGAAAATTTGAAATATATTCACGAAAATAAGACGGCTGCGATGTTCCGAGCATCTCTGCAGATGGGTTTGCGTATTGGAAATATGGGCAACAATGAAGATAAGATGAGAATGATGGGCAAAGCAGGAAGATCGCTCGGCTTGGCTTTTCAGTCAATCGACGACTTGCTTGACATTACAAGTTCGAGCGAAGAATTGGGTAAGGACGCAGATCATGATTCGGAACAGGGAAAAGTTACTTGGGTGACCTTGAAAGGAGAAGAGGAAGCAAGAAAGCTGGCGGCCCAGCTCACCGAGAACGCGAGGGAAGAATTAAAAAAAGTAGGCGGTGATCTCGAATTTCTTATGGAACTCACCAGCTTTTTGTTGGATAGGAAAAGCTAAAGAAATCGTATGGATGAGAGAAGCTGCATCAAAGTCTCAAAACTGGCGCGAGCGTCTATCGATGTCGCGAAATCTGGGAAAGGGTTTCGCCGCTCCAGGTGGAGAATTCACCCGTGCCTTATATGAATGGGCACTAACTGATAAGGGAAACTTTCTAGGTGGTTTGCTGATTGGCAGAAGAATAGTTGAATTGGGATCAGGAATGATGCCCTATGGATATGCCTTGGCGTCGACTTGCAAAGCAAAGAATTTCGTCGCGGTGGAACCCTTTTATGGAGATGTTCAGCTTAGCTCGGTATTAAGCTGGATCGATAAAAGAGGAGGGAACTTGAAGCGAATTCCCTTTAAAGTTGAAACGACCGACATGCTTGAATATCTCAATAAAAGTCCAGACGGGCTGCTTTGCATGTTGGCTTGTGGAATCGAAGACTGCATATTGCCAGGATTGGATTATCGAAGGAAGGTGGAAGGTGAACTATCTCGCGTATTGGAATCCGATGCTTTTTTCATAAGCTCACAAAGTGATTTGTATCCTCGGGATTTAAGGAGTTTGGAAATTTCCTATCCCAGGCCTTCGAATCCAAGAGTGTTCGATCGATTGCGTTTGCACGGAAGAAAAGAAGCATTCGAAAGATACGGAGACAAAATCGAAGGCCTCATTCATGGAAACTACTTAGAACCTAGATCGTAAGCATAGAGATCACCACGGGCATTACGTAAGTAAAGAATTCCTTGAGAGAAGACTGGCATTGTCCAACAGCGTCCGCCAATCGCCTGTTCACGAAAGATTTCTTCAAATTCCAAGGGATTGACCCTGGCAAATACCAATTCCCCCCTCTGCCCGAGCAACATCATGCGATCGCCCGCAACCAGCAAAGAGCCGATCTCAAGGCTTCGATCGGTTATGCGCCACTGTACTTTTCCAGTCAAGAAATCCATACAAACGAAATCTTTGGGACCAGCCATGTGAACATTTCCATCGAACCCATAAACGAAATCTTCTACCAGAATCGCATGATTCATGTGTGTTGAAAGATTTTTGTTTTCGTACTGTTTCTCGAGCTTTCTACCATTCCATTGAAAAAGAGCGCAACCTCGCTGGTATCCGGTGGAAAGAAAAAGTTTATCTCCTCGGACAATGGGAGTTGAAGCATTGGTCTGGTAACTGGTTTCCCATCCTACAAAATCAAGCGTGCTTCCGTTTTCCGGATTGATTAAAACAAGACCATCGTTCTTGAGAACTGCAATCATCGGAAAACCTTCAGGAGAAAAAATGGTAGGACTGCCATAGGCTGCTTGAAAAAAATCGCTTTCCCATAAAATCGAACCATTTTTCTTATTCATGGAATAGGTTGCCCCAGCCTCGATGATAAGTTGTTCTTCGAAAATCAGCGGAGATGCGGCAAACCCCCAATAAGGCAACTTTTTCATCTTCGCCTCTTTCGGCATGTCTCGTTTCCAAAGGATCTTTCCAGACTTTGCATCCAATGCGTGAAGCAAGCCGTGCTTACTGATTGAGTAAACGACGGAATCATCAACGACAGGGGTGGAGCAGGGCCCGCCCTCATGCAGGTAGTCGACTAGAGGGGCAGCATAAGAGTGAGACCATATTGAATGTCCGGTAAGTCCGTCGAAGCAGAAAACAGTTTCCTTTCCTCCCTTTTTCCCTCCATCATGGCCCATCGCGAAGACCTTTCCACCTGATACTGCAACGGCGGAAAATCCAATCCCAATCTTTTTCCTCCAGAGTGGTTCTTGAATTTCCGCCTTCCAGTTTGATTCTGTCGTGGTTCCGTCTCCTTGGGGTCCCAGCCAATGAGCCCAGTCAGCACCTGTTAGATTAAGTGAAAATAATAATGGCAAGAAAAGGGCACGGTAAAATTTCATAGAAGCAAGTTATTTTGTGGAAGGTGGGTCGGGAATAAGTTGAAGGGTGGACTGCATTTGGCGTTTGGATGCTTCCTCAATCAATCCATCTACGGCTTCCTTGCCCAGATGAATCCCGAAATTAAGAGTAAAGGAACGAGTCTCTCCAGGAAGGAGCTGGGGAACGCGTCCATATTTCCGTTCGACGAGACGATTGAAAGGGAAGCTGGTCGCAGGCTCGATTCCTGTTACATAGCCATCTTCCGGAGAGGCAGTGTTTTTCCAAATCGTCAGGCAGGGTAATTCATTTAGATTCCAACGAACCGAAGTGGCTTGGGTTTTGTTTCGATTTGCGAGCAAAGCGAAGGCGGAGGAATTCTCGTCTCCCAGAGGATCGATGAGATAGACTTCTTCGACGAATCCAGGAATGGGTCCGCGGTATTTGTTCCAAGAATCAAGGTACTTGGCCGCATGTGGATTCATTGGGGTCACGCTTTTTGCAGGTGCGTGGACGGACGCTCCTTCCTCCAAGATGGAGGAACCGTAATTGCCGTGATAAAGGAGCTGAAATTCTTGAGGCAAAGAACCATGATTGGTGATAAGATCTGAAATTTGGAAGGAATCAGTTCCCGCGATGGTTGAAATTTCCGTTACCATGGAAAATTTGGGACCATTGAAAAAGCTCTCATACACAGTTCCACGAATACGAATCCGATGAGGCTCCTCAGAATCCACGATTACTTCATATGAGGAGGCGGGAATGTTTTGAATCTTCCCATGAAGTGTCAGATTACGGGTTTCTTTTTTTCCTGAATTGCTGAGAAATTCATCGGTTCCTGGATGACCCGCAAATTCGAGTCCGCAACGGACCATCCATTCATTGAATCCTTCGAGCCAACCCAAACCGCCTCGACTATCTAAATTAATGAAAGAAGGATGCACCACTTCCTTAACCGGAGAATCCCATCCCAACCGAAGTTCTTTCATATTGACTTCGAGAATGCCCATTCCTCGAGTGGGGATAACCACGATCTTGAGCTTTCCATTATTCAGGGTGAGAAGTTCTACCCCTTCTTGCCTGCCTCCTTCGAGAAGAGTGCGTGTAACCGACCAACGGGAGGAAAAGGATTTGTCGGGATGCATGGAAGAACTCATTAGAATATCGATTTCATCCGATAAAATTTCAGAGTGAGTTTCTCCCTCCTGCTGTGGGAGTTCTGAACAGGAAGAAAGAAAGAAAACAAACGAAAGCATTGATGAGAGGAATAAATTCATGATGGTCGATTGGAATAAGAATTTCCAATGATCAATCGAATACTTCTTCAAGTGCCTTCCGCATCACTGCTGAATCGGGCTTCATGCCTGTCCAATGCTGAATGCCGATGACACCTTGACTTACGAGCATGCCTAACCCATCGATAGCCTTGCATCCCTTTTTCCTAGCCTCTCGAACGAAGGGAGTACTCGGTGGATTTGGGATGACGTCGGCGACCACCATTCTAGAAAGGAGGGAGTCGGGGTTATAGTCGAGCCTAGCTTCAAAGTCGGGGAAGAGACCAATGGAAGTGGCGTTGATGACGACGTCAGTGTCTGAGGGAATCGAATAAGTTCCCTCCCAGGAAACGAAGTCTGCGGAGCAGGGAAGTTTGTCGGTCAGTAGGGTAGTCAATTCTTCACCTCGTAAGATGGAACGGTTGACGATGGTGATAGAAGCGGCTCCCGAGAGGGCAACTTCCACGCTGATTGCACGGGCAGCGCCGCCGGCTCCGAAGATCACTATTTTTTTATCCATTGGGTCTGTGATTTCTTGAAGAGAAGAAATAAAGCCTTTACCGTCCGTATTTTCACCGATCCATAGGCCATCCTTTTGAACGACGCAACTGACCGCTTTCATCAATGAGGCAGATTCTCCGAGACCGTCCAAGTATTCAATTACTTTGACCTTATGAGGAATGGTGCAGTTGAAGCCTCGAAATCCCATAGCTTTGGCTCCAAGCACAGCGGATTCCAATTCTTCGGGACTTACTTCGATGGTAAGGTAGCGCCAGTCAAGGTTATGATGGCGGTAAGCCGCTTCTACCATAACTTGAGTTGGATTTTCAGAAATCGGTTGTCCAAATGCTGCGGTAAGTTCTTGCTTGAAGTTTAATTCTTTCATGTATTTCCAGCTATGGATAATTTTCCGAATTTATAAATCAATCCTAATCCGCCCATCCAATGAAAACTTCAATTCTTTTTTCCTATCGGCTAATTTTTTCGCTTTTTGCTGCTTACTTTTTAGGTTGCGGTGGGGAGGGAGAGGAGGTCGGGATGGAATCTGCCGAAGATTTGGACAGTGAAAGCAAAGGAATAATCGGGGTCTCGGTATTGACCATGGGAAATCCGTTTTTTTCGGTGATTGCCAATACCATAACCAGTGAAGCGGCAAGTCATGGATACGAGGTAATCGTTGTCGATGGAGATCGAGACGTTCAGAAGCAGGCCAATCAAATCGACGACTTCATCACTAAAGGCGTATCCGCAATCATTCTCAATCCATGTGATCGAATATCCATTGGAGCAGCAGTGAAAAAAGCAAATGAAGCGGGGGTGCCCGTATTTACATGTGATTTGAAATGTGTGGCAGAAGGAGCTGAAGTGGTAAGTCACGTTGGTTCGGACAACTTGCAGGGTGGAAAGTTGGCCGGAGAAGCAATGATTGAAGCGTTGGATGGAATGGGAGGAAAAGTATTGGTGGTTCATTTTCCACAAGCCAATTCTTGCCAACTCCGAGTGGAGGGATTCAAAGAGGTTATTCAAATTCACAATCAAAGGAATGAAACGGAAAAAATAGTTGTGGTCGCGGAATTGGATGGAGGAGGAGTTCGTGATGAAGGATATAAGGTGACTGAAGATACGATGCAGGCACATCCAGACTTGGCGGGAATTTTCGCGATCAATGATCCCTCCGCTCTCGGGGCTCGTGCGGCGTTGGAAAAAGCAGGCAAGCAAAATCAGGTAAAAATCGTCGCATTCGATGGACAACCTGAAGGCAAACAGGCGATCAAAGAAGGAAAAATTTTTGCTGATCCGGTACAATTTCCCGATCAGATTGGAAAAAAAACAGTTGAATTAATCATTTCCTATTTTAACGGAAAAGAAGTTCCCAGTGAGGTATTGATTCCAACCGCATTATATACTCAGGCGGATGGCTTGAAGGACCCGGAACTTAAATGAAGATCAATCAAGACAGGTTTTTGATTAGTTCCTTGCATAGAAAATGATCCTTTGCTGCCGACAAGTTCCGACCTTTTCTCACTTCGAATTGAAAACGATCCATTTGGATTGAATCTGTACATTTGAAAAAAAAGCACGAGCCGATGCTTCGCATGAAGTCGATTCACAAACGATTTCCGGGAGTACATGCTCTGAAGGGAGTTGATTTCGATTTGAATTCTGGAGAATGTGTGGCTCTCCTTGGAGAAAATGGAGCTGGCAAGAGCACTATAATCAAGGTTTTGGGCGGAGCCATCCAACCGGAAGAAGGAATCATTCAAATTGATGGAAAAGAGAGACGGTTTTCCGAACCGTTGGAATCATTGGAAGCAGGCATAGCGATTATTTATCAGGAGTTCAATCTCGTGCCTAGTTTATCCGCTGCCGAAAATATATTTCTTGGAATCGAACCCAGTGATTTCGGATGGGTTCGAGAGGCAGAGCAAAACAGGCGAGCTATGGAAACTTTTCAACGAATTGGCGCTGAAATCCAACCTGCGACTTCTTGCGAAAAATTAACAGTTGCTCAAAAGCAATTGGTCGAAATTTCAAAAGCTTTGGTCCGGGATGCAAAAATTTTGGTGATGGATGAACCAAGCGCTGCTTTGACTGAGAAAGAAGTGAATCAACTTTATCGTGTGGTAGAGGATTTGAAGCGCAAGGGGATTGGAATCATTTACGTCAGTCATCGATTGGAAGAAGTCCAACGCCTGGCGGACCGAGCGGTGGTCATGAGGGATGGAGAACGAGTAGCTGAATTAACCAGAAAAACAATGAGCAAAGGAAAAATAATCGAATTGATGGTAGGTCGGTCGATGGCAAGTGAATTTCCCGTGCACATTCGCAAAGTGGGCAAAGTTCGCTTGCGGGCTAAGAAGTTGAAATGTGGTCAGAGAGTAAAAGGCGTATCGCTTGAAATACGAGCCGGTGAGATTCTTGCTCTTACCGGATTGGTAGGCGCAGGCCGAACGGAAACGGCACGGTTGTTGTTCGGAGCGGACTCACTCGAAGAGGGAGAGGTTGAACTAGATGGTCGAAAGTTGGACTTGTGCAACCCACGCAAGGCAATAAGATCAGGAATATGTCTCCTTTCTGAGGATCGAAAGGAGCAGGGATTAATTCTTGGATTGTCGGTACAAGAAAATTTCGGACTTCCGAATTTGGATCGATTTTCTCGATCTGGATGGGTGAATCACAAAGGAGAGAGGGAATCGTTTCATGGATTCGTCGACAAACTTCAGATCAAGATTTCCAATTCTTCACAGTTGGCCTCCCAACTATCAGGAGGAAATCAGCAAAAAATCGTTCTGGCTAAGTGGTTGGAGCGTAATGCAGAAATTTTGATTTTCGATGAACCTACCAGGGGAATCGACGTAGGAGCAAAGTTTGAAATTTACCAATGGATCAATCAACTGGCTGATCAAGGAAAGGGAATTTTGATGATAAGTTCGGAATTGCCTGAGGTTTTGGGAATGAGTGATCGAATTCTTGTTATGAAAGATGGGAAGGTAGTGGGTGATGTCCAAAATGGCAGCGGGACAACGCAGGAAAAACTAATGGAAATGGCAATCGGAGAGAAAATTTCCATTTCCTGATTCTATGATGAAAAGTCTCAAAGCCCTTTTTTCATCCGATTATGGAATGCTTGGAGCTTTGCTTTTCCTTTGTGTCTTTTTCAGCTTGGTAACCTATGAGCAGCAACAACCAGTCGGAGATATGGGGGCAAAAATTCTGGTTGAGAAGATAAGGGAAAAATTTTCAGAACCGGGATCTGTTTTAATCATGGGCAAAAAAGGAACAGATGGAAAGGCATTTGTGAATGGATTGAAACGAAGACTGAACACTGACGGATGGGAAGTAAAGCAAGACTTGACCGGTGGACCTCCGGAGTTAAGCAAAGCTTTGAGAAATACTTTTGAAAACAATTCCAGTGTTGATCTACTCGCCTGCGAGCAATTCTTTGCCCGTTTGCCCATGTTGGAGAACTTGGAAAATACAAGTTCTCTCGGAAAAAAGATGCTCGTGATGAGCCCAGCAAGTTACGGATGGCCAAATTTTTTAAAAACTTCGAATCTACTGAATGTCGCGAATCAAATTGCTGTGATTGCGATCCTTGCGATTGGAATGACACTGGTAATCATTACTGCTGGGATAGACCTTTCCGTGGGGAGTTTAATTGCATTTTCTGCAGTGTTTGCGAGTTGGACAATTCGAGAATGGACCGGAGGAACGGAGGCCTCCGTACTAGGAATCATCCTTGGATGCCTTATTTCTCTCATGGCATGCGGAGGATTGGGACTGTTTTCAGGGCTGATGATAGCTTGCTATGGGGTTCCTCCTTTCGTTGCGAGCCTTGGAATGATGATGATTGCGAGTGGCTTGGCCTATATGTTGTCGGGTGGGTTGTCGATTTACCAGTTGCCAGAATCTTTTGACTGGCTGGGAAGGGGTGATGATCTCGCAGGCATTCCCAATGCCGTTGTGCTAATGATACTTCTATACTTTTTTGCTCATTTGCTTATGAGTCGAACCACTGCCGGCAGATATGTTTATGCGGTCGGAGGTAATTCTGAAGCGGCCCGTTTGTCAGGAGTACCTGTTAAAAGGATTCTTCTGTGCGTGTATGCAGCTTCAGGAACATTGGCAGGTTTGGGAGGAATCGTGATGGCATCTCAATTCAGAAGCGGAGATCCGAAATATGGGTTAATGTATGAACTCTATGTGATTGCTGCAGTTGTAGTTGGAGGAACTTCCTTGTCTGGAGGGAAAGGAAAAGTTTTCGGCACCTTGATCGGAGCTTTCATCATTGCAGTCATACAAAACGGGATGAATTTGACTGGCGTACAGAGCTACACTCAAAAGGTGGTCCTCGGAATGGTCCTTCTGGGAGCGGTCCTTCTTGATATGTTGAAAAAAAGAGGTTGGAGATTCAGTTCCTAATTAATCCAACCGCCTAAGTCTCGCCTTCATGATCAGATAAAGTTCGCGACTTATCCACGCGTCGGTTGCCGCGTAGCTAACCTGAGAAGAAGACAAGGGTCTTTTTTGCCAATTTGACAATTGAGAAGATTTGGAAAGCCTCTGTTTGAAAAAAATTGCAGTTAAATTCCTCAAACCCGTTTGTTCGATTTTAAGTGACTGCGCCAATGCAGCCAAATCTTCAAACCCTGCAGGTGAAAACTCTTCGATCTTCTTGAGATTCGACAAGTCGTCCTTCACGGCAACTCCAGTTTTTATGATGTCTCCGTTTTCCAAAATTTCAAGCAGCGGACCAAGTTTGTGAATGGGATAGAGACGAAAAATAAAAGCTTGGTCTGCCGTAGCTAATTGAATGAGCGCGGGTGGATTGTTTGGACCGCGCTTGAAATTTGGTTTGCATTCGACGTCGAAGCCCAAAACCCGCTGCTTTTTCAATTGGTTGGCGAAACGATTGAATGATTTCGAATCTTCAGCTATCTTAACCGCTCCATGAAAGCGGATCAAAGGCAATCCATTGATTGTCTCCTTATCAAGTCTTTTGGGAATCTCTTCCACATTGCCAGCCGATTGCGACATCAAAGGTTTTAAAAGTTTAGAGACAGTCCATCGTAAGCCATGATTACTTTAGATGGATGAGAGCGGGGAGAGGGGGCGCCGGGAATGCCTGGTCTGGTGTCTCTGACGGCGATTTTGGAACGATCAAGAAACTTTTTCGTATGAGCGAGAAAATCTTCGATTTCATGATCACTTGAAGAGGGATCGTGATGGAAAATAGCCAACGTATCTACTTCTCCGCGCGCCGCTAGCTCCACTCCCATGATATTACTCGAATGTCCCCAATGCTCTCGAATGCTCATGGTTTGGGAATGGGTGTAGGGAGCGTCGAAAATCAACAGGTTGGCATTGCTTATAAAATCAACAAATGGATAGTTCTTGCAATGAGCAGAGTTCTTGTGTTCAGCATCAGTTGAGTATACTACGGATGAATCTCCCGAATCAACTCGATATCCGTAAGACAAACCCGGATGATCCTGCTCAATCAGACTGATGCGCGAATCGCAAACCTCAATGATGTCACCAGGTGAGTGAGTGAAGAATTCAAAGTCAGCCTGAAAGGTTTCAAAGCTAATCGGGAAATAAGGCTTTTTCATCTGGTTTGCCAAAGTACGCTCGATGTTTCCGTGTCCGCCGTGAAAAATGATCTTGTTATTTGGAACATAAGCGGGAACAAAAAAGGGAATTCCCTGAATGTGATCGTAATGAAAATGAGAAAGAAAAATGTGAAAGGTTTTTCCTGACATTTCTCCTTTTTCGAGCATTTCCTTTCCAAGAACGCGCAATCCGGACCCTCCGTCAAAAATAAGATAATCATCCGAACCAGTTTCTATCTGAACGCAAGGTGTGTTTCCTCCCCATGTGGCAGAATGATGAAAAGGAAGTTTATTCTCCACGAATTCTCGTATTTGACTTTCAGATCGAAGGTTTTTTCCGCGAGCGGCAAGCAGAGAGGCAACTACCTTTTCCTGAATTTCAAGCGCAGTTGGAGCAACGGGTACGGAACCTCTAGTTCCTTTGAAATGAACTTTCATTTAATATGCAGTCTAAATATCTCCTCCTTTAGTGAATCGATTGCAATCCAATTTTCCAATCGAAGAAATTCGTTCCGCAGGAAAATTCATATGTCTAAGCTTGAAGAATTTGTCTGCAGAGATCATTTTCTCATCATGTCCGAGCAATACGACCTTAATCAACCGATCTATCAGGTTGGGCAAACTTCAATGAGTTTTGCTCAAATATTGAGTTATTTTGTGGATCCATCATATAAAAAAGGAAACCTTTCGAGAATTTCAGACTTGCACGTCAAGACCGGCCGTCCAGTAAGTTTTAGAATTGATGACGATCTTACCCCCATTCCAGAGGGAGCAGGGGTCAGCGATGAAGTGATTCGATACATGCTTGGAATCGTATTGAGCGAAAAGCACTTTGCAATAGCTCTTAATGAGGATGAGTCAGAAGACGTTGACACCGCTTATGAATGGAAGGAGCAAGAAGTTAATTTCCGTATTAATGTTTTTAGGGACAGGGATGGATTTGCGTTTGTGATGAGGGTCTTGGCTTCGAACATTCCAACCATTCAGGAAGTCGGTTTGCCTTCCGAAAAAATTTGGCAGGATATTACTCAGCTAAAAAGAGGCTTAGTGCTTGTCACGGGAGTTACAGGAAGTGGAAAATCCACCACCATTTCTGCTCTCATCAATCACATCAACTTATATCGCAAAACCAGAATCATAACTTTGGAGGATCCGGTCGAGTTTTTATTCAAAAGCGAGGCATCAATGGTTTCTCAAAGGCAAGTTGGACAGGACGTGCCAACTTTTTCGAACGGATTGAGAAGTGCTCTTAGAGAAAATCCAGATGTTATTTTCGTTGGCGAGATCAGGGATACGGAGACGGCTTCATTGGCCTTGAGCGCAGCTGAAACCGGCCATTTGGTTTTCTCGACCTTGCACACCCGCGATGCCAAAGGTGCTTTAAGCAGGATTGTGGATATGTTCCCGGCAGAACAGACCAAGAGCCTCTGTCTTCAACTTTCCTTTAGCCTATCTTTCGTTCTTAGTCAGAAACTGGTGCCTAGGGCAGATGACAACGGAAGAATTCTAGCCATGGAAGTGCTCAAAAACATTCCAGCCTTAGGAAATTTGATTAGGACGGGAAATTGGCAACAAGTTTACTCAACAATGGAAACTCAATCGAAGGAGGGGATGATGACGATGGAACAGCATCTTTTGCATTTGTACCAGCATGGAGTAATCTCCAAGGAGTCTGCAATAACCTACACGAATGAAGCCAGTATCATTGAGCGGTTGGGCTAGTCCAAATTATTTAAGAAAGCGAGATCTTGCCTTGTGAACCGATGAAAAAAACAGGACTCCATTCTCCCCTCAATTTTATACGCAAACAAATGCGGAAGCACCCCAAGGAGATATTCGCGTATGGAATTGCGATCCTAGCTGTGGCGATGGTTTCCCTTGCTCAATCCCCATCAAAAGATCATAAGCCTAATTCGGATCAATCAGCAAAGGAAGGAAAACTTAATATCGTGCATAAGACTGAGGAGGAATGGAAGAAAATTCTAACGCCCGAACAATACCGGATTCTTCGAAAAGCGGGCACCGAGAGACCCAACGGTGAAGTCTATCGTGAATTCAAGAAACAAGGAGCAGGAACTTATTTTTGCGCAGGTTGCGATGCGGAACTTTTTTCATCCAAGGAAAAATTCGATTCACGTTGCGGTTGGCCTTCTTTTTTTGATCCCTCGATGGCAAAAAACGTCAAGACTTCCGTGGATTATCTTCTGGGTTATCCCCGAACCGAGGTCCTATGCGCTGTCTGCGGAGGTCATCTTGGACATGTATTTACTGGAGAGGGTTTCGACACTCCTACCGACAAGAGATATTGCATTAATGGAACCATATTGAAATTTGTTCCCGCCGAAAAGGAAACCAATATGGAAAAAAGGGAAAGCCAGTGATTTTCGTCTCCTTGACAAAATCAACCAAGTTGATTGATGGTCATATCCATCTTTTGAAAATGTTGAAATTGTCGCTTCTTAAAAAGACATGAATTTATGATTTCCATTTTTCCCATGGGAATTGCCTGTTTATCTGTCATTTTTTTGCTGGAAACCGTCCCCTTTCAAACTTCACCGAAGCTAGAAAATAGTGTATTGCAAGTAGTTATACCTCGATTTGGAGAAGACGGCAGACTCCTTTGGAAACTAGAGGCGGCGGAGGTAAAACCCTCAGGCAAAAATCTTTATTTGGCAAAAGAACCCATTCTTCAGGCGATTTCGGGAAGGGATCAAGTTATGGAGGCCAAAAGCTCTCTTGGTTTATTTGATGTTGTAGAAGGTAAAGCCCATGGTAATGAACTGCTTAAGGTTCGAGGAAAAGGATTTCGCGCTCATGGAATCAACTGGCTCTGGCAACAAAAAACGAGAGATGGTTTGCACCGGATGACTTTTCAAGATGAAGCGATTGTTAAATTTTCATTTGATCCTACTTCTGCCGATGCCCATATCTCCCCAACCAACCATGAATCAACTGTAAACGAGACAAATTCTGCCGAACAAAATTCTTTCCCGAGGGAATCAAAACAAGAATCACTTGCCGAATCTGACTTCATCGAATTTATCGCCCTTAAGGAAGGAGGATACCGTTTCAGTCTTGACGGAAATGTTTCGATAAAAGGTGAAGATATTGAAATCTCCTGTTCACGCATGCAAATTTTTCTAACATCAGATCAGAATGAAAGTTCTGATCAAATTGGAAAAATCAAGGAGATCCAAGCTTTTGATTCCATTGTCCTCAAGCAACCTGGCCGTATTTGCCATGCAGACACATTGTCCTTTGATGGACAATTAGGAAATTTCATACTTTATGGAAATGCCAAGGTCGTAGACGATCAATGGGGAACTGCGGTGGGAGAGAAGATAATTTTGGAAAAGGGAAGAAGAAGAGCAAGAATCCTAAAAGCCAACGAAAAACGTCCCCGGCTCAGTTTTCCTGCCATTAATGACCTTTTGTATCCTTTTTCCAAAAAAAAGTAAAATGACCGAAAATAAAAGATCAAACCACCTGATTATTTCTGACATAGTAAAGAGATATGGGCGGAAAGAAACTGTGAGAGGCGTAACCATTGAAGCATTTGGAGGAGAAATCGTAGGTTTGCTGGGTCCGAATGGTGCTGGAAAGACAACCACATTTTCTATCGTGGCAGGATTTGTCTCTCCAACCTCCGGTAACATCTTATTGAACGGAAAGAACATCACAAATTTAGCTCCACATGAAAGAGCTAGAAAAGGATTAGTTTACTTACCTCAAGAACCCTCAGTCTTTGGCAAGTTGACGGTTGAAGACAACATTCGAGCTATTGTTCAAAACCTAAGCTTTTCCAAAGAGGAGGGAGAAGTCATAGTAAGGCAAAGGCTTGAGGAGTTGAAGCTTTCCCATCTTGCTGGACAGAAAGCACATTCCTTGAGTGGAGGGGAAAGAAGAAGACTCGAAATAACTAGAGCCTTGATTCTGAAACCTGATTTCCTTCTCCTCGACGAGCCTTTCAGTGGAGTTGATCCGATCAGCGTAAGTGAAGTGATCAAAATAATGGTTGATCTTAAGGGCAGGGGGATGGGAATCTTCGTTACTGATCACAATGTCAGGGAAACACTCCGAACGGTTGACCGAGCCTATCTACTTTTTGAAGGAAAAGTCCTTGTTGAAGGCAATTCCGAATCTCTGCTTTCCAATCCAGCTGCTAAAGAGAAGTATCTTGGACAGGATTTCATTGCCTAATTATTAGAAAGATCGATCGAAATGACTTCATCCCAAATGCCTATCCCTCCATCTATTGAAAGTATCGCAGTCAAAGAATTTTTCAATGATTTCGGAGAACAACTTAGACTGAGGTTGGTCACAAATCCTAAGACCCTGTCCCGAAGCACCATCCGGGAAAGAAGCGTAAACCGTCCAGCTTTGGCTGTCACCGGTTACTTCAAGTACTTCGCTCATAAACGAATTCAATTGTTCGGAGCTGGCGAAATGGCTTTTTTCAGAGAGCAGTCTGCTCAACGACAGGCAAATGTCATTTCCGCCATGGCCGCAAAGAGAATACCCTGCGTGGTCATATCGCGCAATCTTGCTCCCACTCCGGAGATGATCAGGATTTTAGAAAGAAGCGGAGTGCCTCTCTTCCGAACGACTCTTACTTCCAAAGCTTTTACAACCGAGGTGACGGTTCTCCTTGAGGAACGCTTTGCACCGCGAACATCATGCCACGGCACTCTCCTTGATATCAGAGGAATCGGAACGATGATCCGCGGGGACAGTGGAGCGGGAAAAAGTGAGGCAGCCTTGGCATTGATTGAAAGAGGACATAGTTTGGTCGCGGATGACATCGTCAGGGTCAAGCTCTTAAGCGATCATTCTCCGGTCGGTTTTTGCGATGAAATGAGCAGGGGATTCATGGAATGCAGAGGAATAGGAATCATCAATGTGGAAGAACTTTTCGGAATTCGCTTCGTGCGTTTGGAAAAGAGAATTGATCTTGTGGTTACTTTTTTGGAAGACTCGACTAATGCGGAGCCCGACCGAACTGGTTTGGAAAGAAAATCTTTTGAAATACTCGGAGCAAGCATACCCCATATGGAAATCCCGCTCCGCCCGGGACGGGATATGGCGAGGCTGGTTGAAGTGGCCGCAATGGTCCAGGCAGCACGCCAACTTGGACATGATTCCGCAACCGAATTCAATGAAAAATTACTTAAAAAGATGAATGGTTGAAGATTTATGACAGTTCGCATTGGAATTTCATATCGTCTAAGTATCGAAATATCAGGGGGCTGTGCAAAGGAGCCAAAAACACCAATCTGGCAACTAAAAAAAGTAAAGAAACTTATGGACCCAACCATGTCAATAACTTGTGGAAAAGTTTCCTTTGTTTCAAAAATTTTTTTCTTGGTTTAGAGGAGAATATTCTTCAGAAAGATAACATCAATTTGTAACAAAACTTCACAATCTCCCTTCTCGAATCTTTTGATAATTTTATTTAAATCTTTATTATACAATTGGATACGCAATTTTAAATGGTATTCGTTCACAGTATTGAATGTAAATTTATTTCGCTTCCAATTTTTTCACAAAGTGTTCGTATTGGGTAAATTCGGTCTTCTTCGACTAGTTGTGAATAAAATTTAAACTTTTCATGTCACTGACAACTTCATCACCCGAAACCTTTTGGAATTCACTCCGTGAACACTTGCTGGATGTGATTCCTGCCGACACCTTTCGAGTATGGTTCGACAACATGCGTGTGGGTCGTTTGGATCAAGACGGTTGTGAGTTGATTACACCTAATGAATTCTCAGCCATTTGGATTAGAGACAACTATCTTGATGTCATCAAACAAGAAGCGGATCGATTGGTCGGTCGACCTTTTACTGTCGAATTGTTGGGTGATCTGGGTGAAGAGACACAGAGTGATTCACAGGAAAATGACCGTTTCACTCATCAACAAAACAACCCCAAGAAGTCTTCTCCTCGAATTTCCGGTCCAGCTCTTCAGGGACGCTCTTTGGGAATCAACCCAAAAAACACCTTTTCAAATTTCATAGTTGGGGGAGGTAGCGAGCTTGCTCATGCCGCATGCATAGCTGTGTCCAATGCTCCCGCACATGCCTACAATCCACTTTTCTTATATGGTGACACCGGTTTGGGCAAAACTCATCTCATGCATGCAGTTGCCCATCAGGCACTCAATCGAAATCCTTCTTGCAGGATTACCTATGTGTCCTGTGAAAAGTTCACCAACGAGTTCATCAGGGCAATTCAGGAGAACAACTTGACGAAATTTAGGTCTCGTTATCGCAGCGTAGATTATCTGCTGATTGACGACATTCAATTTCTAGCCGGAAAAGAACGAATTCAAGAAGAATTCTTTCATACCTTCAACGACATTTATGAATCACAACGCCAGATTTTTCTCACTTCAGACCGACCTGCTGGCGAAATAGATAAAATAGAAAGCCGCTTGCTATCAAGATTCCAATGGGGATTGGTAACCGACATTCAGGCTCCGGATCTTGAGACTAGGGTTGCGATTCTTTCCCGCAAGGCAGATGCGATGGGTATTTCCGTCGAACCAGAGATCATTGAATTCCTTGCGAAAAATATTTCCCGCAATGTTCGAAGAATGGAAGGTGCTCTTACTCGCGTAGCTGGTTATGTTGGATTAACCAGAAAAAAAGCCGACTTGGATACGGTACAGCGTTTACTGAGAGACATCCTTCGTGAAGAAAACTTGAGTCGCATCACCATGGAAACCATCCAGAAGAAGGTGGTTGACTATTACCATCTGCGGATGGCCGACATGCTATCTCGTCGTCGTCCGGCCAACATTGCCTTTCCGAGACAAGTAGCCATGTATTTGTCTCGCATGCTTACGGAACATTCACTACAGGAAATTGGGAGTGCCTTTGGTGGGAGGGACCATGGAACCGTCATTCATGCATGCAAAACGGTTGAAAATATGATGGATCAAGATTCTTCCATAAAACATTCAGTTGAATTTCTCAACGAACAGTTGTCACAATCAATGGAATAAGTTTTTGATTGGGCGAATCGACTTTGATTTTTTCCAAACTTGTAATCTTGGGAAATTTCACTACGAAACATTTGCATGAACATTTCAGATTACCTCGATCCGATAGATTCTACTTCTCCGAGTTCCCAAGAACACGACAGTCAATGTAGCCCTAAAACACAACCAGACGACCAGCAAAAGCGTGAAATTGCCGGGTGGGTGGCAGATGGAATGGGATTGTCCGAAGTACAGAAAAAAATCAACCAAGACTTTGGTTTGGTCATGACCTACATGGACGTACGGTTTCTTGTGGATGACCTCGATCTTACTCTGACAGACAAAGTGGAGGAAAAACCTAATGATCCCAAGGATGACACAGGAGATACTTTGTCCTCTCCAAATGACCCCTTGACTCAGGAAGGGGTAACGGTTGAATTGGATACGGTTAATCCGCCTGGTGCAATGGCAAGTGGTTCCGTTACATTCTCTGATGGACAGCAGAAAAAATGGACATTGGATCAATTTGGTAGACTTGGACTTTCAGGAGGTGAAGATGGATATAAACCAAGCGATGAGGATGTCGTTGAATTTCAAAAGCAACTTGACGGAGCGTTAAGGAACAAAGGATTTTAATTTTTTTGCCGACAGCCCAATGGCATTTTATTTTGGCATTTGAGTCCTTTCCAACTTCACCAATTTGAAAAAATCGGATTGCTGACGAAAGCTTCCTTTCGACTCTAGGAGTTGAGTAAGCCACACATACTCAATGCATCTCTTCAACCTCATTATTTTCGCCAACTTCTTCTGAATTCTGAATTTTTCAGCTTCCCACTTCTCCACTTCTTTTTCTTTGCTCAAAAGATCTTCCCATAAGTTTTCCTCGTTTATAAGTTCTTTGAAAGTTCTTCCTTCCGGACCACAAAGGATTTCGGTGACCTTTGGATGAAAGGGGTTTTGGAGCTCCGGATATTTTTTTCCTACCATCTTTTTCAAACGATGGTAAATTTTCTTTCTGCCATCCAATGCATCCTTTTTACTTTTGTCCAAAATATTATTCTCCCCATCCAAAAGTATCTTTTTTTCATGCAAATGCATGAGCGGAAAATCACCTTTGATTTTTAAGACTTCCGAAAGCTTTTGAAAAACTTCCCGTTCCTCTGCTTCGGCAAAGTGTGAGATGAGGTCGCTGATGATTGGTTTAGGGTGTTCTGTGGGAATTTCACGCGCCTTGTTTATTTTTCGTAGAAATAATTCACGCAAATCCAAATCATCTTTTTTATAATCGTAACCGGATGACTGGTTTCCCTCAGTCTCACGTTTGTCGAAACCGGGTGAAAAAACATTTCGTAACCAGACATCTGATGTTTTTACAGGGACGTCGATGGTATCCGAATGGATGATCACATACGAATGAGCCTCAGCCAGAGAAACAAATCCATTTCCATCATAGTCTGGTTTCACGACTTCTTCACCCATTCTGTTGATTCCGCACAGTGCCTCCCAAAATTGAGTACTGTATTCACTGTAATTACTTTCTCGAATGTCGGGCGTGCACCCTGCAGCAACTCGATCATAGGTGGTCGCGAAAAAGCCAGCTCTTGGTTGCATGGAAAGTCCATTTGCCACAAGCCCTTCACGAAACATAAGATTGGCGAAACCTCCCGCGTAACATTGTACCATTACAAACAGAAAAGTTTGTTGAGGGGGCATCGAATCCAGCTTCTCCGATAAATCAATCATATTTAGTTTTTCATCATTCCACAGGAGAACGGAAGTGTTTTTCGGATCATTTTTTTCCCCCTTTCCTCCATGCCCAGTGAAATAAACCAAATTGATCTGTTTTTCGGTAGAATTTCCTCTCTCTTCAAACCAAGCATCGAGGTTATCCAAAGAAGATTGACCGTCTGATGCCAGTAAATTGTTTCGATATTGGTTTCGAATTCCACTACTTTTTCCAATGAGTTTCGCCAATGCCAAATTGGCTGTGGGAATCTGAAATTCCGGATCATTGAACTGCAGATCTCTCGCTTGATCGATTCCATCTGCAAAAAATAAATCAAGGGGGGCTTCCCCCACTCCTATTCTTTCCCGAATTCTCATAAAATAACGCACGTTGCTTTCCAGTGAAAATTGATTTTCGGGAGGAGAGTTACCCCCACCGAAAACCAAAAATCGAAAGGGATGCATTGAATTGGTTTCACCTTTTTGTAAAAAATCGTGGGAATCCTGAAAGAAAGCTTTGGGAAAATCCAAGCTTGCGGATTCGGAATCTTCAGATCGATAGTTCACAGAGAAGCCATGGTGACAGAGAACTAAAGAGAAAAGGATTTGAAATAAAAAGATTCTCACGGCAAAAAAGACCAACCTTGAAAATATGAACTGGCAACCAAATTAGAAGAATCGACCGGGTACCATAGGATTCTCGGGTTATTCAACTCTGAGTTTGAAAACCACCCCGCAAGGCACCCGCCTCCACCGATCCGAAGTTTATTCTAAAGGATTCATCCAATGGACGACTGTTTGGCATGGACAACCAAATTCTAAGCAAATGTCTTCTGCGCGACAATTCAACGTGATCTTGAAATTCAGTTCTGCGATGAAGAGTCGTCCAATTATTCAACAACAGAAAGTCACCCCTTTTCAAAGTCACTCTGGTCTGGAGATCTCTGCGTTCGCAAACTTCATCAAGGAAATCAATCGCTTGCCTCTGTACTGCAGAAAGATTCGGGCATTTGGGATCCGCGTCCGCTCGCTCGATCAAAACCCTAAGATAAGAACAAGCAAAGAAATTCCCTTTCCATGAGAAGATTGGCTGCATGCAAAAAGGCATTGGGTTACCGGAATCAACGACATGGCGTTTATACGGATAGGGTTTCATCAAAATCCTATGCAAATCCGGTCTCTCCGTGCGAATGATGGATTCAATCCGCTCGCTTTGAACTATATGGTTCTCTCCACCCCAGCTCGCAGCTTGCAGACACAAAAATGCAATCACATCGCAACGGTCGGTATGAAAGCCTAATCTTCGGTTGGTGTTGGGTCCACGAGTACGCGGATCATTTTCTCCAAATCCCTCGTTTCGAATGTTAAGAATTTTTTCTCCTTTTGCGCTTTGGGATAAAGGAGTGCCAATTCTCTCCATCGTTTGAAGGAACCATCGGACTGCAAATTTTTCATCCTGTCCCTGCAAATCGATCTCTTGCCGATAATATCCGCAACCAAACTCCAGCTCTTCCCGGATTACAGTCGGATTTAAGATTTCCATTGGAAAAGTTTTCTCGATTTGTTAGCGATAAAAACGGATACCTTCTTATTGAGCATATATGAATAAATACTGAAGCTCTACTCAATCAAATGAGATTTTTTCTGAAAAGCATTTTATTTTCCATCCTTCGTCGTAAGGTTGTTACCACTTTAACTCTGTTTTCAGGATCGTTGTTAGATGCAGAGAAATGGATGGATGATTTACAGGACTTGTCCAGTTCTTCACAAAACATATCAATTTCAATTCCTGAATTTGGTAAGATTACCTTTAACAAGATTCAATCCATACAACATGGGGAAGGTATGGATTTTTCTTGGTCTGGAAAAACAACTGGATCCGAAGAAGCTTTTCTGACCTTTACAAGAATCTCTCAAATGATCAGCGGATCCCTTACCTTGCCCAACGATTTCAGAAAAATATCTGGATCGATCTTTGCCCCACTTCTCACTAAGACAAGTTCCAATCCTCGAGCTTGCAAGAGTTGCCTGAAGTCTGGCTCAATTCCGCGAGATCCAAGACGAGCCCTGCAACCTCAACGGAGTTGGCGAAATGGAGATGCCGGACTCATTGATCTCTTGGTCGTTTACCCACCTTCCGCCGTGGAAGAAGCAGGCAGCATAGATTCGTTGGAAGCGGAAATCCACAAGTCGGTGATCGATGCCAATCTGTGCTTCCGGAACAGCCAGGTGTTTGCGCAAGTCCGCATCGTGCATCTTGCAGAAGTTGACTACCAACCAACGGGCATTCTCGAAACTGACTTGGGACGACTTCAGGAGGATGCGGATGGTTACATGGACGAGGTGCATTCGCTGCGTGATGAATACGGGGCCGATCTGGTTTGCCTAATTACTTCGGACAGCGATTCGGGGGGGTTGGCAAATACCATGTCTCATCCTTCTCTAAATTTCGCGGAAGAAGGATTCAATATTTCGGTTTGGGATCAGATCGCTGCTCCTGATTATACCCTGGCTCATGAAATCGGTCACAACATGGGTTGCCTGCACAACCGGGAAGACGACGCTTCTGGGGAAGAGTTGTCTCAATACGACTTTAATTCCTTTTCCTTCGGCAAACGCTGGATCTCGAATGGAATAGGCTATCGCACGGTAATGTCCTACGACGACGATCTGTCAACCTATTCTGAGGGAATTCCGTACTTCTCGAATCCATCTGTAAGTTATCTTGGAATCTCCACCGGCAACTTAGATTCGGAAGACAACGCTCAAGTGCTGAGGGCAACAGCTCCCTATGTCTCAAATTTCAGGAGTTCGGTTGTTCCAGCCATTCTACCTACCGTTTTTTCATTGGAGGTCCCTAAAGGTGATTTCCATTCATTCTCAGTCCGATTGACCGTGCAACCTGAAATATCCACGACTTGTACGCTCGTCATATCCGATGGATCCGGATTCTCCTTGGGAAGCTCATCCAACCTGATTTTCGATGAAAGCAACTGGAATCTGAACCAACCGGTACTAATTCATGCATTGATTGATGACCAGAGTGATCAGACATCTGGAATCTTGGAAATCTCCGCTGACGGCATGGAATCCGTCCAGGTGTCTTTGAGCTCAATCGAACCGGAAATACCGAATGCCGATACTCGTCTTTTTTCAGGCGTTGTAATCAACGAGCTTGGAATAGGAATCTCTGGAGTTGAACTGGAACTTTCCGAAGGGATGGATAACGTGCAATCTGATGAAAATGGAACTTTCGGAATTCTCCTTCCCGACGACTGGTCAGGAACTGTTACAGTGAGCATGGAAGGACATTCCATGTCCCCTTCAAGCTTTGCAATATCCACTACCGATGAGGGAGAATCGGGTATAGTAATTCAAAGCCAGAGATCTTCCGTTCTCTATGTTGATGCGGATGCAATTGGAGCAAACGACGGAAGCAGTTGGACCAACGCATATGTCGAACTCCCAGAGGCTCTGCTGGCGAAGGAGTCCTTCTCTGAAATTTGGGTTGCGGAGGGGACTTACCTCGCTGGTTCCTTTCGTCCCGCATCCTTTCTTTTGCCTCCAAACATTCCCGTTTATGGTGGGTTCGTTGGTAACGAAACATTGCTTTCCCAAAGGAATGTAGAACTAAATCCAACCATACTAAGTGGTGATTTGGGAACAGCAGGCATACAAGATGACAACTCTTACCATGTCGTCATCCCCTCTGAAGGTTCGGTGCTGGACGGATTCACGATTCGAGATGGATTCGCCGACCAGAACTTTGCTGACGACGATAGGGGAATTGGTGCCGGTCTTTGGGCGGACGGAGCTTCTTTTGTCGTGCGTAACTGCACATTCACTGAAAGTCATGCCGAACAGGGAGGAGGGGGTATTTACCTAAAGGATGCGCAAGGCACTTTTACAAATTGCATTTTCTCCAATCTACTGACTGGCGAAACGGGTAGTGGGGCGGCTGCCTATCTGGATAATTCCACGGCAATTTTTTCCTATTGTTCCTTTTCCTCCAACGATGCTGATTACTTTGGGGGAGCCATCCGATCGGATACATCGATCATCGAAATCAATGATTCTAATTTTACCGCCAATCGCAGCATTAGTTCCAACGGAGGGGGAGCAATTTATCTCTTTCAAAGTCAATTCTCCATCAATTCCTGCTTTTTCTCCAACAACCAAGCAACCTACCAAGGAGGAGCAATCTACTCGGAAGAATCCAACGGTACCCTCTACAAATCAACTTTCATGAGCAATTTCAGCACTCAGACCAATGGAGGTGGCGCTCTTTACCTGCAGGGAGGACAAGTTGATCTTAAAGAAGTTCACGCAGAAGGTAATTCAGCCACTTTTCAAGGAGGAGCTGCTTATTTGGACAATATAATCGGTTCTATATCTGACTCCAATTTCTCAGACAACCAAAACACCGAATCCAATGGTGGTGGGGCTCTTTTTCTGCAGGATTGTTCGCCCACGATCATGAATTGTCGATTCATTGAAAACAAAACCTTTGCCAATGCTTACGGGGGTGCCCTTAAACTTGCCAACTCCACCTCAATCATTTCGAATTGTGAATTTACCGGCAACCAAAACCTTACCAACTCAGGTGGAGCTGTCTATGTTGATTCCACTTCTCAACCAACTTTTTCCAACAACAATTTCACCAACAACCAATGTGCGTCAAGTGGCGCTGCCATCTTTGTGGATCAATCCATGCTCGTTCTCACGGATAATTCCTTTACCGAAAACATTGCTGCTAGTGGAGGAGCCTTGTATCTATATAATTCAGACAACTCTACCTTGGAAGGCAATGACTTCATCCGTAATTCTGCAACTCAATTCGGAGGAGCTATCTTTAACGATCAATCAACCTTAGTTGTGAGGGGTGGAGTTTTTCTCAACAATTTTGGAACCTATGGGGGAGCGTTCGCCTCTCAATATTCAGACCAAGTTTCATTTGAAAACATAAAGGCATTCGGAAATGAATCAAACTCATCCAGCGGCGCCAGTGGTGGGTTCCTTTATGGTGGAGTTGAAAGCTATAAAGTATTGTTCACCAATTGTATCCTTTCAGGAAACAAATCCTCGGGCAGAAACGGTCTCTTTCGTCCATCCGAAACCACCCGATTCGTGAATTGTACGCTCTATGGAAATTCCGCCCAATCCGAAGGAGGATTGGCGATTCTTTTCTCCGGAAACTCGGTGGAATTGGAAAATTGCATCCTATGGAACAATTCAGCGCTCACCGGAAATGATCTCTACAATTACCAGGGCACCTCCATCGTCAGGTATTCGATTTATGATCCGTCTCAATCCATAGAAGGAGATATCACCGAGGAAGGAAACCTGAATGCCGATCCCCTCTTTTTTGATCCGGACGGAGCGGATGGAGTGCAAGGAACGGCTGATGATGATTTTTCACTTCTCAACGAAAGCCCCGCCATCGATTTGGGTTCTTGGTCCGTCAGTGATTTTTCCACTACTGATTTTTCGGGTAATGATAGAACCGGATTTCCCGACGCAGGTGCTTTGGAATTTCTATCCAATTCAGCTCCGGTATTCCTTTCTTTTTCTTCAACAATTGAAATCAATGAGAATGAGACTAGCGTATTGTACTTGGAGGCCATTGATTCCGAAGGTGATTCCCTAAACTTCCTATTAACTGGGGGAGAGGATTCGAATTTGTTCCTCTTTGGAGAATCCACCGGGTATTTGACATTCCTGTCCGCTCCGGACTTTGAAAATCCGGAAGATGAAAATGGAGACAATGTCTATGAGTTGTCCATCGGAGTTTCCGATGGTCAATCCACCACCACAGCCAATCTTTCCGTGACCGTTCTCGACGTCGACGAAGGACCGGCAAATGCTGATGAAGTGGTGCTTCTTTCAGAAGGAATAGATTCAGGAAGCGGATGGAAACAAGCCACTTGGTTTGGCATCTATCATTCAACCCACTACCCCTGGATTCATCACGAGAACTTGGGATGGCTCTATCTTTCTCAGGATGAATCCACCGGTGACCTATGGATGTACGATCAGGAATTGGATTGGATATGGACGACACCCGCGGTCTTTCCTTTCATCTACCTAGACGAACAAAGCAGTTGGGCCTACCTGCAACTCGATGTCGAACCAGTCAAGATCTACGACTTTAGTGAAGAAACTTGGGACTTCGTCGATTAGACTGACTCATTTCTTTTGAAGCATTCTAATGATTGTGGTCCGTGTCATCGGACCCGGTCTCATGAAAAAGGGATTTCAACCACGGAAGAACGAAGCGTTTGGAATAAGAACGCGGCATTTTGTGCCCTCCATCTTCAACGTAAGGAGAGTGCTCGAGACCATTGATTTCAACAAAGCTTGGTACAGAATCACAGATTGATTGTAGGGCACAATGGAATCTGCGAGGCCATGAAAATGATATGCGGTGGATCGTCGGGGTGAAGTTTATAAAATCGGGGAAGCCTGCAAAGCTAATCCTCTGGCGTTCCATACGGGACTGCCGATCAATTGACTTTCTGGAGAACCAGACGAAAGGTGTTTGATTGCACTGGGAAAGTCATCCATTCTGAGAAATTCACTTGGTCCAAAGTATTTGAACACTGCCTGAACCCGGCTGGATTGCTCCAAATGTTTACCTAGATTTCCCTCCAATTCCTCGACGTTTCCGCTTGATCCAAGCATGGAAGCAAGATGTCCACCAGCAGAAGAGCCCCAAACCGCGATTTGATCAGGATTGGTTCCAAGTTTTTGGGAATTCGCTCGCAACCAACGAATCGCCTCCTTGCAGTCATGAATTTGGTCTGGCCACTTCGCTTGTCCGCTCAAACGACAGACAATACTGGCCTCAATGAATTTTCCTGTTGATCCCAGTGCAGGCAGACGATCTTAACGCAAACCGCTGCTCTTGTTTCCCGTCTTCCAACCACCCCATGTATCCAAATCTGATCTCCGAACTCGGATAGAAGGAGGTTCAAGGTCTGCCTTGGGTTACGAGTCCCGGCGTATTTTGCATTCTTTTGTAGGGAAAAGGTCTGATCTTCTAAATCTTCTCCTGTCAAAATGAAGTTTGAAAGAAACAGCAGTAAAACAATGCTTCTGCTTTTGTTTGCCGGCAGGAAAAACAAGGGGCAGCAACTACTGTACTCCTAAGTTGGAAGCTTGGTTAATGATCTTCATGAGAAGAGGAAAATCGAATTCATCATTTTCTTCATTGGGCAAATCCGGCCATTTTGACAAATCTTCCAATATATCCTCATCTCCTATTTCAAATTTTGAAAGAGTGAAGTTCCCAAAGCGAAGAGTTGATAAATATCCTGCAAGATCGAGAGAAAATTCGGCTTTTATGGGATTTGAATTCATTGGATCAAGTAATCGGATGGGATATGAAGTGCCGGAATCAATAGGATTCGCTGAGAGCAACCACATCCCCTTACGAGCAAGCAAATGGGAAAGTAGAACGTCACGACCCTTGTTGGTGGAAAGATAAGGATTCTCCAACAAATAACCGGTCTCCTTCACCAGATCGGCAAAGGAAGAAGAAAAGTTCAAATTAAATGAATAACTAAATATGCCCGTGGATATGTCTCTCTTTATGGAAAAGCGTGGAATGGGAACGACGCCCGGTTCTGAAAAGGTCAAAATCTTGTCTAGGTTTGGACCCATCAAAGCGGAGTTCTCCTGATTCGTACGATAAGCCAAACGAAGGTCGTTATCCACAAATAATTGTATTTCGATTTTCTCTAGGGATTTGGAAATTCCAAGATGTACTTTAATTTCAGATTCTTTATCGTCTCCGCTTCCATTAAACCATCTGGATTTGATCAATAGAGAATCTCCTCCCTTCTCAATCAAATCATAAGCTTTTCCGATGGAATCCAAAAACAACGATTTACGATTTTCCATGAATTCCAAGCCATTGGCAAATGACTTTGCATTCTTCGCCCATTTTCCCTGATCGTCACTCACAGCATTTTCAGGAGTCGACTTAAGAGTTTTGATGGCTGAATCCGTATCCTCATCCAGGTGTTGAGCAAATCCTAGAAAAGTTTGATGACGGGCTGAATTACGGTTTTTTTCGGGCAGGGATTCAATTAACTTCATGGCTTCCGATGGATTGGGATCATCACCAAACAAGTTCTGAATGATCTTCAGCTCGATCACCTCCTCCGACAAAACCTCCACCTCATTCAATTGAGCAAGGTAAAAAGCCTTGGCGAAATCTGCATCAGCTCCACTTATTCCGGACAGGAATTTTAGTTTCTCCAAAGAATCACCTTCTCTGAAAACGATTTTAAGCACTTTTCCTGTGGAAGTGTTTGTTTCGGCAATCTCTCTCAAAACTTCGCTAACAGCCGAAGTAATTTCATCAACCTCGGCTTTTTGGGCCAGAAGATAGGCCTGCAGACGAAGCGATGAATCCTTCAATAATTCAGAACCCTGTGAGCGTGCGATGAACAAGATGGATCTGCAGAAAGCAAGAGCAAACTCTTCGTCGGCAAGATCCCCTGTCATCGCTTTTTCCTTGAGCAGTTGAACCAATCGACCCGAACCTCGTTCAAAGGAACTGAGGAAATAAAGAGAAGGCAGACTATTCGTATAGTCAAAGAGAAGATGACTCGTTGCCTTGTTCAAAGCATTTATGTCTTGAGCAGCTTTTGCCACCATGAAGTAGTCCATTGCAAGTCTGGGAGCTTCAACGTCATGCGGTTTGGATTCGAGAAATTTTTCGGCTGCCCTGAGAAAACCTCTGAAGTCGGAATCCTTGAGATAGTCTTCGTAGAAGGGAATTCGATCCCCGGCCATCGTCCAAAAAGGAAATGAGGTGAGAAAAAAGATCGAAAAAAAGATTCTCCGTAAATTCATGAACAAAATTATTTCTTCCCTATTCCCAAATCTTGTCAACGGAAACTCCATCAAATGGATCCAAAGGCAGATTCAATCTTTTCCAAAGTCTGGTTAATTTCCTTTTCCTGATGAGCTGAGCTGAGAAAACAAGTTTCGTAGGAAGAGGGAGGAAGATAAACACCTTGTTCAAGAAGTTTTTGAAAAATAGATTGAAAACGATCGTGACGAGATTCGATCGCACCGTCGAATTCCGTAACTTCAACTTCGGAAAAAAAGAGACAGAACATGGATCCCGCTTGAGGAACCTGTAAGGCAATGTCACGAGTTTTGGCAATCTGTCTGATTCCATCTGCCAGAAGCATTCCCATTTTCTCCAAATGTTCGTAGGGTGGAGAATCCCGCAACATTTTGAGAGATGCAATGCCAGCGGCCATAGCCAGAGGATTGCCACTCAAGGTGCCAGCTTGGTAAACCGGACCCAGAGGAGCCAAATAATCCATGATCTCAGCTTTGCCTCCAAGGGCACCCACTGGCAGTCCACCCCCGATGATCTTGCCCATGGCGCATAAATCCGGTATCACACCCGTTCTTTCCTGCACTCCACCGATACCCAATCTGAAGCCAGTCATCACCTCGTCAAAAATCAAAACCGAACCCTTCTCGGAGCATATCTTCCGGAGTCCCTCCAGGAAACCGGGCTTGGGGAGAATGAAACCGCAATTGGCGGGGTAGGGTTCAACAATGATTGCCGCAATTTGGTTACTCGAATCTTTGAAGGCAGCCTCCACGGCAGACAAATCATTGAAGGGCAGAACAATGGTTTCCTGAGCCAAGCTCTTCGGTACTCCTGCGCTGTCCGGATTGCCCAAAGTCAAAGCACCAGATCCTGCCTTTACCAACAAACTGTCCACATGTCCGTGGTAGCATCCGGCAAATTTGATGATTTTGGACCGTCCGGTGAATCCACGAGCCAATCGAATGCAGGACATGGTTGCCTCTGTTCCGCTATTGCACATGCGAACCTTCTCAACTGATGGAACCACCTCAACCAATAACTCAGCCATCTCTACTTCCGCAGGTCCAGGAGTGCCAAAGCTGGTGCCTCGATCAAGCGCTTGGGCGACTGCCTCACGAACCACGGGATGATTATGTCCGTGAATGGCCGGACCCCAAGTGCATACGTAATCGATCAATTCCTGGTTATCCGCTGTGAACAACCGGCAACCCTCGGCACTCTTGGTAAAAAAGGGAGTGCCCCCGACGGATCGAAAAGCACGAACGGGTGAATTCACTCCACCCGGAATAAGAGCTTTTGCCCGATCGAACAAATTGTTGGATTCAAAATTCATAAGAAGGGATTAGTTTTGGTATTTTTGCACGATGGGAAGACGTCTGCCCACACCGAAGGCAAGGGGCGTTGTCTTCAGACCAGGCGCTGCTTGGTTGCGTTTGTATTCGTTTAGATCAACCAAGCGAACGATTTGACGTACGATCGCTTCATCATGACCAAGTTCAAGAATGCCGGATATGGAACGAGACTGTTCTATGTAAAGATTGAGAATTTCATCCAGAATTTCGTAATCAGGCAAGGAATCACTGTCCTTTTGATCAGGCCGCAATTCGGCAGAAGGTGGTTTTTCAATGGTATGAAGTGGAATTACGATACGATCACGATTCAAATGCCTGGCCAAGTCGAACACCTGCGTCTTGGACACGTCGGAAATGACTGCCAATCCTCCGCACATGTCTCCGTATAAAGTACAGTATCCAACGGCTAGTTCGCTCTTGTTGCCGGTTGTCAGTAGGAGTGCTCCGAACTTGTTGGAAATTGCCATCAGAAGCAAACCCCGACTCCTCGCCTGCAGGTTTTCCTCAGTGACGTCAACCGGACGATCTTCAAACAAGGGCTTCAACTCTTCCGTGGCAGAATCCACAATTGATTGTATGGGTAGAGTATGGAATGCAATGTTCAGGTTTTCCGCGAGATGCCGAGCATCATCCTTACTGTGATGACTGGAAATGGAAGAAGGCAGGCTTACTCCTGTGATTCTGTCTGCTCCCAAAGCCTCCACTGCAAGGGCGGCAGTCACCGCCGAGTCAATACCCCCACTCAATCCGATCAATGCCCTCGAGAATCCGCTTTTTCGCGCGTAGTCACGAATTCCCAGCACTAATGCTCGGCGCAAGTTTTCCATTTTCTCGAATTTCGGAGACAGTTCACTTTGGGTGTCACAAATATCATGAACTTCCACACATTCTTGAAAGCAATTCGATCGTTCAAGCAGGGTTCCGTCTGAATTTAAAGTCATGGACGCACCGTCGAAGATCAATTCGTCGTTCCCGCCCACGGCGTTGACATAGGTGACAGGACACCCAACTTTTTCCGCCACTTCCCTAAGCAACTCAAATCTTTGCTCTTCTTTTCCCATAAACCATGGACTAGCGGATAGATTGATCAGGAAATCCGGATGTGCTGCGGCAATTTCATCAACTGGATCTTTTGGATATCGTGCGCAAGTGGTATTCCAAATGTCCTCACAAATGGTGACTGCAAACTTCTTCCCATGGTAGGTATGAAACATGGGGTGTTCCCCTTTGGTGAAGTACCGCTCCTCGTCAAACACATCATAGGTTGGAAGCAGACGCTTTCGGAAAACCCTTTCCATTTTTCCCTCCACGCACCAAGCGGCGGAGTTGTAGATAAAATCTTCTTTCTCTACTTCCTGTTCCGGAAATCCGATTAAGGCGGGCACCGGACCAGTCTGCTGAGTGAAATCCATTAGAACGGCATGGGCGTCTTCCAGAAATTTTTCCTTATGCAACAAATCACGAGGCGGGTATCCGCATAGAAACAATTCGGGATACAATACCAAATCCGCTCCCTGTCCAACCATTTGCTCGTAGGCATCAATTGCCAACGACAAATTGCCTGACAAATCACCTACCGTTGGATTTAATTGTGCAATTCCCACTCTCATCACAATTCCATTTTGCAAGATTTCCTCATAAGCTAAGTTCAATATGCAAATTAAGACTGAAAAAGCGAACTCGAAGGATTATCCTTTCTTTATTTTGGGGTCTGGATCCCCACGCAGAAAAGAGCTGTTGTCTGAAATCATTATTGATTTCCAGGTAATTCCATCAAAAGCGGAAGAAATCCAATCTCACCCAGGAGGACCGCTAGCCCTAGTGGGAGAAAACGCCCGATTAAAGGCATGGGAAGTCGCCCGTAGATATCCCCAAAGTTGGGTCTTGGGAGCTGATACCATGGTTTGGATCGGCAAGAAGATACTGGGCAAACCCAAAGACAAGCAGGACGCATTCGACATGCTCAAGCTTCTTTCCGACAAAACCCATTCGGTTAGTACCGGAGTTGCTTTGATCTGTAAATCCGAAGGATTTGAAAAAAGCTTAGTGGAAACCAGCCAGGTCACCTTTAAACTTTTATCTGACAAGACCATTAAGTTATATTTCCAAATGGTGGATCCGTTGGACAAAGCTGGAGCTTACGCCATACAAACCAGAAGCGATCTCATAATCAAATCTTTCGATGGTTCCAAATCCAACGTCATCGGACTGCCCACGGAAGCCCTTTATGATTTTTGGCCTTCATCCATCGAACCGATTCTCAGATGGCACTAAATCTCTCTTTTTCCCATCTGCAGTTCTTATCCAATAAATTCTTTTACCTTCGATGGAATGGCTGTTATGTTAAGGTATGATTCCTAAATTGAAAAACTTATCGATATTCACTCTGAAGCTTTTCTTTGGATCACTCATTGCTTTTGGTCAAGTTCCAGAGAATTGGGATCTGTATTCTTCATATTCCAACGGTTCCTTGGTTATTCACGAAGGCGTCGCCTACCTTGCCCAACAGGAGTTACCCGCAGGATCTCCTGCCCCCGGAACGGATGCAATGTCCTGGATGAGCTTGGACGAACTGGTTCCAACCTCTGCTCCCACTTCCTCTCCCCCCACCACTACTCCAGACATCGGTTCAGCACCCTCTGACTCACCTCCTGAATCCACGGATGATGTTGTGGAAGACAATGTCACCGAAGAAGATGAGGTGATTGAAGAGGATTTGACTGAAGATACGGATATTGGCGAAGAGAATTTGCTGCCTGACGAATGGGACTTGCTTCTAAGCTATTCCATGGGTTCCCTTGTCCTTTTTGATGGGACTTCTTACCTTGCTTTTCGGGAAGTGCCCACCGGCGTGTCCATAGATTCCAAGGAATATTGGATTTCTCTCGATGAATCAATCCCTTCGGACGTTCCCGGAGATGCCCCGATCGAAGAGATCGACCTTTCCACCATACCGGGAGAAATCCCACTCGAGGAAGAAAACCTCTCTTACGTACTACAGGTTTTTGCCGGTTCGAATGGCCTCGCAGATGGAAATGGAACCTATGAATACGGAACCAATGCTGAATTATATGCATCTGCCGATCCGGGATATGTCTTCACCGGATGGTCAGGTGATGCTTCCGGGGAAAGCTCATCTTTGTCCCTGGTCATGGATATGGATAAGGTCGTATATGCCAGTTTTTCGCCCGATTTGGATGATTTTGACCAAGACGGTCTTAGTAACTATGACGAATTTGTACTATATAATACCGATCCCTATGATTCCGACGCCGATCTCGATGGCTTGACTGATGGGGAGGAGATCGAATTTGGACTGGATCCGAGAATCTCCAATCACTCTCTCATCGAATTTATCGCCCAGAGATCAAGCGACGGCACACCCTATAGTTCAAGTGATGCGTACGAAGAGGGTAAAATGGAAGTCATGAACAACCCTGCCAACTATTCTCTGATTTCCATTCATGATCACGCCAGCATGTTGACGGACGCCTTTACCATACAGAACCAGAGTGCCACACTTTACACCGCCGGTTGGTTCTTCATCGAAGACCGGGGGTGGCTCTATTCCGACCCATCTTTCTTTCCGTATTTCTTCGACATAACGAGCGAAGGCTGGCTCTATTTCAAATCAGGCAGAGAAAAACCGACCTTCTACGACTACTCTACCGGTCTCTGGATGCAGTTCGAATATTGAATCTGATTTCCTTCCCTGTTCAATCCACCACCCAAGACCCGGAGGTAAAATGCCAGAAGGTTCTGGATTTCGATTTGATTTGGAAAAAAGACCAGGATTGCCTCTCCGACACCCATAGATAAGGAAAAATCGAAGCGTTTGTCCAACACCACTTGAGAACCGGATCAAAGAGCCAAATCGAATCAAGCGACGAGGGAACACCGTACATCCATCCAAGTCCAAAATGATATTTCCATCCTGAATTCGTGGAAAGAAAAGATCCAAACCAGCCGAGTTCATACCAACCGTTGCCAAGATCCAAACTTGAGGATTTCAAAGCATCCGCATGCTCTTTTTCAATGGATGAAGAATCTGGTTCCAGTACCAATAATCCAACACCGAACGCTTCATCCGTGACAGAGAAAAGCTTGCCATCCGCCAGTATCGAAAGATATTCGCAGGCAGAGGACAGGGTAGGTTCTCCTTCCGGAGAGAGGAAGGAATCCACCCTTTGCCAAACCTTGTTACCCTGATCATCAAACTTTGTGATCATTCCTCTCCAATCACTTCTTGGATCAGTCTCGCATTCCTCCAGAATGGAAATCCTCGTTTCATTGGAATCAGTTCCCTGCCAAGGGTCACATCCTTCAATTCCAGTCCCGCTGGCCACAATCATTCCTCCATCCTCAGTAGATTGAATTCCCCAACTTTCGTCGTAGATCAACTTGGGGTTTCCGGCTCCCAAACCGGAAAATTTATCCACACCTCCCACAGGGTTACCGAATTCGCGGGTCCAGACAAGAGTGCCATTCAAATCCAAAACGGTGAGAAAGGAGTCAAGTACTCCTGAGGATTTCTCACCGTGTCCACAAAAAGCCAACCCACTTTTTTTACCCCATCTGCTCAGGACGCACAAGTCGGTGGGTTCACCACGGGTTGGATAGGATTTGCTCCATAAAACACCTCCCTGGGCATCAAGTCTCTTGAGAATTGCTTCATGAGGATATTCGGCCGCAGAAGTAAGGAGTACAAACTCACCAGTCTGACCCAGTGGCCTGATTGCTTTCACGGTGAGGGAATCAGAAAAATCGATCCGCCAAGACGGTGCGGTAGGCGCACTCGAAGCAGAAAGGAGTGAAGGGCTGTAATAAGCGACAAAAGCGTTTCCACTTGATGGATTTCCATAGGATTTGAATCCCTCAAGCCCTCCACGATAGGCATTGCTTACACCCCCCGTAATCAACCCCCCTTCGGGAGTTGAGTGGACGACTTCGTAAGCGGAGGAAAGTCCGCTTTTGGATTCGCTTACTACATGCTCCCAATCCACTTTTCCGGAAAAGGAATCGACTTTGAGCAAACAAGCATCCTCGCTCCCATCGCTAACGCCCTTAAAACCTACAAGAAAACTTGCCGAACCTACTTCCGCCACCTGGTTGAACCCATCCTGCCTGCCCGCACTTCCCAAGGATATACTCCACGACCAAGAAGCCTCTTCTGCTTCGGCAGGGGAGGGTAGGTATAGGTATCCCGACCAGTTTTCCGGCATAACTTTTAGGGCAAACGCATCGCTCGACCCACCACCGTCCATGTGTTTCCCCACCACCATATATCCTCCATCGGAGATTCCGATCCCATGCACCGCATGCGGATCTTCCCCGATTCCATCTTCCCCAATCCCTGCATAAAAAATAATGCCCGGAGCATTGGGACTGACTCCGGAATTAGCTTCAACAAAACAGATGCCTAACAACAGCAAAATGTAGCTTAGCCCTAAGTTCCTCATCCTAAAGGAAGGAGAAAGATTCTCCCGAAGAAGAGCAAGGGAAATTCAAGAATGAAAGAAGCAAAAGGAGCCTCAGGCATTCCGATAGCTAGCTTGGGGTGTACCAAGTACCCGCATTGATCTGGTAATATTTCCAATGTTGACCATGATCGAACCAGGTCCATGGATAAGTGGAATGGGTGGCCCACAACCAACCATGGTTTGAAGAATAAAACCAGAAAGAATCAAAGGCACTGGCTACCGGATAAACCCATCCGTGATCCAGGTGATAGAGCCAACCGCCGGATGAGGCGTAATAATACCCAAACCAATCGAGTGAGTGCCATCCGCCACCCAAATCAGAACCTGCGGTGGAAAAGTCTGCATGACTAACAGAAGATATCTCATCCAAAGTGTCACTCCCTACAGCAAAAGTCAGGGTTTCTGGTTTAAATGAAGAAATAACAAAGCTTTCTGTACTGGAAAAGGCTTCATTGAGATAACCCAAGTCATTCGAAAATTCTGCATCGATGATACTTGCTAAATTGGTTCTTTCGAGAGGGTTCTCGCCAAAGCTAAAGTGAAAAGCGGGTCGATCAAAGGTAAAGATTGAACTTAGTCCCGAATCCAAACTGCCTTCAATGAACGTACGCCAGTTTCCATCCATATCTTCATCAATTTCAGCAATAAATTGCTTACCCTCAGCCTTAAAGTGGGCACGTAATTTAGTTTTTTTACTCCAGTCTTTGGAAGAAGAGTTAATTAAATTCCAATCCATATACAGCTCGTCAAAACCAGTATTAAATGGGCTCCATCTGTACCTGGCAAATATACTTGAAGAACCAGAGATTTGCGCATAGTACCCTCCTTCTGAAGAACCTACAATAATTAAAGAATCATCAGAGGAGAAATCACTCATCCACTCTCCCGACCAATTTTGATATGTTGGTATAGTGTATCTAAACCAATATCTTGTCGTAGAGTTTTCGTCGACATCCTCTGAAAGTAACCAGTCGGATTGATCATTATAAATACCGGTGGTAACCGGAGTTGGCAAAGTGGGCTTTGTATCCAAAAGCTCAATTTCAATTTTTCCGACAATACCATGAGGGTTTTGACCATCCGAACGATGCCCTGCGAGATTTATTACTGGATAAAAGGTTCCAGTTGCTTTTTTGTCGTTTATCATGACGACTGACGCTTTCCAAAAACTTAATTTGGGAAGCTGCATCCAATAATCCAATTCGAACTTATTCGGATATGTTTTGTTGTATGTAAAGAAAATTTGCTTATGCATGTGCTCCTTATTGAAACCCAGATACATTGAACCGTTTTCAACATATGCATACGATAGTTCTCTAATGCTTGGAATGGTGAAAGTCTCATTTCCATCCAAGATAATTTCCATTTCCTCATTTTCGGTAATAACTTTGAGAAAAATACCCTCCAAGGAGTCAGGTGCCCAATCGGCGGCACGCCCGAAAGAAAAAAGGGTAAAGACACAGAAAGTTAGAAACAATGAATACTTTTTCATGACCGGAGAGATATCCGATCAAGCTAGTAAGCTAATTGTTCAAGTAAAGATTTTAATCAAATCAGTATAATCCACGGGCTTTGCGGACCACCTGATGTGCTTGGTTGATCTTCGCCAGTTGGTTATTGGCGAAGGCAACGAATTCCTCCGGCAGATTTTTACTTCTCAACTTGTCGGGGTGAAAATCGGCCGCCTTGGCACGATAGGCTTTCTTGAGCTCGAGCTCCGAGCAGTCCCGGGCCAAGCCCAATGCGTCGTATGCTTCCTCAAGCGAAAGGGTATCCACTGAGGGATCATGCTGGGGTGGGGCATATCCACCCCGAATCCATGAACGGAGGGTCCCGGGTTGAAGCTTGAGTCTTTCCTCTCCGCGCAAAAGGAAGCGAACCTGCATTTCATTGAGTTTTTCTCCGTTGGAGCGGACAATCTCAAAAAGTCCGCCGAGAAAGGACTGAGCCACGGTGGGTTCGTAACCGATCATTTTCCCGACTTCCTTGAAATCCTCATCAATGGATCGCCGACTACCTTTAGCCTTGCGGAAGACGTTCTTGGCGAATTCAGCAGTTTTTTCATCCAGACCCATGCGTTGCATGAGAGACTCGGTCACGGCAATCTCTTCGGCAGAGATCCGGCCATCTGCCTTGGCCACCTTCGCAGCGCAGGAAAAGAAATAAGCAAGATAGAGGACGCGTGCCTTTCGTTCGTCCTGAGTGGCGGGATCGTCCTCATCGTACAGATGACCGAGCGCCGCACCAGCAAGAGCCCCGATCGGTCCACCAAACATCCCGATACCGGTTCCGATCAATTTACCCCACCAATTCATCCGATTTACTTATTCTCCTTTTTCCCTATGGAATAAGCTGATTTGGGATCATATTTAGGATTTGGCTCGCTGGGTACGGGTGCCTTGACTTCTTTGCGCCATGCAAGCATGACCTGGTGCATTTCCCTGGTCTTTTCTGGCATTTGCCCGGCTAAATTAATGGTTTCTGCGAGATCGTTCTTGGTATCATAGAGTTCAAGGATTCCATCCTCGAAGAATTCGATCAATTTCCAATCTCCCATCCGCACGGCGGCCGCCGGAGTGGTACGAAAATCTTCCGGTCGCTTGACGCTGCCTTGAAGATAAGCAGGGAAATGCCAATGTATGGCCCTGCGTTTCAAGCGAGCATCACTCTCTTTCAGCAAGGGCATCAAGCTGATTCCGTCAAGTGTGTAATTTTTTGGCGCCGGAGTACCGGTGGCTTCGAGCAGCGTGGGATAAAAATCGATTCCAATGACGTTTTCTCGGCAGATTGAACCCGGCTTGGTAACGCCGGGCCACTTGACGATCATTGGTTCGCGTATGCCTCCCTCGTACAACATGCCCTTAGATCCGCGAAGGGGTGAGTTGGATGTGACTGGGCCATGACCACCGTTGTCCGAGAAAAATAGAACGATGGTGTTTTCTGACAAATCCAGTTCCTCAAGTTTGGCCAACACCATCCCCACGCTGTCATCGGTACTCTCTATCATGGCGGCATAAGCCGGGTTATTGTGGCGATCGGTGGCTTTCTTGCGCTGATATTTCTTAATCAATTCTTCCTTCGCCTCAATGGGTGTATGAACCGCATAATGTGTGAAGTAGAGGAAGAAGGGCTTGTCTTTGCATTGTTCTATGAATTTGCAGGCTTCCCTACCCAAACGGTCGGTCAGGTATTCGCCTTTGTTCTTCTGTTCGAGATTAGGATATTTGTAAGGGCTATGGTATCCGCCGCCACTCGGGCTTCCCCACTGCTTGCCCGCCACATTGAAGTCGAAGCCTTGTGTCGTGGGATCTTTCCCGAGATGCCATTTGCCGATGGTCGCTGTGACGTATCCTGCAGCTTGTAGGGATTCCCCCAAAGTGACGAATTCGTCCGCCAGATGTATGGTATTCCTTATTGGAATGAGCTTCCGGTGCTTGGCTGATCCGCGATCCGAGTTGTTCACCGTATAGATGCCATGCCTGGGAGTATATTGACCGGACATCAGACAAGCCCGACTGGGAGCACAGTTGGGAGCGGCAGCGTAGGCATTCATAAAGACGGTTCCCTCGCTTGCCAGGCGATCAATGTGAGGACTCTCGTAGTATTTGGATCCCATGAAGCCAAGATCCGTCCAACCAAGATCGTCGATGAAGAAAAAAACCACGTTGGGTTTGGCTTTGAGGCTAAAAGAAATGATTACCAGCAAACAAAGACTTGTGATTCGTACAAACATGATCCAAAGCCAAAAAGGTAATGGGATAACCGTCAAACTCGATTCCTTCACAAGAACCGAAAAAAACTTTCAGTCAATCAACTTCTTCGGTAGGGTTCAGGATTGGGGCCAATGGGATTACCGGTGTTCGGAATGACTTGTACGCAGCGATCGTCCCAAAGTTCGATCATATCCATATCTTTGGCGTTGGTAATTTCAAGATCTGGAAGTCCATGCTTCTTGAGCCATGAACGAATGGGAGGAACAGCATCTTTCGGATTTTGGGCCCGAGCAGTGACGATCTTTACACGGTAACCCATTTCCAACCAGATTTTGACCCGCTTCATCATGTTGGGAACGGGTTTGCCAATATGTTCAAAGCCTTGCCAAGGCTCGGCTTCCGCCAACGTCCCATCGAGATCCACTCCTATCCATTGCAGGGATTCTGATTTTTCTCCAAATTCTTCACGGTCGGTCAAGGGAAGTCCTTTCGCATGAGGTATTTGTACGATGGGCTTTTTTTTTCCTGAAAATGCTTTTGCAAAAGATTGAAACATAGGGAATGGATTCATAATCATTTGCGCATTAACAATTAGTCCGCAAGATCAATTGAAATTATGGTTTCATGGACAAGTTCTTTTGATTATTTCAGTTTGGAAGGAATCCCTTGGTTGATAGGTGCTTGGCTAGCTTTAATTTTCTTCAGACCATTGGCCACGCTGTTGCATGAATGCGGTCATTTGCTGCCGACTTGGCTACTTACTAAAGGATCCATACAAGTGAGAATCGGATCCGACTTCAACCATTCCATTCAAATTGGGCGGCGGATCGAACTTTTCCTTTCCCTGCGCAATCCGATGGAAGGAGTTACCATTTGCGAAGACGAAAACTTGAAAAAAATTTCCCAAGCAATCATTCTTCTGGGTGGACCATGTTTTTCGCTCGGATTTGCTGCTGCAACGGGTTGGGCGCTTCTGAGTCATGCAAACCCCGTTTGGTTGGAGATATTGATGGTGGGAATGCTTTGCGCCCATGCTCTCGCTTTCTTGCGTTCCGTAGTACCCATGAGGTTAAAGGCGACAAAGTCCTATCCCCAAGGACCACCCAGCGACGGTCTGCAGCTTATTCAGTTGCTTACACAAAGAGATTAGGAGACTGAATTGGTATTCTGCTGATCATAAAGTCTACGATAAAGAGTACAGGACTGATGAATTTCATCGTGGGATCCATCGGCCACAATTTTTCCCTCGTCTAGAACGATGATTCGATTCGCCAAGCGGATGGAACTGAAACGATGGGCGATCAGCAAGGTGGTTTTGCCCTTTATGAGCTCGGACATGGCTTGGTGTATCTTTTCCTCATTCTCCGAATCAAGAGCGGAGGTTGCCTCATCGAGAATGAGAATTGGAGAATTTCGATGAAATGCCCGTGCCATGGCCAATCGCTGTACTTGGCCACCAGACAAAAGACTGCCGTTTTCTCCGAGTC
>CACMZN010000015.1 GCA_902618175.1 uncultured Verrucomicrobiota bacterium
ATGCCCACCTCCAGTGGATGAACTCATAATCATCAATTTCATTGGCAAAAAACCAAATCGAACTAATCAAGGGCTGATATGATTCGATAGAGTACAAATTCTATCATTCTCTCTACACCCTATTCCAGATCGTGAATAAAAAGTCCGCTGCGTAGCTTTGGTTCGAACCATGTGGTTTTGGGCGGCATAATCTCACCTATGTCGGCAATCGCAAGAAGTTCTTCCATCGATACGGGATATAGTGCAAAAGCCAAAGCCATCTCACCGGAATCAACTCGTTTCTCAAGTTCTGACAAGCCTCTTATTCCTCCAACAAAATCAATGCGGTCGTCCTTTCTCAGATCCTGAATTCCAAGAATGGGTTCTAGGACAAGTCTGGAAAGCAAGGTGACGTCCAAATCATCCTTCGGATTTGAAGTCGCATGTCTATTTTTAACTTTTAATTCGTACCATTGCCTATCCAAATAGGTTGAAACGATACCTTTCCTGCTCGGAGATTTTGCTTCGATTAATTTTGTTATTTCAAAAACTTCACTCAATTCGTTTAGAAAATCATTTGGCTTGAGACCATTCAAATCTCGAACCACCCGGTTATAATCGAAGATCTTAAGTTGATCTTCGGGAAAGAGAACCGCCATAAAGAAATTATACTCCTCTTCTCCGGTATGAGATGGGTTTTGTTCTTTCCTTTGTCTTCCAACTCTTGCAGCAGCTGCGGTACGGTGGTGTCCATCAGCGACATAGAGACTTTCAACTGAAAGTAACTTTTGTTCAATGATTTCAATCCTTCTCTCATCTTCGACAACCCAAAGCTCATGTCGAACGCCATCTTCTGCAACAAAATCATATTCACTCTGATCAGTCATTATTTCCTTAACCATATGATCTATTGAATGCTCAGCCCGATAAGAGAAAAATACTGGCTCAGCATTGGCATTTTGGGTATTTATATGCCTGACCCGATCATTTTCCTTTATCGTCCTAGTGAGCTCATGCTTTCTGATTTTTCCTTCATAATATTCATTGCATGAGCAACATCCTACAATGCCAGTCTGACTTCGACCATCCATTGTCAGCCTGTAAACATAAAAGCAAGCTTTTGAGTCTTGTATGAAAATTCCCTCATTTAAAAATTCGGTCAATTTCTTTTTCCCCTGGAGATAGACCTCCTCGGAATAGGGATCGATTCCGGGTGGTAGATTAATTTCGGGTTTGATGACTTGGAGAAAAGATACTGGATTTCCGTCAGCTTCAATCCTTGCCTCTTTAGAATTCAAGACATCGTAAGGTCGAGAAGCTACTCTTGATGAAGCTTCGATAGTGGGTCTCAAAGCTCTGAAAGGTCGGAATGTAGCCATAAGGAAGTACAAAATCTTGTTGCAAACCAAACAACTACCGATCTTAAGCAGGGTTTTTCTGCTTCGAATCCGATGTAGCTTTCTTGGCTCTCATCTGAGCAATCAATTTTTTTGCTGAACCAGCAGCAAGCGTACTTTTGAGGGGACTTTGAGCTGGAATGCTTGATACTACCGCAGCCTGATTTGATGACTGCATTTCTTCTAAAATCTCTCTTCGAAGAATTGAAATGGAACGCGGAGCCGAAATTCCAATTTTTACGGAATCACCTTCAATTTTTGTAATTGAAATTTCGATTTCATCACCAATTGAGATCCCTTGGTCAACTTTTCGAGATAAAATCAGCATAGTCTCTCAAATCTTATATTCAGAGACCCTCGCCACTTATATCCAAAATGTGGCGAGCCGAATATTCTTCATGATTATTTATTATGCACTGCTTACCGACAAGAGAATTACGGTTAACAATGATCGGCCCAACCAAATTCAAGGATATTCTACCGGATTGATCAGGAAGAAGGGTAACAATATTTAAGATCATCGTATCCATAGGACTACTTATCTCCAAGTGCTTTACATCGGCATCTGCAATTTCAACCGTGTAGTTGGGAATAATTCCACCAGGTTCCAGAACAATGAAGGCAAGACCATCGCTTTTGTTTTCTCGGAGCCACATGAATGGCAACTCCTCCTGATCAAAAACCAATTCCATTGAACGAATTTCAGGGAAGCCAAAGAGTCCATAAGGCAGTTCAATTTTGTTCCTCTGAACATTAGTTCCAAAAGCTTGGTTAAATGCATCTTCGTCAATCTTGAGTTTCATCAAAAGAGAAATTACAAATAATTAAGTAGAGAATTATTAAGCAGTTGAGCACCGACTTGCATGGCTGCTTGATAAGCCGTGGATACTCTTGTCAAACGCATGATTGCTTCCGAAAGATCTAGGTCCAAATCACGAGACACTCGTTTGTCGATTTCCATGAAGTAGTCTTCATCATGAGCCCGGACTGTCTCCATGCGAACAAGACTTGCGCTGATCTGACCCATGCTGTTAATTATCGTGTTTTCTTGCGCAAGCAAAGTTTGTTCAGCACCTTCCAACAAATCGTTGGCTTCAGCTGGGTTTTGAGACATCAAACCTTCTCTGAGGTCAATCATTGCAGATATGCTACTGGCGAGTTCCTTCGTATTTCCACCCTCTGCACTGAGAAACGAAGAGACCTTACTGTCTTTTCCTATGAAAAATTCAGAGTTTTCATCAGATCCCATGTAAGTGACGCTTTTTATGTTTCCTTCTTCATCGCGATGATCTAGAAAAGTTTTGGTTCCAGTGGCAAAGGAAAAGGTATCTCCTATTTCGGCACCATCCTGCAAAGCGTGAATTCTCTCGCTCAAGTTTACAGGATCGTAAGTGCCCACCGACCCAAGTTTCAGATCATCGGGACTTATGATAAGAGAAGTGTTCGCCACATAATATCTGTTGTATTCTGGATCAAAAAGCTGATCACCTGGATTCAAAACATAATCCTCTTCTCTGGATTCTACGATTTTTTGGATAACTCCTGTTCTGGGAGTCTCATCCAAAACAAACCCCGTCACTTTAAAGGGACCTGGATCATTGCTGTCTGATCCCCAAATGATTTTTGCACTTAATTTCGTCCCATCTTCAGTAAGAATGGTGGCAGTATCAAATTGAGGAGGGACGTTGCCTTCCGCGTCCAAACCGAAAAAATATCTTCCCCTATCCTCAATCTTCAGACCCACAACTTGACCGTTTGCATCGATGACTGCCTTTGCCTTTGCATCTACACCTGCCCTTCCTGAAAGAGGAATGGAAACTTCTGGTGGGTTATCTGGCTCAACTTCGAACATCAAAACATGATCAAGCGGTTCGCCAACTTGAATCCAGCGGTTGTTGGGAACGGTGACTGTGTTGTTGGCAGAATCCGTAACCACGAATCCACTATCGTCCAAAAGAGGAATTTCCTCGTCGTTGGGCTTGATGGTGACAATTTCAGAAGAAGAACCTGCGCCGGTACGTACAAGGGCAGAATTGCCCCCCGTATAGTCTATCCTTTGGTAATATTTGCCTTCGAAAAGAACAATCTGGTTGTAATCGTAGTGTGAATCATACGACCACTCCATTCCCTGTTGATCTGCCCTTACACTTATGTCTCCCGGATCAAGTACTTCACCAACTGGCCTAAAATCCGATGAATTAGATTTTATTTCTCCTATTGCAACTGGATCAGAGGGTGTCTTCAAAGCAACATAATATAAATCCTCTTCCGGGTCGTAAACGTAATCCCCTTTCTCAACTGAAACCAAGTCACTTCCCTCAAAGATGATCTCTTTGCCTTCGGTAGGTAAATGATCTCCAAGCAAAAAAACATTTCCATCTGAACGGGCTGTAATTTCAGCGAGACCCGATACACTCGACAAGTCTTCTGTTCCGGACAAGGAAACGTTCTCCGAAGCCAGATAGTAAGTGTTGACTTCATTTTCGGAGTGAAGGACATGCTCTCCTCTAGCTACCTCTAAGCTTTCCCCTTTATAAAAAGTATGGACAACTCCGGTAGGTGGAAATTCGAGCTGCAAATCTTCGAAAATTTCAGTATCCAAACTTCCAGGTTCGGTGATCAAATAATACTTTCCTTGAAAGGAAACCACTTGATTTCTCATACTTTCCGAGTCCAACGCTGGATCTCCGAGAATGGACTCAACCTCATTCATTTCCAAAATATTTCCTTTTATGAAAAGACCATCGTAAATTTGTCCATCCTTTGGAACAGCGGACAAGCGATAATGCATAGTTTCGGGATCGAAAGCAATATGACCTTGGTGATTGGACCCGTTTGCTTCCATCTCGCCCACCCCCAGAAAAACTTTTCTAATGGGCCAGACATCCGCTTCGGCTTCTTTGGAATAAAGTGGATCATCGGGAGACATCTTAGAGAATATGTACTGAGAATAATGATTTTCCGCATCCACTTCGTCGGTGAACAACTTACCGTCAGGAGCCATGTAAAAAGGCTTCTTTTGCTCGCCCACAACTTTTATCTCCCAGTCCTCCCTCCTTTGGTCATAACCACTTGGCAATTCTCTCCAATATGTTGCACCTGAATTCGCCGGATCGTGGTTGAAATTAAGATCAGTTTTTGATTCGTAAAGAATTCCATCCTTTTGGACTACGTCACCAATATAATAGTAATCGAGTCGACGCCAGTTGTCGGCATGAACAATGTTTAGTCCAACCATACCCTCGCTCGGATTTTGATCTACTGAAAGTTCACGGGTGATATATCCGGCAAACACTGCAGACCTTACTAGATCCTGTTGCTTGGATGAAAGGGATTGAAAGGATTCACCAGGAAATTGTAGTTCAGTTTCAAGGGCAAGTTGATCATTGATCCAATCACCCGAAAAAACCTTTTGTTCAATGATCGCTTGTTGATCTGCGGAAAGATCTGTAAATTCGAGGGTACTGCTTTTGTCTGGCACCGCATTTAAAAATTGCTCACGAAGAACCAGGTTGTCAAAGAATGCATTGCGAACCATCTCTTGAGCAGCACCATCCAAATCGTTATAACCTAGATAATCACCTGAATCGAATCGAGCCTTTAAAATATCACTTTTGTTTTCGACCAAAAATTCAGGCAGATTGGTAATCGTTAAAACATGATTTTCTTGCGGGTTCATTTTATAAAAACCATTTTCGTTCTCTCCAACTGCTTCCAATTGATATTTGCCTGACAACGGATTGGTGGAAATTGTATATAATCCTGAACTGAGTTCATCGTTGTTCGTCAAGTCTTGGATTTGTGCATCCGAAAATTCAAACACATGCGGTATGCTGAGAAGGGTTTGGTAGTTCAAACCTTCAATAATCTCATCGATCGACTCTGCTTCGCTATCGAACAGTTCATTCATCTTTTGAGATGAAAATACAGAAAATCTAACAATTTCCTGCTCCATCTCACCTAAGTCTTGAAATCCCGAACCAGGGTACCGAGCATTTGCTTCTTCATCCAATTGTCTGTTCAATTGTTCAGGAAAATAGAAATTTGGATCCCAACGATGTACGAATTGAGCGGTGGCGGAAAATTTCTTTCCGACGTTTCCAGCAACTTCGAGTTCACCTCCTGGAGTAACTTTAGCAATCAGATGCAAATCTGGATCGTTCAAGTTGACAAAGTTTAGATGTGGACGAACAAAAGCTTTGAAATTGGCATTTTCATCGTCGAAAATAGGTGATTCTGCCAGCGTTCCTTTGTCGTTGTTAATCAAATTTTTCAATGTCGCAAGAAGTTCATTGGACAACAAACCATCGGTCTTTGCTTCAACGACATATTCTCTACCATTCAACTGCAAAATCACCTGCTCCCCAGTGATCAGACTACGTTGGCCATCCCTGCGTGACGCACCAACCAAGTTTTTATCCAAAGAAAAGGTAACTGTCTGAGACTCTCCCCTCTCAACTATTGAACTACCAAATTCAGGCTTCAATTGGGTTCCACCGAACAAAGCCCTATCCCGGTGCTTTGCGTTCAGACGATTCAGGGCTTCCTCAACTAATTCATTGATCTCGTATGCATAAGTTTCATTTGCTGTCGCATTAAGTCCTGTGCCTGCAAGACGAACAATCTCCTGACCACGTGTATTGAGTTTATGGAAATGATCCAGATTCAAATGACCTGCATTCAAAAATTCTGAAGCATATGATGCATTTCTCTGATACTGAGAAAGTGTACTTTTCTCCGTATCCAATGTAATTACTCTACCCATTCTCAATCCATCATCTTCAGGAAGAGTGATTTTCTGACCAGATGAAATTTGAGCATTCAAGCGAATCCGATCCTGCTCCAATTGACGAATGGTGCTAGTCACTTGCTCGGATGTGCTAAGGTTGGATACTCTCATAAATTTGATTTACAACTACCTAATCAGACTCATCACTACCAGTTCGAGCATTTTGTCGAGGGTATTTAAAACCCGAGATGAGGCCTGAAACGATCTTTGGAATTGCATCAAATCTGCTACTTCTTCATCAATCGAAACTGCACTTACTGCTCTTCTCTGATCAAGAAGCAGAGATTCTACGCTGTTTTGATGGGCAATGTTATCATTCAAATCTGCCGCCGAATTTCCAATCGCCGTATTCATGTCAGATATGGCTTGTGAAAATTTTCCATTCGACATTTCAGCTATGGCGAGAGCAACGTCGTTGGCTCCCTCAGCAAAATCAAAAGTTGCTATGATTGACTTTGGGGTAAGGTCATCATCCATCCTCAGACTTGAAGCCAGGTTCCAAGAATTATTCAGCACAGCATCAAAAGAAAAGCTATCTCCCAGAGCAAACATCTTAGTACCGGGCGTAACTTTGAATGGAATAGTTTCATAAGCCAAAAGTAAGGATCTACCATCATCTTCATTTCCCAAAACACGATCATCTCCGGGAAACTCAGAATCAAGTTCGGTAGTTACGAATTTCATCCTCCGACCTTCACCATATAGAGAAAAGTCCGTGATATCGTAAAACAGATCATAATTCTCTTGCAGAGGATAACTGTCTGGATCGATTCCGGTCAATTCCTGTTCATTAAGCAGATGCTCCTTATATTCGTTGGGAAAAACTAAAGTCGAATTTACTACTCTGAATGTATCGCTCTCGGCATAAGGCAAAGTCATATCCACCTCATCCCTGTAAACTTTCATTTCCCCGTTACCTTCAGCTCCATAGATCGGACTGGTCAGTCCATAATTCAGATAATCTTCTGCCCAGATCGGATTCATATCCTGAGTTGCTCTGGTTAGGTTTGCATCGAAGCCAAACAGATATGCTCCTGGTTCGTCATTCGGGTTGTAGATTTCATTGGTTGCCAGAACAAAATCGCTAACCAGAGAATTAAGCGATTGCCTGAAGGTATCCATCTCACCGAAACGAACCTCCTGGTAACCTGATATCGATCCTGATTCCAATTTCAACTCAATTCCATCCACGAAAACACCATCTGATGAGGGAAAGGAGATTCCCTCATTAAGGATATTAAATCCGGTGATTTCTCCATTCTTAACCGTAGCCTCCGCAACTCCTAAATTTAATTTCTGGAGCGTCCCATTTTCCAAATTGTAACCGATTGGAGCTGATTTCCTCAAAAATTCATTCGAGTCTCCGCTTGGATCAATTTGTTGAGGATCAAAAACATGGAAATAATTAGACCACTTTTCGTCGTTGGGATTGAAAGAATCAAAATCTTGCTGATTCCAAAGTATGAGTTGATCTGAAGAAATTGCGGGAATAGTACCTGGGTTCGAATGCACCAAGAAAAAGGTCTTCTCCTCAGGATTTTCATCGCTTTCATACGCATACACCTTGCCGGTTTGATCAAAAGAATAATATTCGATTGGTTGATCATCCTGTGACAATTGAACCTGCAAGTCGATTGCCTCTTCTATGAAAGCGTTTACCTGAATGTCATCAGTGGTATCATTAAGACTGCCAACCAATACATCGTATTCGGTATTTCCATCTACATCTTTCCGAACGATTCCGTTTTTAACATAGTAGCCATTTTCATCAGGTTCTTCAGTCAGATTGGAAAATTTGGGCAAAGCATTGCCCAAATTATAAAAATCAAGTGAAAGATCCGGATCATCAACGGATAAATCAGCTCCTGCTGCTATGTTGCGTATCGCCTGATAATATTGAAAGTCTCCGCTTTCTTGAGGGTACCTAAAGACTTCACCAGCCTGATATGAACGAACCGTAACTGTGGTTGCAGTTCCTGATGCTACACCGATCTCCTGTTTGACGTTGGCAAAGTTACCGATGGTGATTTGAGGACCGAGGTTTTGCAATCCATTGAATTCATTTTCCAAATCAGAAGGCAGGGTTGAAATGTCACTCCCAGATGGAAGTCCGTCCGCGGCAGTCACCAAATAATAATTTCCTTCGAAAAACATAACATCTCCATTGTCATATGATTCTCCGGTAACGGTTCTGATGTCCTCTGAAGGAGTCCCAGGTTCGAGTAAAACGGGGGCAACTTCAGTTCTGGCTTGGTAAAGTTGATCTTCATACAAAATCTGTTCACCGACCAAGAAGGAATCCAAATGAGAATACTTGAGCTTAGTTTCCTCCACAAATCCATTCGGAGCCGAGCTGATTTGCATGAATTTTTTTTCATCCGACAAGGCATCATCCTTCTGCGTATCTGAAAGGGCTTGGTAATAAGACCCTCCCTGATAAAAAACCTCGCCTTCCTTTCTAGCTATGAAAGAGTTGCTCGAAGAATGATTTAAAGCTTCTGCTTGAGTTGAAGAAAGAGCAACTCCTCTATCCGTTGCCATTCCATTTGCAGGAGCATTTAAAGTTGCCGCTTCGTTATCTGCAGTAACTGCAATCCCATTTTCAATGTCTGGAAATGTTACTTGGTCACCAATAATCTGAGTGGGTGCAACATCGCTATCGGTTGATTCCAAAATGTCTACTGATTCATTCGACTTTGGGGGAAAAAGAGTAACAATGAGGGGATTTTCCGAGTCATCGTACTTAGATCCACCATTCAGAACTTCAAGTCTACCCAACTTACCTTCAGCGTCAATTTTTGCAGTCACGCGGGCAGGTTGTCCAGTAGGGTCTTCAGGAAGAGCAACGTTGAATTCCTGACCCCATTGGTTTTGTAGAAATCTTTCTCCTGTAGAATCAAGCAGGACAACGTTTTCCCCGTTTGTTCCACTTGCGAACAAGTTAATGAAACCGGTGGGCTTTCCACCCAGCGTTTCTTCCTCTACCTCAAAGTCTATAATTTGAGCTAGTTCTTCCAAAAGGGCTTGCCTGCGGTCACGATAGGATACCGCTTTGCCTCGGTCCTGTAGTTCAAACCTGCGTACTTGTATATTTACCTCGTTGATCTGAGCAAGGATACGATTTGCATCATCAATCGACCTTCGAACGGTTTCGGTCAAGTCTGCATCAATTTCGTCGAAACTTGAACCCGCTTCGTTGAACCTCTGGGTTAAAGTCTGAACAGCATAAAAAAGGCTCTGTTTGATCGTAGGATCATCCGGGGATGCCGATAACTCCTGAAATTTATTGAAAAATTCATTTAGGGCATGTGAAAGACTACCTGGGGCTAGATCCGAATTGTAAGAATCATTAAGTCCGGCATTGATCCCTTCACGAGTGATCTTCTCACCCAATGCACCTTGCAGCAGATCCACAATCTCCTTTCTGGCCGTTAGGGAAGCTGTTTCTCCAAGTTCACGTACAACCCGCTTATCCAGCATTACGCTTCTTGCATGATCCAATCCGGAGGACTCAAGACCTGAAGTCTGAAGACCGCCAAAATTACCATGCATTACACCTTCTCGAGTGAGAACTCTTTGTCTGGCGTAAGACTCGTCATCCACATGAGCTAGGTTTTGACCTGCAATCTCCGCAGCCTTTGCATGATAGCGCAAAGCCTCACTGTTTTTACTGATTTCTCCTAAAAGTGACATAACCCAGAATTCTTCCGATTTATGCAGACTCGTTCAGACTTGAACGATCGCTGGAAAGACGATTGAGGTTTCCGCTCCTTGTGTAGGTTTTAGAATGAGAACTCGGTGAGGCAATGCTGAGAATCTTGTCGGTAACCTCCGTCAATCGGTTGAGCAAACGTTGATTTTGCTCGATTTTTCGACGAACTTGTGAAATCAGTTTGTTAATTTCCTCTATCAAACTCTCAAACATAGGTTTAGTAACTTCCGGGAAATGGGGTAACAATTCACTTAAAGTGGAAGAAGATGACTCCCCATAGCACTGAGCCAGAGAGGAAACAAAACTTTCTCTACGCTTCAACAAAATCTGACTCGCTTCCATTTGATTTTGCACTGATTGATTGATTTCCAGAATTCCATCAGGGCGACGATTGAGAATGTTTTGTTGCTGAGCATCAAGCAGACCCAAAAGACCACCGTATTCCTGTAATTCGTCTCGAAGCAACCCCAGTAAATCCTCCCAGCTAAAAGCAAGATTCCGACTTGGTTTTTGAGCCAATTGCATCATTTACTTTTATCTGAAGGGATTTTTGGGGTGGACAATGTTTGATTCAATTGCTGCTGAAGAATTGAAGACACCCCGAAGCCTCCCCCACTGGCAATGCTCTCAGATATTGCATCGGTGAAGAAATGACGATACAGGCGATGAGCACTACCGTCTTCGTCAAATACTCCTTTGAACATGGGCTTCAAGGCTTCTTTCAAAAATTGTTTAACCAAAACTGATTCGAATTGCTGACTGACCGCTGCATTTTTTTGTTGTTCAGTTGCATGCTTTGAATGTGCCATGTCCAAAAGCATGGACGAATCCATTCCAACGTATTTGTTTCCTATTCCATTGGTTTCCATAACAAGATCAATTTATTATTAATTCAGCCTGCAGGGCACCTGCGTTCTTTATGGACTGAAGTATTGAAGTCATTTCCCTTGTGGTAAGACCCAGTTTATTCAACGCAGAAGCAAGTTCATTGACGGTGGAGGCACCAGGAGGATCCAGTTCATCCAAAGTTTCAAATCTACCAACTTCTTCGATAAGCTCAGCATTTTCGCCAGGTAAGATTGTAGTGGCACCTTGTGAGAAAGGTAGAGGTTGACTCACGCCTGTCGTCGGATTCAGAAAAATCGTGATATTGCTGCTGCTGACGGCTACAGGAGAAATGCGTACACTCTGCGTGGCAACTATAGTTCCAGTTCTTTCGTTGATGATTACCCTCGCTGGTACATCGGGCTTAACTTCAATCGATCCAACGGCAGCAAGGAAGTTTGTGGTTTGACCTCTAAAATCCAGGGGAAGTTTAATGTTTACGACCCCCGCGTCAGTTGCAATGGAAGTACCAGGATAATATGTGTTTATGGCATCCGCCATCTTCACGGCGGTGGCGGAATCAGGTGAACGCAGTATCAAATCAATCGAATCACCGCTCAGTATTCTACTTTCGATCTCTCTCTCCACTAAAGCTCCGTTACTTACGATTCCCACTGTGGGATGATTGACTTGGACATTGGCTCCTCCTGCATTTCCAGCAGATAAGCCACCAATCGAAACAGGACCTTGCGCCACTGAGTAGACTTTTCCATCAGCGCCGTAAAGGGGAGTTTGCAGGAGGATTCCTCCTTGCAGGGCATCTGCATTACCAATCGAGGATACGGTTACATCCATCCTCGATCCTTCTTTGGCAAAAGGTCCAATGTCGGCTGTAACCATAACGGCTGCTATGTTCCTTGACTTATCTGCCTTGTCAGCACGAATCCCCAAAGATTCCAGTGCGTTCAAAATTCCCAATTCAGTGTATTCGATTCTCGAATCACCCTGACCATCCAAACCCGTTACAATACCGTAACCGTAAAGTTGATTACTTCGACTACCTCTGACATCCGTCAAGTCTTTTATCCGAGCAGAATAAACGGAAGAACTCCAAAGCAGGACACTTAGGAGAACAAGGGCGGAAAAGAGATTTTTTTTCAATCTCATAGTTAGAACGGATTAAGGATGGCAGCCAATCTCTGATACCAACTCTCCTTTTGCGCGTCGTTAAGGCTTCCTTTTGAAACAAACTCAATCTGTGCATCAGCTATGAACTGGGAAGATACGATGTTTCTGTATCTCAGACCATCCTTGAAACCAAAACCTATGTCTTCCTGACGGACCATTCCTTTGAGCACGGCATAATAACTTTCACCAGAGAAAGTAACCATCCTCGCTCCTTCCAATACCAGCACTCCGTTCGGTAAGACATCGATGATCACAACACTGACGCGCCCTTTCAAATCTTGTGTATTTGCAATCGAACCACCACCTTGGTTGGAACTGGTCGATTCGATTTCGGTTCCTGGCAATCCACCGTTGTGTTTTCCCATTCCACTATTTGCGAAAAGAAACTGTTGAACGGCGTTTTCGATTTGAGACTGACGATTTCGGACAGAGTTTTGAGATGCGGTTAAAGAAGAACTCTCTGCAACGTCAATGGTAATCAGATCACCGACGGCGTAAGCTCTTTTTCCGCCAAACAACCCTCTTTGAGTATTCGTACTTTTATTCCAAAGCGATGTGGCGAAGACTGAAACTGAAGCAGCTTGAAAGATTAAAAAAATTCCCAACAAATATATACTTCTCATAGTTTACAAATGAACTTTAACACTGTTTTCATTTAATACTTTAGCCTGAAACTCCTTCTCGGAAGACAGATTTCTGATTTTGACCATTCCACCCTCAACTCCATCTTCAAGAGCCATGCCTTTCATTGTCACATATATTCCATTTCCGGAAGCAAAAACGTCAACGATCTTGCCTTTTTGAACCAAAGTAATTTTCGAGAGGTTATTCCACTTGAGAACGGTTCCTGGTCTAAGATTGGAATTTAATTGATAAGACGAGAGCTTGGATTTCACTGGAACCGCGCCGGCGAACTGTCTCAAAACGTCAACTGAACGAATTTTGAGCCCACTCGCAGAAAGTCGGTTTCCTCGAACAAGGGGCGAGTTCGAAACGAAGACTTCAACCATATGAGCAATACGAAGAGGTTCGGAAAAACGTCCGATTAAGTCACCATTGTCCCAAATGTCAAAACGCACGAAAGTGCTTGATACCAACTCATCGGGAGAACAATCGAGAATCTTAACAATGAAATTTGAACTGACTTCCTCAGGAATCCATTTTCTGGTTAGGAAAGCAACCACCTCCCCACTCGCTTGATAACGATAAGCCAAGGCTTCACCAAGCCGGTCTTCAATCAGTGCCTGATCCAGTTCAAAACGCTGGGACATGTTAGCTGAATTTATTCCAGCATTATTCGGAACCATTGAAGACTCAAAGGCTGAAGCCTTGTATTTGTCTTTGGAGAAATTGTTACTTACTTCAAAATCCAAGGGATCAAGAAAGCGGGCCATGTCACCTAACAGGCAGTTTCCGGAAAGAAGAAGTAAAATGATATAAGTTAAGTTCAGTCGCACAGCATTATCTCTTGAGTTGATTGACTCGAGCCAGCATATCGTCGGAAGTCTGGATGGACTTGGAATTGATTTCGTATGCCCTCTGGGCTATGATCATATTGACCATTTCCTCAACGACGTTTACATTAGACATTTCAAGGTATCCCTGTTGAAGAACACCAAAACCATTTTCACCCGGCGCCCCTATTTCCGGAGGACCACTTGCTTCAGTTTCAATGTAAAGATTCCCACCTAGAGACTTAAGACCAGCCGGGTTTGGAAACCGAACCAATTCGAGCTGTCCTATGAGTTGAGTACCATCTGCAGTCTCAATATTGACCTCACCAGTGGGGGTTACGAATACATTGGTGACTTCAGGATCAATCTGCAAACCTGCAGCCAAAGGTAGGGCATCAGCAGTAGTGATTTGTCCATCGGGACCAACTTTGAAAGCACCATCTCTAGTGTATGCCTCAGTACCATCCGCACGCTCGACTTGGAAAAAACCGGTTCCATCGATTGCAATATCCAGTTTCTCACTGGTTTGGGTCAGTTGTCCCTGAGTGAAAATTTTTGCGGTCGAAACCACCTTTGTGCCATTACCCATCTCAACTCCAGTTGGTACGACGTTTCCAGCACCTGTTTGTCCACCGGCTTGTCTGGGATTTTGGTAAAGAAGATCTTGGAATTCGATCTTGTTTTTCTTGTAGCCAGTGGTATTGACATTAGCAATGTTATTGGAAATGACATTTAAATTAAGTTGTTGAGCCTGCATCCCAGTGGCTCCTGAATAGAGAGATAAGTTCATGAGAGAATTGTTTTTATTGTGTTTGTCCCAAGGTTCCAATGGCCTTTCCAATGTTTTGATCAAAGGCTTGAATCATTTTCTGATTAGCCTCGTGAGCACGCGAGACTTCAATGAGCCCAATCATTTCCTGTATTGCAGAAACATTGCTGCTCTCCAAATATCCCTGCATTAGAGTGAATTGATCAACTTCGGCGAGTTCAGGCTCAACCCCGTCTTCTTTGGCAATGAAACCACCACCCACTTTTTGAAGATTCATGAGAGGATCCTGAAAGACGAAAACACCCACCTGTGCTATGTTTTGACCGTCTTGGAAAATCAATCCTTCCTTGTCTATCGTAAGATCACCACCCCCAGGCAAAGTCTGTATGACATTGCCACCCGCGTCAGCAAATTGATGACCCATGCTGTTCACCATAACTCCATCCGCGTCAATGTAGAATTGACCATCTCGAGTGTAAACCGCGTCACCATTGTTATTCATCAAGGAAAAGAAGCCATCACCGCGCAAAGCCATATCCATAGGATTGTTTGTCTCTTTCATTTCTCCTTCATGGTAATCAACCTGGTTCTTCATTACCGGGAAGGAACCAGGCATTTCGTTTCTCAGGCGGTCATGCGTACTTCGGGCAATTTCACCACCTTCCACTGCTTCGAAACTAACAGCAACCTTCTTAAAACCAGCTACGTGACTGGCGGCAATGTTGTTGGCAATGATATTTTGATATTGTTCAAGTCCTCTGAGGGCGGATGCATTTTCAAATAGAGATAGATTCACTCGTGAATTCCGAGCATTTCCCATGCCACTAACGAAATATCAGGTGCCTAAATATGGCTTCAGTATTTGCAATCCAACTTGAGTAGGCGGCCGTCGGGTAAATGAATAATGATTTGTGATGGATTTCCGTCCACAGAGACCACTTCTACTTTTGGACATTCACCCTCACTTATTACTTCTGAAGTAGTGTCAGGATTAGAAACAGGATTGGCTTCGGGATGAGACTCGGGATCAATAGCTTGCTGAGGGTGTTCAAGGTAGGAGCGAAACTCTTCTTTTTTGCTAGACTCCGATTCAGGATTCACACCTCTTCCCTTTAGATAACTTTGCATAAGATTATCAGAGCAAATTACATACCCAAAAATTTATTTGTATTGAGCAAGGTCCTCTTGGCTCATGTCTAGAACCAAACTTAGTTCAACGCGACGATTTTTGTCGGCTTGGTTCGGAAACCTGGAAGAGTTGGGTTTGGTCGCTCCATGGCCAGTGATTCGTTCCAACTTACTATCCAAGTCGGAGGCAGAATAGTGAGAAAGAGCATCCACAACTTCAGCACCCTGCAATAGAGACATTTCCCATAAGTCAGTTTCGTCTTCATTTACACCTCGACCGTCTTCCAAGAAATTGGTGTGTGAATCAACACGATAAACCAAAACATGTTGAGAGAGCATCCATGCCATACGCTGCATCACTTTCCTTCCATGAAAAGTTAAAGTGGGGGATGAAGGTTCAAACAAAGGCTTGTCGTCACCATGAAAAAGAACAACCTTCAGGCCTTCCGAAGTAGCTTCAATTTGGATGATGGAATCATCAATTTCATGTAATCGTAGACGCGTATACCAGTCTTGCGCGATTCGATGAAGGACATCTATATCAATTGAGGTGGTGTCATCGGTATTGCGCATTGTCGTATCAGATCTTCCGACGATCTGATCGACCATACTTCCGGGTCTTGCATCTTTCTGCTCAACTGGGGTTGATTTGGGAACACCTGCCATGTAAGGATCTCTGAAGAATCGCGTAGTTGCGATAATGACCTCTTCGTCTTGGGATAAAATCCACAATACTAGAAAAAGAGACATCATACCGGTGACAAAGTCAGCATACGCAACTTTCCAAGCACCCCCGTGAAAAGACTTCTTAAAAAAATGCATAAAATGAAAAAAAAGAATATTTCAACTAAGCGGGAATATCACAACATTGTGATTATCCGCCCTTGGCCGCGTCTTTGCATTTCTCTTCAAGTTCATCCGCAGAGGGTTGAATTTGCTTGTCCAGCGATCTTCTTCCGATCTCCACCGCCATGATGGGGGATAAACCAGTGGCAAATCCAGAAACGGACCTTTCCACAATATGAAAATACAGAAACTCTTGGGTCTGGTTCAGGGAAATGAGCCTACCCAGAGGTATTCCAATCCCGTAAGCCAAAAAAATCCCAAGGAAGGTCCCACTTAGAGCAGCAGCCACTTTAGTTCCAACGGATTCAGGATCCTCAAGGTTGGACATAGTATTGATGATGCCCAAGACTGCAGCGACGATCCCGACTCCAGGCAAAGCATCTGAAATCATTTCAACGGCTTTCACTGAACGACTCGCCTCCGACTCTCTACTCTGTAATTCCGCCTTGAGGATGCCACCTATCTCTCCGGGCTTGCATCGACCATCCACAATGGGCCTTAGTGAATTACATAAAAATTCCACCAACCCCTTATCGTTGAGAAAGGAAGGATACTTAGTGAAAATCGAACTGTTCTGAGGATCACTTACATGTTCGTCCAAAGCTGGTGTTCCTTTCCTCCTACCCAGCATGAAAAGTTCGTAAAGAAGAACCAATAGGTCAATGAACTTGCCTTGGTTGGCGACACCACCTTTGAAAGCTTTCAGAATGTCTGTCTTCAGACCCATGAGGACACTTTTTGGGCTTGATACAACAAGAATGCCAAGTCCGATGCCGCATATAATCATGATCTCACCCGCATGAATGAGAGTTGCGGGACTTCCTCCAGCAACGACAAATCCGCCTATGCAGGAAATGAAAACAATAGAAATACCAACGGCTAGGAGCATGGCTGTAGTTTAGTTAAGTGATTTAAAGTGAGCTTTCAAGGAAAGAACGGTATGAGATAGAATTTGACTGATTCGTCCTTCGGTCAAGCCAAAGATTTCGGCAATCTCGGACAATTTCAACTCTTCATAATAATATAACATTAAAATTTTCTTCGGTTGGTCAGGAAGTTTTTTGATTTGCTCGCGTAACAAAACGACTTTCTCTCTGCTTTCGGTTTTCTCAAGAGCATTCTCTTCAGTTGGGTCGGTGAGGGTGTCAACCAAAGAAATTCCTTCATCCGAAGCATGACCAGGAACTCCTTTGTCAATGGGAACAAATGATATTGGTTGTATCTCCTTGAGCATCTTCTGATATTGTCTAGGAGAGAGAGAGAGCTCATTCATGACTTCATTTTCCGTAGGTGCACGCTTGAGTTTGCTTTCCAGAGCATTGATCGTGAACTGAAGAGATTTTGCCTTTGCTCGGTTTTTTCTGGGTAAGCAGTCAATGCGTCTCAATTCATCCAACAACGCCCCCCGTATCCTTAAAGCTGCATAATTTCCAAAGGATTTTCCAAACGAGGGATTAAACTGACTTACCGCCAAGACCAAGGCTTTGGCACCAACTCCATACATGTCTTCGGATTCGTAGTAGTCTGGAAAATGATGGCGCAGTCGAGAAACGATCGATTTCACCAATGGCAAATAATCCTCTATCAACTGCTCTCTTTTTTTCTCACTTTGCATGGAAGTCCTATATCTGTCTGCGACGACTTTCATCCTATGTGCGGAATGAACTGCATCCCCTACTGGATTTTCACTCGACTTCAATGCCCCTGCGTCATTCATATATTATTATACCTTGGCCTCAACAAAAGGCTTAGCTTTGCTTGCAGCTTCATTCATGGCACTTGCAGAAATTTCTTGCTGGGTCTTATTGATCTTTGGAATACCCCCCGAGGAAGTGTTGGAATTTTTATTATCTTGCAAATTTTGCTTTGAAATCCCCCTAAGCAAACAGCCTAAGAGGAAGCGACTGCAAATTGACATGAACAAACAACCAAAAGAACCATAGATAAAAGCAGACAAAGCATCTCCGTGCCAAAAAAAGGAAACCAAGAAAAAAAATAGAAAACCAGTAAAACCTCCCAAGCAGAATAGAAATCGAGCATCGTCGTTCATTGTCTAATGCCTTTGGTAGGAAGAAAAGCCCTTGGCATAGAGTTCTTCTGGGAAAGTTCTGGATATGAGTTGATTCAAAACGTTGTTGGTGAAGTCACCAGTTATGTTTTGTCCGTTGCAGATACAAAGAGGTGATAAATTTCCATGCATGATGAGAGGCCATAATTTGGTGGAGTTGGACAACTCATCAAAGTGAGTTATGGCAAGATGGGTTGCTCCGAGGTGTTCGGCGTTTCTTACATTCTTGGAAAGGATCGTTTTGTCATAAGCACCATTCACAACCAACACGCGGGTATCTATTCCTAGATCATCCAAGGAATTCTTGGTATTTATCCAATCTTCTATTTGGTTCAGAGCCAATCCAGGGAAATCCACAAACAAAGGATGGTGCCTATCGACAGGAGGTATCTTTTCTGGCTCCCTGTAAAGCGTCACTCCAATTACTTCGCAAAAAATTCTTAAGGCATCGTCAGGATTTGGAACCCCATTCTCGATCTTCAAAACATGAGGTATCTTTTTGTTCATGAAGACTTCATGTGCTAAAAATTTACAAAGAGTCGTGGTCTTGCCGACCCCAGGCGAACCGATCAATGCGATTCGATCAGAGGTTGGTTTTGATGGCACCGATTGAAATCTTTGCGAAAGACCTACGGTAATTTCTTTGAGAGCATCAGCAAGAGATTCATCTCTCACTCCCTGCCAATTGCTCCATGAAGTTATTTCGGATAAGAGCCCTTCATCAAAACCAGCTTTTTTCAAGAGGCTTATTTTGTCATTTTTTACTTTCGAATCCTCTTCCTCAGAGGAATTGTTAGGACTCCTCCCAACAATTTCCGGCAAACTGAGGTTCTTTTTTTCTCTTACCGGAGGTTCCTCTCCTGATGCAGCGTTTTTATGTTCTTCCGTCAAAGAATCTGTTGTCAAGGCAGTGGGATCGGGCGAAGCAGGAACTTCAGCAATCACCTCCAGTTTAGGCGAGGAAATAAATCTTTTCAAACCCTCACCACCAACCTGTCTAACCGAAATTACTTTTGCAGATTCGCCAAGTCGATCGCGGATGACACGAACTGCCTCTTCAGCAGATCGTACGACAAGCCTGAATCGTTTGCCGGCTTTGTGATCTAAGTTTTCTTCTGCAAGATTTTTCATTTACGAAGTCTTCAGACCGCTACGGGCATTTCCTCTTTCGATCGATCTTTCGGATTCATGTCTGCACTGTCCATTGCTTGAAGGACTTCATCTGGAAAAGACTGACCAGCAAGAGTAATAGCTCCAAACGGCTCAATCTTAGTCTCCGAAGGTAGTTCTTGGTAGGCGAGAACGACAAGTTGAGGATAAGAGGGTTCCATGAATCTTCTGAATGCAAGTCTTAACTCAGAAGTTGTGACGATAAGGGGAGTGATTCCTTTTTCAGACATTTCTTTTATCTTGGGCTCGATTTCTCCAATGATTCCCTCCGTAAGCATAGGATCCATTACAAGTCCAATGTCGAATTGACTCCTCTTCACACGACTTGCCAAGGTTTGTTCTAGGCTGGGGTCAAAGGTCAAGGAGAGGAGCTTGTTGGGTTCGACTTCGTACTCTTTTACAAAATACATTCCCAATCTTTTCCTCGCTTGCTCGGACAAATCATCCGGGTTTTTAGTCAAGGTGGCCATATCTGCAATAGTTTCAAGGATGATGGTTAGGTTTTTGATTGGAATTCTTTCTCGAAGTAAGTTTTGAAAAGTTCTTTGAATAATCCCGACATTCACCAAATCAGGCAGCAACTCACTGACCAAAGTGGGATTCTTGTCTTTTATTAGATCAAGCAGTCTCTGCGTACCTTCTCGCTCAAGTATCAGATAGGCGATCCTCTTGAGAACGTCAGCCAAATGTGTCACCAAAACGGATGCCGGATCTACTACCGTGCACCCTTCTATTTCAGCATTCCGTCGTTCCTCCTCTGGAATCCACACTGCCTGAATTCCAAAAACTGGTTCTATGGTGGGTATACCCTTCAATCGGGAAGCATCTCCCCCTCCCATGCTCATTGCCAGTGCTCGGTCGGGCATTACGCTGGAACGAACTACTTCCTTTCCACGAAGGAGGAAGCGATATTCATTTGGTTCCAATTCAATATTATCGCGAACACCGATCGTGGGAAGAAGCATACCCATTTCACGTGCGAAATTCGTTCTTGCTCCAGTTATTCTTTCCAACAAGTCACCTCCTTTTTTCTTGTCCGCCAAAACTAAAAGACCATATCCCATTTCCAAGCCAAAGACCTCCTGTTCAATCGCACTCTCCATGGGTGAAAGCTGATTTTCCTCTGACTGAGGAGATGCTCCTGCCGGTTGTGAGGCGGATCCAGGCAAAGCACCAGCAGCCGAAGTGGAAGGACTGGTTTGTCTTGAAGAACCATCAGCGTTCAATTCTTCCAACTCGGCATTTGCATGAATACTTTTGAAATAGAAGGAAATTCCGAAGCAAGCGATGGAAAGAAGGAAAAAAGGCCAAAAGGTATCGCTGAGAAAAAAGGCAAACAACAAGAGTAGAAAGCCAGAGATCGCAATGGCACGAGGATAAATGGTAAGTTGCTTGCCGACAAATTCACCAAGATCTGCTTCATCTGAAGATCGAGTCACAAGTATACCTGCTGCAATCGAAACAATGATGGAAGGAACTTGAGTGACCAACCCATCTCCAATGGAGAGGATCGTGTAAGTTTCCAGCGCATCCACTATCGGCATGTCTCTTTGGAAATAGCCGATGAGAATGCCACCGACCACATTGACCACTGTAATGATAATTCCAGCAACTGCATCTCCTCTCACAAATTTGCTTGCTCCATCCATGGATCCGTAAAAGTCGGCATCCTTCTGAAGTCTTTCCCTGCGTTGCAACGCTTGAGCTTCCGTAATGATTCCTGAATTCATTTCGGCATCAATGGACATTTGCTTCCCTGGCATGGCATCCAAAGTAAAACGAGCGGTCACTTCCGCGATTCGTCCGGAACCTTTAGTGATTACAACAAAGTTGATCACTACAAGAATGAGAAAAATCACCGTACCAACGACATAATTACCTCCAACCACAAAGGTTCCAAAAGATTCGATGACCGAACCTGCATCCCCATCCAGAAGGATCAGACGAGTGGAAGCCACATTTAAGCCCAAACGATAGAGAGTTACTGCCAACAACAAAGTTGGAAAAACCGAAAATTCAGGAGGATCCTTAACATAAATTACCGTCAACAGGATCAGAAGTGAGATTGCTATGCTGAAAACCAGTAAAACGCTGAGCAGATCCTTGTGAACTGGAACGACCAAAAGAAAAATAGCAGTGAATAGACCGATCACGAAACCCAAATCCGAGTTTCCTTTGACCTTGCTGAACTGTTCCTTTATTCCAGTCCAAATTTCATTCATGCGAATGCCTTTCTCGATGAAGATCGAGCTAACAATCTTCTGGCCTTTAATTTATGGAAATAATAAGCATTTTTCTTGTAAACCGAAGCCAATATCTCCGCTACAATTCGATACAATTCAAGGGGAATGGGCTCACCGACCGTTCCAAGAGCAAATAAAGCTCTGGCAACTGGTTTGTTCTCTACCATTGGTACTTCATGTTCGATTGCAATTGTCTTGATTTTTCTAGCCAACAGATTTTCTCCTTTAGCAATCACTACTGGAGCATTATCCGTGCCCTTTTCATATTTAAGTGCAACCGCATAATGAGTGGGGTTGGTCACCACCACATCTGCAGTGGAAACATCCGATGCTCCTTGCCCGGAGAGCAATTCCATTGCTTTTTTTCTCAAGGCTGACTTTACCTCAGGAGCAATTTCCTTTGCCTTGTGCTCGTCTTTTACTTCCTGCTTGGTCATCTTCATTTCTTCATCGTTTTCCTTTTTCTTTATGAGGAAATTAATGATAGCGATAAAAACCAGCATGATGACTAAGATCGCAAACATGATAAGAAACAATTTGTGAATGAATTGAGGTACATGTTGGATGGGTATCGGAGCGTAAAAGATGGGGTCATCTAAAAAGATAAGTAGAGTCAGCCAAACGACTGTACCAATGCCCAAAAACTTCAAAAAATCCACGAGAAAGGTTTTCAATCCTTTCAGTCCAAAAATTCTTTGAGCTCCCGTTACCGGATTAAATTTGTTGAGAGAGGGATTAATGGCTTTTGGAGTCAGCCTAAATCCTGTCTGAACCCCTTCTGCAATGAATGCCGCAAAAAAGCAAAAGAGAAGCATGGGTAAAATGATTTTACCCATAATGGCGTAAGATTTGGACAGTATATCCGCCACTCCTTCTTGGTTTAAGGAAATGGATTCAAGGTTCTCGAAAATGGACTTGGTGTAATTGCTTATTTCGGTTGCTTTGGCAGGGGCAAAAAACAATATAACGAGGAATCCGGCTAAAAGAGTTGTGGTCATGCTGATTTCGGGTGCCTTGGCAAACTGACCGCGAGAACGAGCATCTTGGAGTTTTTTCTCCGTCGGAAGTTCGGTTTTGGAACTCTTGTCTACGTCTGACACTTGAACACGGGTTATTAAAAAGTCATCCGTTTTGGATTATATCAAGCATGACTTCCACCGATCTCCTACCGTTGTCAATGATGTAGGATGAAATCAATAGAAGTGAGGATACCAGCAGAGTTAATCCAGAAAGAATCCTTATTGAAAAACTCGTCATGAACACATTCATTTTTGGTACGGCTTTTCCCAAGACGGCAAACGATACATTGATGAGGAAATTCAGGGCTATAAAGGGGGCTGCCATCAAGGTACCGACTACAAAAACATTGCTGACCTCTTCGACAAACTCAACCGTGGGATTGGCTTTGAGAAAAAAAGCACCAATGGGAAGAATTTCAAAACTGAAAACGAAAGCTTTGATCACTTCATAGTGCAAACCGATTATAAAAAAGATCAGGAGACTGAAGTAATATAGAAGGGTCGAAATCGTTGAATCACTCGAGCCAAGCAATGGGTTGACGCTGTTGCTTGCCATTAGTCCAATCTCATACGAGATCAAGTGACCTGCAAGTTCGACGGCAAAGAAAATCATCCTAACCACCATCGCAAGAAGGAGCCCGATGCAAACCTCGTTAATCGCAAGAACAATGACTCCAGCAAAATGGTACGCAATATCCAGATTTGCCGGCACCAAAGGATTCACAAGAATTGCAAGAAGAAGTCCGAATCCTGTTCTGATTCGAACAGGTATCATTTTGCCGGCAAAAAGGGGAATTCCCAGAAAGAATGCACCGGTCCTCAAAAAAACCAGAACCCATACCACGATCTGGCCAGCTTCAATCGTCATTGTGCCATGTTTGGAATCATATTAAACATCGAAATGCAGAAATCAGACAGAGTCTTAAGTATGAAATTAGCTGAAATCACTATTGCCAAAGAAACGCAAACCAGTTTAGGCACGAAAGTAAGCGTTTGTTCCTGCAAACTGGTAATTGACTGAATGAAACTAACTGTCAAACCGACAACCGTAGCGGTTCCAAGAATCGGAATGGCCAAAATCAGCCCTGTTTGAAGAAGATTCCTCATTATGTCTACCGCTAATTCCAAGGTCATGATAAAAATCTCCTCATCAAGCTATGTTAAAACTGCTGACTAACGATTGAACCACAAGATACCACCCATCAACCAACACGAAAAGAAGCAATTTGAAAGGCATTGATATCACTACGGGAGGCATCATCATCATTCCCATGGACATGAGGGAAGAGGCGACTATGAAGTCAACGATTATAAAAGGTATAAATATCAGAAAACCCATCTGGAATGCAGTTCTCAGTTCACTCAATACAAAAGAAGGCACTACGATGCTTAGCGGAAGCTGATCCCTGGTCATTGCTCCTTGTCTGGAAATCTCCAGAAAGAATTGAGCATCTTCCCGTCTCGTTTGATTTAACATGAAATCCTTCAAATGAGCAGTGGCAACAAGCAAGGCGTCTCCAGATTTCATGGTCGTAGCCATGTAGGGAGTAACCGCATCGTCATAAATTTTGTTCCATATGGGCCCCATAACGAAAAAAGTAAGGAACAAAGCCAAGCCTATGATTATTTGACTCGATGGAGCAGCGTTTACTCCAATCGCATTTCTTACGAATCCAAGCACAATCACAATTCTGGTAAAACAGGTCATCATCATGATCACAGACGGACCCAAAGTAAGAATTGTCATTGCAACGACTAATTGAATCGCAACTCCGAAATCTCCTTCTTCATTTGAGCCGGAGACGTCTATTCTCAAACCCGGTGCCCCAGTTCCAGTCGTTTGTGCTTCAAGGGAAGACGGGATTGTAAAAAATATAACAAAAAGGAACAGAAAATACTTCCCTACCCAAAGCGGGCTTTTTTGTCGCCCATGCATTATTCGGAAAGATTCACCTTATCGGATACTGAAGATTTCCCTTCAGAGGGTAGTTGAGAAAGGGTGGCCAAATGGCTCACGTTGGAGGGACTTACGCCGAGGAGAAATTTTTCATTTCCGCACTCTGCAACAACGAGAAATTGGCGATTTCCAAGCGGGCAAGTATCGGAAACGATGACTTTTTCGTTTCCCCTAAAAGACGACTTGAATCTTCTCTTCTTATTTTGCTGGGTAAGGAAATATCCTCCGGCTGCCAATATTCCTAAAAAACCAATGACTCTTATCCAGAGCCATGAACTTTCCGTTTGCGCATCAAGGGGTGACGTCGTGTCCGCCAAAAAAAACAGTAGTGATTCTTCTCCCATCAGAGCGCATACCAGATGACGACGTATGGTTTACGATCAGAACTCCTAGGGGTCACGAAGGGGAATCTACAATCTCAGTGATCTTCAATCCGAAACGGTCATCGATGACAACCACTTCCCCGTGAGCGATAAGCTTTCCATTGACCAGCAAACCAACCGGATCTTTCGCATTTTGTTTTAATTGAATTTGAGCTCCCGGGCTCAATTCAACAACCTCTTTCATAGGAAGTTCCGCTGTTCCAAGTTGGACTGTGACGCTTACCTTCACATCCATTACAATATCCATTTTCTTACTATCCATGTTTTTTTCCAATGAGTTTAACGGCCTCGGCAATACTTTCATTAACTTGGAAAGCAACTTGATCCCCTTCCAAACCGATTTCTCCGACAAAGCAAGTTCTCCCCTCAATCCGTAGTTTGGTGTTTTCCAAAAGCAACGGAGACATTTCAATGACGTCGTCCACTTCCAAATTCGAAAGATCTCGCAAAGTAAGTTCGAATGCATCCCACTCAGCCGATATTCTCACTGGAATGCTGTCGTAAACGTCATGCCATCTAGGTGGTCGTGAAATCTTTTTTTCTTCGTTGGAATCAGAGGCCAGCAATCGACTTAGGACAGGTTCCATCGTGTAGTAAGGAACAGAAACGCGGAGGGGTCCTGATACGTCTCCGAAAGAAGCTTCCATAGCCATTGTAAGCATCATCGCGTCGTTAGGAGAGGTTTGTAAAAATTTACCCGTACTCTCTGTTCCAATGATAGTGGGGTGCAAGCTCATAGTACTTTCCCATTGCTTGCACCACTCTTCTAAAATGATTTGATTGAAATCTTCAACCAAAGCCTTTTCAATGTCTGTAAGACCTCTTTCTTCGGGATTGGTGGAACCTCTACCCCCCAAAATCCGATCCACCACGGTAGCGGAAAGATGAGAATTTACGTCAAGTAAACCAACACCATTAAGTTCCTGTAGTTTGAACAAGGTAACACAAGATGGGTTCTTGATTGACTGAGTGAAATTCGAATAGAGATCGGCGGAAAGGCTTTCGAGTTCAAGGTTAAACTCGGTTCTCAAAAACATCGATAAATGTCCTGCCAAATAATATACGAATTGCTGAGACTTGGTATTTAGTTTACTCAAGTCCGAATCAGATAAAACGATTGGATTCGTAAAGTCGTATGGCTTGATGGAAAAGCTGGAAGAATCTTGAATCCTAGTTCCGTCATAGAGAAACAAAGGCTCGGTATTATTCGAACTTGAAATTTCACTTATGTCGAAGCTTTCGTCGGCAAAACTTTTTTCTTCCGGCATGGATTGAAGGATTGGTTGTTATTGGACAACAAACTGGGTGAAATAGATTTGTCTGATCATATCGCTCTCACCATCGCGATATTTCCGGAGAACCAAGGAAAAACCTTTTTTCAAATCAACCCGTACTCTTTCTTGAAAACCATCTAATTGAGCATCCTCATAGGAGTAGCCACCCATGATTGCCAGAGCTTTGTCACGAATTCGATGTTCATTCATTTCAAGAACTTTCTCAAAATCTCCTGCAAGGCCTTCCAGTTTCAATTCAAGGTTTATGTACCGTGACTTGATGGGACCACCAAGATTGGTGATTAGATTAAGCAATTCATAGTGCTTTTCTTCTCCCGAAGGTTCCATGTCAAGCGGTTCACCCGCTTCCATTAGAGCAGGTTTAATGCTTTCTTCGGGCTTGATCGACTGAATCAGAAAATAGAAAGCTCCGACCGTCAGGGTTGGAGCTAGAATGATTGCAATGAGGACAGGAACCATGTTGCCTCCTCCACCAGAATTCTTTGCTGGAGCTTCATTGGTATCAGGTAGTTCGTCTAATTGAGCTGCACTCATAAAATCAAAAAAGGGTTGGAATTGAAAACTATCGCTTGAGATTAATCGCTTCGGATAAAATCATGTCTGATGTGGTTATGACGCGGGATCCTGCCTGAAAGGATCTTTGATGAGAAATCATGGCTGCAAACTCGTTTGTGAGGTCAACGTTGGAAAGTTCCAGGGCATACTGTTTGATTTTCCCATTGGAGCCGGATGCAGGGACTGCATTGTCGAGAATCCCACCAAGGTCTTGTCCAGCTCCGCCATTCGAGTAAAATCCATTGCCGACCCTTTTAAGTGCTTGTGGAGATTGAAAATTAACCAGCTTGACTTGTCCGGGACTCCTAATTTCATCCTTCCCATCTTTGGATACTACAAGATTGACCACACCCGTTTGTTCAACCCTTCTTGCCAAAAGAAGCTCATCATCCTCCAATCCAACCGAAAGTGGACCATTTACCCCCTGAAGTTGATATTGGTATTGATCACGGGTCACAACAAATCCTGCTGTGGTTGCTTCGAAAGCTCCCCCTCTAGTGTAAAATAGATCACCAGTTTCGGCATCAATCACTTCAAAGAATCCACCTGCGTTTGGCAATGCTTCTCCTTGAATGGCCAAATCCAAGTCCAAACCAGTTACTTCTATACTGCCCTGATTGAAGTCGGAAGTAATGGATCCGACATGAACACCAGTACCATGACTCAAAACATTACTACTTGGTTGTCCATCACCACCTGCTTCAGCATCGTTGATGTGCTGATAAAAGTTATCTGAGTAATTGGCACGCGATGACTTGTAACCGAGGGAGTTAACGTTTGAAATATTGTTACCGAGTACCTGCAGACCTTGTGTCAAACTCTTCAGAGCAGAAACTCCACTATGCAAGGAAGGAATCATAATTGCGGGGTTGGTATACTCACCTTGGAAATGTTGACTGGGTCATAACCCTTACCTCCGACAACTACTGCAATCGAACCATCATCAGATTTCTCCACTGAATCAACCACACCCGAAATTTGATCCGATCCATCCTTGATTACGACTTCGCGACCTAGATAAGCTTGAGCAACCAAATCTTTCTGGGAACTGGCGAAACTTTCAAATCCTTTGGTGAATTGTTGCATTTGTTCGAGGGATGCAATGTTTGCCATTTGCGATATAAACTCCGTGTCCTTCATTGGTTCAAGTGGGTCTTGATTACTAATTTGACTAGTCAAAAGTTGTAGAAAATCCTCCATTTGCATGTATGCCCCGTTTTTGTCAGATTCGCTCGTGGAATTGGGCGATCTTGGATTAGCGATGGAATTCGTTGCTGTCAGTGCATCTATCATAGGAATGGTGGCTTATGCTGCTTTTATGAAAAATTGATCCATTTTTTCAAAGGTTTGAAATCGAAAGACTTGGAATCCAGATGATTTGTCCTCAGAACTCCCATCACATGAAAGGAGTTGTTTCAACGTCTCAATCATCTCATCGGCGTCATTGTCGGTGGTTATGAAACAAAGCCTGATCATCTCATTGCAACGTTCTATCCGAACTCCTAATTGCGACCCGTTTGGAAGATCCATCGCAAATCGAACTATCTTCTTTTCATCTTTAACAAGGTAACTAATTCGTGGAATTAATTCTTTACCTGCGAAGACGAAAATTCGCTTCGAACTGGGAGAAACATTGCTGGGGACATTAAGAAGTTGTTTGCTAACGACCTCCAAAGCCAACTGTGTTTTGAATGTGATATCCATTTTATCGCAATGGCGAGCAGATTTCGTGCCATGCTTGGTACGTGATCGCTTGTTCGGTTGCCTACCAACTTCAGTATTTACTTCGCTCCCGAGTTGCGAAATAGAAGACTCAATCCCTCTGAGTGATGAAAAAGTTGATTTTTCATGTGAAAGTAAATGAGGGAAGTTGTTTGGTGACTTCAGTGAATTGGAAGGATCGACGACAAGCGAAGAACACCTCAACAATGAAGCAGACATGGATGAGGGCTTTTTGATTAAGCTGGCCTTGAAAAAAGATTTGCTTAAGGCATCCGTTATCTTTTGTTGGGAAGCCACGGTTTTCGAGTTAAATTTTTGCGATGGACCGACTTGCCTTTTGTATGAATTCAAGTCAGGAGAAGAACTCGATCTGGCATTGTTGGAAATTTTAAACGCTGGCTTTGGATGCGATTTGTTGTTTGCCTTTTCCAGTCTGGCTGAGAAGGATTCGAACTTGGCTTTCGGGGGAAGCCAAAAGGAATCATTTTTTCCAATAATTGGAGAAGATGCATTTTTGCCTTGGGTTACCTGAAAATCTTTGCTTATGCCTTCCATTTTAATGAACTATCTAATTGGGTAGAACGGCTGATGGATCATTGAGATTTAGACTCGGCAAAAGTCCACGGTCTCTCATTGCCAATGCGTCTGCGAGTTCGATCAAAGAATCATCGTCACTACTGAGCATAAAGGCAATAATTGGAGCTTTTTCTTCAGCCTTCAAAAACTCGAAAATGGTGAGTGCTTCCTCAAACCGACGTTTCTGTCTCCAATTCTGGATCTCGATGCTTGCTACTTCGGGTCCCATTTCCGTCCATCTCTTTGAGGTGTCCTTATATTCTCTGAGTTTTTCCTCGCTTAAATCCTGACCTTGCTTGGATTCAAAATCGGCTAGTCTGGAAGCAAGGTCCTCTCTTATTTGATTAAGTTCCTTTTTTTGCTTGTCGAGGGATTTCATGTCCATTGCGATTGCCGATTCCCGAGCATCCAGATCATTTTCACGAAGAATCAGTCTTTCCTTAAGAGCCGATAGTTCTTTGGACAACTGATTCATCGAGTGAGTTTCAGCAGGAGAATAACTGGTGTCGTCGGCATCGAATTCGATGCTGGTGAACTCTGCCTTTATCTGTGGTTTGGGCTTTGATAATATATCCTTGTTTAACCAAAGCATAACTCCGGCACTGGAAACGGATAAAAGAATAGCTAGAATAACTATGAAGATTGGTGGCATTTTCATGATTTTTCAGTTAGAGACTTATTAAAAATAAACCGACTGTTGATGAGATCAGTCAATTCGTTTTCCTCTTTTTTTGCTTCTGCATACAAATGTTGATGTTTTCTTTTCCCTTTCAATTTTACCAAACTTTGGTGTTCCGAATCTGCTTTGAGGTAAACAGCTTTTTTTGACTCCTCGATCTTCTTGGCATTTTCAAATTCCGAATGCAGATCAAGAATTTCAGACTCCACCAAGTCAATGGAAGTTTGATAAGTAGCTTGCTCGGACCCGCTAAAACCGAAGGATCGGCGTTCAGATACTTCGTTCCTTATTTGATCAAGGGTAAATTTCTTTGCTTCAAGTCGATCTTCGATCTTTTCTCGCTCACGCAGGGAATCAGCGTATTGGACCAATAACCTTTTTTTTCTCATTTCCTTCAAATGCAAAAAGGTCTCGAGTCTGAAACTGAAGGCTTTCATGAAAAGATGGAAGAAAGTTGCTTAAAGGAATCAATCCTTGTTGATTTCTGATCATATCTCTGCTTGAGGAAAGATTCAATTAATCCGTGTTTGTCAATGGCTCGATCAATTTTTGGATTACTTTTCCTCACATATGCTCCAACATTGATCAAGTCCTCGTTTTGCTTATACACAGAAAGCAAATCACGACCTTCAGAAATCATTCTGATCTCCTGATCGCTACAAACAGCCCGATCAAGCCGACTCACACTTCTCAATACGTCAACAGCGGGAAAATGATTTGCATTCGCCAACTTACGACTCAGGACGATATGTCCATCCAAAAATCCACGAACAGCGTCGGCTACGGGTTCATTCATGTCATCCCCCTCAACCAAAACAGTGTAAATCGCAGTGATCGCACCGCATTCGCTGGTTCCCGTTCTCTCCAATAATTTAGGAAGCATGGAAAAGACCGATGGAACATAACCTCGTGACGCAGGTGGTTCTCCCGAAGCAAGACCAATTTCTCTTTGCGCCATGGCAAATCGAGTAAGGGAATCCATCAATAAAAGAACTTTTGACCCTTCATTTCTAAATCCCTCAGCTATGGAAGTGGCCAGAGTAGAAGCCATGATTCTCATGGGAGCCGGTTGATCGGATGTGGAAACGACAATAACCGACTTTGCCATTCCTTCAGGCCCCAAGTCGTTCTCAACGAATTCACGTAGCTCACGACCCCGCTCACCAACAAGAGATATCACGTTGACGTCAGCTTCGGACCCCCTAGCTATCATACCCAAAAGAATGGATTTGCCGACTCCGCTTCCAGAAAAAATTCCTACCCTCTGACCTATTCCAAGAGGTATGAATGCATCTATCGCCTTGATTCCAGTACTGAAAGGCTCAGTTATAAGCTGGCGCGAAAGTGGATTGGGAGGTTCATTGTAAAAGCCGTCTCTTAGGTGTGCCCGCAGTGGTCCTTTGCCGTCTATGGGTCTTCCCATGCCATCAAGTATCCTTCCGAGTAAACAGGGACCGTAGGGCACAAAATTGGAATTTTTTCTAGAGGTTACCTTGCAACCCGGATGAATAAGGTTCACACTCTGAAGAGACATGAGCAAAACAACGTTTTCTCGAAACCCAACAACTTGAGCTTCAACAGTTTGTTTATGTCTCTCAGAAAAGATTGAACAAACTTGACCAATGCAGACTTCAGGCCCTTCCGATTCAATGATCAAACCAGTGACTTTTCGAACCATACCAATCTTATCAAGAGTGCGAACTCTCCTGATGCCTTTCTCCATGAAGGAAAACCGTTCATTCAAGGAATCAATCATTATTTTTCAATTCCCTTTCAACCTTTCGAAGTTTGGTTGAGATTCTACCATCCAATAATCCAAATCTACTTTTAATTTGGCAATCTCCGGAACTAAGCGAAGAATCTTCAAAGAATTTGACATTCGGATATCCTTCCAGAAGTTCATCTTCTCCCTCAATTCCATCGAATATACCTGCAATAGCACTTGCAAACCCTTGTTCATTGTCTTCATTTTGTGGTTCTTCCTTCCCTGAATCGACGCTTTCAACGGACTTGAGGAGGTTCAAATCTTCGGTAGATAAGTATATCTCCAGCTTCTCATCTTCGTTGGCGAACTCACTGATCATGGACTTGACAAGTCTTTCAATAGTATCACGAGTCATGGGACATTCCCCAAGTATTCTCTCAACCACCGCCATCACGATGCCTGGAAGACCGGAATCCAATTGTTCGATCAATTGCTGCGACTTGTGATTAATGGAAGAAAGCAATGTATCTTGCCTAACCGCATAAGACTGACGCAATTGAAGAACTTCGCTTTTGTAAAACTCAGAAGCTTCTTTCTTTCCTCTTTGATAAGCCTGATCCACGAGTCCATCAGCTTCTGATTGCTCTAATGGCGGAGGACCAATGAAACCAACCTTTATGTTTTTAGGGGGGTCGGTAAAAACAATGTTTTTATTGAACGACAACGTCGCTTCCTCCGGTATCAAGAATTATTTCCTCATCCTCCTCAAGTTCCCGAACGATCTGTATGACTCGATCTTGGGCCGATTCGATTTCCGATAGCCTTTTGGGGCCAAGAAAACCAAGTTGTTCCTCCAAGGCTTCAACCGCTCGTTTTGACATTGTGGAATAGATTGCCTTCTTGAGTTCCGCAGACGCATTCTTCATGGCAATGACGAGGTCGTCTTGATCGACTTCTTTGGTAATTTTCGAAATGTCGCCAGGACTGAGTCGAACAATATCTTCGAACCTAAACATCCTTTGTCTTATGGAACCTCCAAGTTTCGGGTTTCTCTTTTCTATACTTTTCAGAAGTTCCTTACCCTCCTCCTTATCGAACCAGTTAAGTAAGTCAGCTGCAGATTTTACCCCTCCAGTCTTGATTCTGGGAGATTGACCCTTTTTGCTCATACGAGACCCAAGGGTGTTGGCAACCACTTCAATCTGATCCATCGGGGTGGTTTCCATGGAACCGACCCTTTCCACCACCTGTTCTTGCACGTTGGGAGGCATCATTTGAAGAACTTCAGAGCCTTTGTCCGCATCAACGTTTGCCAGAACAAAAGCAATGGTCTGAGGTTGCTCGAAACGCAAGACATTGTAGATTTGACCAGAATCCATCTCCTTTATGTCATCCATAAAATCGAGCGAATCACGAACTGGTGCGATTCGATTCATCATGTTATTTGCTTTGAAATCTCCATGAGCGAGTTCCAAGGTTTTCTGGGCAAAAGCCAAACCACCCAAATTAGAATTCACACTGGATTCGATGATTTCAGAAAATTCATCGAGGACACAGTCCTTCAATTCCTGATCGACGATCGGAAAATCTCCAATTTTTTTGCAAATTGATTCCGAGTCCTTTGCATCAAACCTTTTTAAAAGTGTCGAGGCAGCTTCCGGACCCAGAGCAATCATCAGTAATGCCATCTTGTCCAGTTTTCCCATTCTGGAATACCTTTCCAAAACTGATTCTTCTTCTTGTACCTCCTCCATCGATCAAAAATAATTTTAGCTTTTCGAAAATTGTCTCGGCAAGTATCACATCAACTGGATGATCCACTCTCCAGATATCTCCTCAACGCAGTGCTGACGTTGTCTGGTTTTTCCTGAATCAGGTCATTCAACAATTCAGGGGTCAATCCACTGCCGAGGCTTCTTGTACCGCTCAGCATCTGTTGATCATCTTCATCAAGTATCTGTACTTCTGCGTCACTAGGCTTGAATTTCTTGAGCAATCGTAGAAAAACTATGAAGATGGCAATTGCAAGGATTACGCCAAGCAAGTTTTTGAGATGCGGACCGTAGGTGTCCAAAATTTGCTGAAATTGGTTTAAAGTTTCTCCAGCAGGACCAACGAAAGCAGGTTGAAATTCAACTTCGTGCACCGTGACATGGGTATCCAAATCGACTTGATCAAATCTTGCGCCGATTGCATTGACAACGGCAGAATGTATGCCGTCGATCTGTTCAGCAGTTCGGGGAGTTTCACCTTTGGCAATGAGGACTGCAGCACTTCTTCCAATGATGGCACCCGGCTCCTGCATTTCTTCTTTGAGTGTACGACTGATTTCAAAATCCGTCGTTTTGGACTCCCTCTGTTCATCGCTGGTTGCCATAATCGGGTCTTGCTGGGTGGCGTCTTGGCTCACATTTGGCACATTCGCTCCCATTCCGGTCGCATTGTTCTGAGGTTGAGTTTCAACCGTCTTTGCCAGATCCTTGTCGGTGGTTGAAGTTCTTGGGACCTGCCCGTCCGGATCGAATTTCTCATCGAGCATGGTTGATGACTTGGTGTCCAAATTAACTGAAACTCGCGCAACCACCTTATCTTTGCCCACAATCCGGGCGAGCATGGTTTCAATTTTTTCTTCCAAACGACGCTCCTGTGCTTGGTAAGCTTTCATCATCTGACCCGCAACTCCAGCAACGCCGTCAGAATCACCTTCATCTGAAAGCAGGTTGCCTTGGTTGTCCATAACCGCGACATTCGTCTTGTTTACTCCCTTGACTGCTCGAGCAACCAGAAACTGAATTGCATTTACATTGCTCTTGTCCAGGGTGTTGCCACCAGTATCTACATATACGGAAGCACTCGGACGATCGTTGGGATCTTCGCTCAGCAGCAGATTATTTTCAGGCTTTACAACAAAAACCTTGGCGGATCTGATGGCATCCATCATGCCGATGGTTCTTGCAAGTTCACCCTGAATGGCCCTTGTATGGTTTGTTCTTTGTACGAAATCACTGATACCGAAATTACCTTCGTCAAAAATTTCAAAGCCAACATCACCCGTTTTGGGCAAGCCTTTCATAGCTAATTCCATACGCATCGATGCACGTTTGTCTTCTGGAACCAGGATCGTATCGCCGGACTCGTTGTATTCGAAGGGTATGTTGTTGCTCTTAAGTATGTCCACGACCTCGGACAAATCAGCGGCATCGGCTCCACTCACCAGAACCCTCATTTGAGTACCTTGTCCAGACCAGCTGAGTATCCCAATACTAAGGCCGATTACACCCAACAAGGCAACCGACAAGGTGGCTTTTCGTGAAGGAGTTAGGTTATTCCATAACCCTTTCAACTTTTCAAATCTTTCTTGCATGACTTATAACGGTTTATGGAGACCTAAACTTGCATCCTCATGAGTTCCTTGTAGGAATCCACCAGTTTGTTTCTAACTTCAATCATCAGATTGAATGCAACGCCTGCCTCCTGAGACTTCACAACGGCTTCGTGGATGTTATCCGATCGTCCTAAAATCAGATCTTGAGTTTCTCTTTTGGAAATTTTCTTTTTTTGGTCCACTCCTTTGATGAAATCTTCGAACATTTGCGCAAAACCAGGAGCGGTGACTCTTTCAGTAGGAGTAGTCTTGTCGATTTCTACGGGAGTTACACCCCTTGTCTGAATTTCGCTTCCTCGTCCTTCACCCACCAAGGATTCGAAATTTTTTGCAAATCGATCCGCTTGCTGGTTAGGACGTAGGTTTGGATTCTGAGTGAGCAAATCGCTCAAGCTTGGAAGTGATGAAATGTCGTTCACAATTCGCAGGGTTAAAGACTATTATCGACCGATTGCCATGGCTTGCTGAGCCATCCGTCTGGAAGTCTTGACTACGGTCAAATTGGCTTCGTAAGCCCTTGACGCACTTATCAAGTCAACCATCTCTCTTGAAACGTCAACGTTGGGCATTTGTACCATTCCATCTTCATTTGCATGAGGATGACCAGGGTTGAATATCATGCGTCCGGGGGTTTGGTCGTCGTATACATCCATTACGCGAACTCCTTGGTACAAGTTTTCATCCACATAACCGGGAACCCGTCTCTCCGGTGTTTTTACATACTCTTCGAATGCAACTTCCTTCCTTTTGTAAACATTGCCAGATGCATCTTGGGTAGTATTGGAATTGGCGATATTTTGAGCAATGATCTCGAGTCGAATTTTCTCGGCTGACAAGGCACTACCCGTCGACTCGATTCCTGGAATAAGATTCATGCCCATACGTATCCTTATACTCGACCTTTGATGGCCTTATTCAATGTCTTGATGGTACTCCCAACAGCACCGCTTAGGTATTCGTAGTTCAAGGCGTTTCGGTTCATGGCAAGCATTTCTTCGTCCAATTGGACCGTGTTACCGTCCACACGAACGGGTTTTGCTTGCCTGTCTTCCGCACTTCTTGGAAGTAAAGCTTTGACTCTTCGAAAGTCTTTCCTGTCCACAGCCCTTCTTAATTCAACAGAAAATTCCTTCGGCAAATCTCTACGCTTAAATCCTGGTGTTTCAACATTAGCTAAGTTATTGGACAAAGCCTCATGACGGAGATGCGTCGCATCGAGAAGTTTTTTGGAAACAAGATAATTTTCCTGACTGTATAAGTTGTCTAAAATGACTGCCATTTGTTCTCCGCAGTGCAATCTTTGTGCCAATTACTTATGCATCCTTGTACACCCCGGATTGCTTGATCTCATGAAAAAATCAGATCATAATGTGCCTACTTCTATTCCCCAGTGGATATTTTTTCCTAGTAGCTGGAAACTGAAATGCCGATTTTTTTTTCGCTTTCAAGAACGATTTCCACATATTCGAGGTAAAAATGAAATCTCCTAACTTTGAAAATTGTCAAATTGGTTTGGATGAAAATGGAGAAATCTTAAAGGCTTCGGAAGCTTTTGCCTTTTGGGTTGGAAAAAGCAGTGATGATTTGATTGGTCTAAAGTTTAGAACCTTGATGTCGTCTCTGGATGAAAGATGGGGAGCGGAATTGCACAACAAATTTCATCTGGAAGACAAAGAGTGTTTTCTCCCCTTATCCAGTGATGATCAAGACTCTTCGTTGGGAATCTATCTGAACTGCTCATGTTATTCAAAGCTTTCGGTCGTTTCTCTTTCCTGTGCCCTTGCCCCTCATGAATCATTGAAGAAGGCATTCATGGGAGATTTGATGAACGATCCTAGAGCTCTAGCCAATACTTTGATTCGTTTGCAAAAGGCAGAAAGTCGTCTAGCTGATTATGTCAGTAACTTTCCCGGAATATTCTTCACTCAGCGTCTCGACATGACCTTCAGTTATCTATCGAAGGGTATCAGAAATGTTTTTCCTACCGAGTATCATGAACTTTCCAGAAACGGTGGTCTTTTTCTAAACAAAATCTTAGAACAGGACCGAGAACTTTTTCAGCATGAACTGAATTCGAATTCAAAGAAAAAGGAAACTTTCAGCCTCTCCTATCGAATAAGGATTCCACCCAACGATCAGATCTCCTACCTACTCGACATAAGAACTCCAATTATCACAAAAACCAAAAAACTCCTTGGTTACGACGGAGTTTTCATTGACGTTACCAGACAAGCAATTGCTGAACATCGGCTTTCGAATTCAGTTTGGCGAGAAGGATTGGCGACATTGACCAATGGCTTGGTTCACGATTTCAGCAATCTCATGGCCGGTATTTATTCCATCAGCGAACTTTATCACGGAATGATGAAAAAGGACGACCCTATGGCAAATGGAATGGGACAAATCAAAAAAAGCTCCATGCAGGCTCAGAAACTTGTCAGAAGAATCATAGATTTGCATAGAGAAAAAGCTGCTCAGCGAAGTATCCATGATCTTAGGCTGCTTTTGCGGGATCAGATGGACTTGATCGGCATCATCATTCCAAGGAGCGCCAAGATACAAAATGACTTTGGTTCGGAGCCAATTCCTGCTTTCATCGAAGAAACCGGCTTCAGACAAGTAATTCTAAATCTTGCAATCAATGCAAGGGATGCCATTTCCAAAACTGGTAAAATCAGAATCTCCGCAAGACGTGTAAAAAAAGGAGAGTCCATAATGAAAGGTGCTTCAAAAGGTCCATACCTGGCAAATGTAAATGGTGCTGAAATTTCTCTTACGGACAATGGAAAAGGCATTCCGGAAAACATTTCCAAAAAGCTTTTCGAACCTTTTTTCACCACAAAGGAATCATCGATTGGTTCAGGCTTTGGACTGTATAATTCCAAATTGTTTATTGAAGATCATAATGGTAAGATCGACTTTGCCTCGATGCCCGGACAAGGTTCGACCTTTTACCTATTCTTGCCTTTGGTTGAAGACGATGGACTGGTCCGCAACAAAAAGAGGGTCAGAAGGGCAACCAAAGAATTCGTCAAAGCCAGAAAAAAAACTGCACAGTGAATACCTTATTTTTTCTCACGATTGATCAGTTCACCTTCTTCGAAGTTAATTATGGAGCGGACTTTTCCTTTTGAATCGTAAAAAATCATCTCTCCATGAAGTTTACCATTTCGATATTGAGCTTCAACCCAAGACCCGTCCTCAGATTTCTTAATGCTTGGACCATTCAGTCTGCCCTTTTGAAAGCTTTTACGATTAAACATATTAGTTCCGTTTAATTCCAAAAGGCCAGAATATGGTTGTTCGGTACTCTTGTTGACTAAGAGAGACTCCTCAACACCGGACGTTTTCTGTTCAATCCTGAAGTGTTTTTCAAAAGTTTCTACATTTCCACTCCAGATTTTACTTTTTTTTTCCTTTTCATCCTCAGAGAATTCACACGAAAGGATGAAAACAAGCCCTATTGATGTGAATTTTCTTAGTGATAAAGACAAATTCATTTTATTGAAGCTAAGTTACAAATTTTTCAAATTCGTAAAGTTCGGGATCCCGCAAGATTCTTTTATTAAAATAATTTCTCAGCTTTCTCATTTTAAGGGCACTTTCGCAGTGTTCTTCGGGTTCGCTGACTGATTCTCCCGGCTCTGAGTCATTCATATAATCACCCATCCGATCTTCGAGCTCATCTGGATCGGATCCCTCTTCCAACTTGCGGACGACTTCCTGCATTGGTTCATCCATTTCCTGGCCAGACAATTCACACATTCTACGCATCAAAGAACCCATTTGCTTTGGATCGGGATTTTCCTCGTCCATTCCTTGCATCGCCCCTTCAAGTTCTTTCATCATGAGGCCGCTTTGTTCTGCGGTCATTCCTGAAAATGGATCGTTTGGATCAATATCTTCGAGTTTATCTCCTTCAGACGATTCTTCTCTTTTGCCCGTTATGGAGAAACCAGAAATTAATTTTTTCATTTCAAACTGCTTTCCGTGTGGGCACATGGGAATGGAATCTGAATAATCCAGTGAACGAGCGAAAAAAGAATAAATTTTGTTGGTTTGAGGAGAATAGAATTCGTAAATTGGCATTTGTACCTTCTTGTTTGATTCCTTAGTCAATTTCAAGCCAAGACAGAACTGATCCAAAAATCATGAAAGCAAGGGAACCTTTATTTCTCATTAATTTCATTCACTCTCCGAATGAGAGAAAATATTTTCTCGTACCAATCAGCTACACCTTTTCGCTTCAACTGGTGACTGGTTTTCCAAAACCGGAAGCAATGCGCGATTTTGACTCGAATCAATTTTTCATTCGTTTCTCAGAAGAATTGTTTGATTATCCATATTGGCTTCAGGACTTGAGTCACTTGCCACTTTTTTTCCTACTTACTTGGTTATGGCTCTGGGTATCGAAAGTAGAATATTTACAAAAAGCTTTTTGGCTGAATCCCGCGTTTATCTTTTGTATATCTTATGGATTTGCGAATGAAATGATTCAGAACTTCATCCCCGATCGGTTTCCGTCCTTTGGAGATATAGTAATGAATTTACTTGGTGTGATTTTGGCGATGCTGGCGCATGCCAAGGCAAGAAAAATCTTCAAAATCTAAGATTCTAATCGTCCGCTCTGGATTTTAAGGCTTCCTCTCTTTCGAAAAGGGTTGGATGAGAATAATGAAAGGAGCTTATGAAAGAATGAGGCAGAGGATGATTGAGATTTTCCACATATAGCTTTTTCAAGGCACCGACAAGAGGTTGCCAACTGCCGACAGCTGTTCTAGCAAACTCATCCGCTTCATATTCGTGCTTCCTGGAGAAGTAGTTGCTGATTGGAGTGAGCCAATAAGTAAAAAACACAACAATCAAACTTAATCCAACTACCAATGAGGAGAAAGAACCCAGCAAATCCAAGGGTAAGCCCAGACCGGAATAAAACCACTCACTCTGCAAAAGAATTGACAAAATCCCGAAACCCAAAAGGCCGAATAAAAAAGAAAAAAGCAACCTCTTGGGTATGTGACCAAGTCGATAATGACCTACTTCATGAGCCAAAACCGCCTCCAATTCATCGATATTCATCTGTTCGATCAAGGTGTCATACAAAACAATTCTTCGAAATTTACCAAATCCTGTAAAGTAGGCATTGGAATGTCCGGATCTTTTGCTTCCGTCAATTACTTCGATGGCTTTTGCCTTGAAACCAGTTTTTTCCGACAAATACAACAGTCGTCTTTTCAACTCTCCATCTTCAAGAGGAGAAAGCTTGTTGAATAAAGGAAGGATGAATTTGGGCCACAGTACCATGAGGCACAATTGAATGATGAAAAAAACCAAGAAAGCCAAAATCCACCAGAAATCAGGTGAGAGGTTTGAGGTATTGCGATACAACCAAATCAGAAGGGCAAACAAGAGAAAGCCAAGAAAAAATCCGATGAAGAGTTCCTTCGTTTTGTCCGAAATCCAAAGCTTCAAAGAAGACTTGTTGAAGCCAAATTGAGTTTCCAAGCCAAATTGTCTCTTCCAGTCGAAAAAAAGGCTGGGTAATTGAACCAAGGTTAAAAAACAAACTACAACCAATGAACATTTCCATATGGAATCATCCAAGGAAGTTGACCAAGTTTTGAAAGTCCAAGGAAAGAGTACCATCACACTCATGCAAAATAGAAAGAATTCGAACACATCTTCAGATCTGGAAAGTTTGCTTTTTTGAAGAGAATATTCGGTGGCTTTTCCCCAAGTTTGAAAATCCATTATTCCATTAATCGATTCAGGAGGCTTTTCCTTCAAACGATTCATGTGCATTTCGTTTTTTCTTTTGAGAAAAGTCTCGAAAGCCAATCGAAAAAGGGCGGCAGTTGTAACCAATACTTGCAAAAGCGACATATGAAGTTCATATGACTTAAATTGTTCTGTTTGTCGATGCCATAGAAAGTATTTCGGAGGTTGCGAAACTCAAAAGCAAAACTATTGTATCGAGAATGAATTCTGCAGATGAGGATGTTTTGAAAAAGGATGAGGATTTGTCCTTTGAAGAAAGCATATCGCAATTAGAGAACTTGGTTTCAAAAATGGAATCTGGTGACACCCCCTTGGAATCTTTGGTGTCTCACTATCAAACCGGGATGAAGTTGCTTCAAAGTTGTCGAGGGAAAATTGAAAGTGCGGAATTGAAAATTCAAGAAGTTTCCTCGAAGGTTGATTATGGCGATGATTCTCTCCTTAAGAAATGATTCATGAACGACTATCCAACTTTAAGTCAAATTGGAAACAAACAAGATCTGAAGAATCTGGACTCTTCCCAGCTTAGTGTCCTTTGCAATGAAATTAGAAGAAGAATCATAGAAGTCACCTCAAAAAATGGTGGGCACGTTGGACCCAACCTCGGTGTCGTGGAACTTACGATTGCTCTTCATCTCGCTTTTGATTCACCCCAAGATTCCTTTTGTTGGGACGTATCTCACCAAGGATATGTTCACAAACTTCTTACTGGGAGAAATGATCATAGGTTCGATCTGATACGCAAAGCCGAAGGACTCAGCGGATTTCTTTCTCGAGAGGAAAGCCCACACGACTCCTTTGGTGCTGGACATGCCGGAACCTCTCTCTCAGCTGCCCTTGGCATGTGCGTGGCAAGAGATTTGAAAAAAGAAAGCAAACATGTTGTCGCGATCGCAGGCGACGCTGCGTTCACCTGTGGGATTACCCTTGAAGCGTTAAACAACATCGCTAGTTCAACCAAGAGATTCATCCTCGTTCTCAACGATAATGAATGGTCGATTGCCAAAAACGTTGGTGCATTTTCCCGCTGTTTTAACGAATTGATCACGAATCCGGTATACAGCCGCATTCATAGGGATGCCGAATCCTTGTTGTCCCAACTACCTGGTGGTCAATCTTTCATGAAAATCATTTCAAAAGCCAAAAGAGACACTAAGGAATTGCTTGCGCCTTCCAGCATATTCGAAAAGTTAGGACTGCGTTACTTGGGTCCCATCGATGGTCATGACATTCCGTCCATGATTCGTTTTTTTGATTTTGCCAAAGAATCCGAAGAACCAATTGTGCTTCATTTGCTGACTCAAAAAGGAAAAGGATTCCCAGTTGCGCTCCAAGAGCCCGAAAAGTGGCACGGCTCGGGTCCATTCGATCTGAAAACTGGAGAGCCATCCGCATCTGCACCGGGAAGTCCCCCCAAATATCAGGATGTTTTCGGCGAATGTTTGGCTGAATTAGCTTCTAAAGATCAATCCATTGTAGGAATCACCGCTGCCATGCCAAGTGGCACTGGAATGGATGCTCTCAGAGATAAAATACCCGATCGCTTTTTTGACGTCGGCATTGCCGAAGAACATGCAGTGCTTATGGCTGCGGGTTTGGCCTGCAAAGGCATGAAACCAGTATGCGCCATTTATTCAACTTTTCTGCAAAGAGCTTACGATCCGATTATTCACGACGTTTGTCTGCAAAATCTTCCAGTCACCTTTTGTTTGGATCGAGCTGGATTGTCACCCAATGACGGTCCGACTCATCATGGACTCTTCGATCTTTCTTTTCTGAGATGCATTCCCAACGCAATCATAATGCAGCCAAAGGACGAGGACGAGCTGCAAGACATGATTCAGACTTCAATCCATTCGGGAAACCCATGTTTTGTTAGATACCCGAGAGGTTCTGGTGTAGGAAAAGATCTAAAGTCTACACCCGAGTCTCTCGAAATTGGTAAGGCCGAGGTTTTGCATGACGGGGAGGTTTTATCCCTTTGGGCTTTGGGAAATTTTGTCGAAATTGCCTTGGCTCTGGCAGATAGGATTAATGACGAATTTGGATTTCGCCCCTCAATCGTGAATGCAAGGTTCGTGAAGCCGCTGGACGAAAAACTAATCCTCAGACATTCCCGTACACATGATCAAATCATCTCTTTGGAAGATAATGCGCTAAAGGGTGGATTTGGCTCTGCAATACTTGAAACATTGTCGGAATCAAACCGAGTCACACCAGTTAAAAGGTTTGGTTGGGAAGATCAGTTTATCGAGCATGGGGATTCCATTAATCAACTCAGAGGAAAGCACGGACTTAGCGTGGATTCTATTTTTGAGTCGATTTGTTTGTTCGTCAAGTCTACTAAAACCCAGACCGTTGCATAAGTAAATAATCGGAAAATTCTCTTTTACATCACTTTGTGAGTGTAATCTTTGACAATAAATCTCAGGAGAATTTAATCCATTCTTGGGAAACATATATGTAAGCCCAACCCTTTCCCGATGAGTCTACCGTGAGATAAATCCAGCCATTTAGTGTATGACTGTAGACGAATCCCGTTCTTTCCGATCCAACGAAGTAGGTATCTCTCGTCCATAACCAACCGAAATTCTCTTTCCAAAACCAAAATCCTTCTTTTTTGAAGGTATCTTCCAGATAAATCCAAGAAAATTCCGGTGAAAAAGCCCATCCTGAATCGGTAAGCATTACGAAACCAAACCAATTACTGACCCATCCAAGTTCGTCATTGGAAGAATCTGATGCTGTCTTTGGAACTGCAACTTCCAATGAAATCGTCTTGCTTGTCATTAATCCAATTTCATCTTCAAGGCTGATAATCACTTGGTGAAAACCGAGATGTTCCTTTGTCGCGAATCCATGGAACATTACTTTTTGATCTCCGACCAATTTACAATTCACCCAACTGGGCATATCGGTGGTTATGGAAATATTTTCTCCCTCAGGATCAAAGACCTCGACTTCAAACGAAAAATCGTACCCGTATGGGACAACTTCGTTGGAATTGGAGCGAATTATTGGTTTTCGAGAAGAACTGGGCACCAATTCAAAGTTGAAATCAACCACCATTCGGTCACCCATTTGAGACACGACCTCGAAAACGACCCTTTGGTCGCCGGCATGATCGGGTGCAATTCCCGATAGAATACCTCTGCCGCTTGGCTCCATGGCAATCGTCAACCAAGTCGGAAAATCGATCTTGCGGATTGTGAACTCATTATTCTCAATTCGCCAAGGCCCGGAGTCAAAGGAGTATTCGAAGGGCTTTCCGGCAGAGACTAGATTTGGCGAGGGATTAAGTAATTGAATTTCGGAGTCCATTTCCGCCATTTTTCCAAGGAAAGCCTTGGAGAGGTATTCATTGCTCAGTGTGACAACGGAAGAATCTGTACTGTAGCCTCCGATGAAAAGGGAAGCGGCATTGTATGAGTGAATTGTTTGAATCACATCATCACCAGAGCCACCAAATGATCTCGAATCCAAAACTGAGAGATCGGAAAGATCCACCTTGGCGATAACTGAATCCTGCAAACCCTTCGACGAGTGAACAACCCCGTCAAGATTTAGAATTCCTTGAAATCCAGCTGCAAGCAAGGCTCTGTTGCCATGATCCATCTCCAAGTCGAAAAAAGAATCTTCTCCGGATCCGCCGAATCCTCTCATACCCTCAAGGGAAAAAGTTTCCGGATTTAATTTGGCCAAAAAGAAGTCTTCTTCCCCTTGACTCAGTAATTGGCTGCTGCCAATTCTAAAATGATTGTCGAAAACACCTGCGATCAGCAAATGTTTTTCACTCGAATCAAGAGTCAACTTCTTTGCCGCCACTCGACTCTGTCCCGAAATATCAAGAGTGTTTGATTCGATTCCGTTTGGATCCAGCTTAAGCAAAAAGGAACCATCTCCCTCGGAAATCAGAGTTTTTCCTGCTA
>CACMZN010000016.1 GCA_902618175.1 uncultured Verrucomicrobiota bacterium
TCCTACCCCTCTTATCTCTACTCGTTTCATGCGGTGATAAGGACATCGAGCAGGAAGCGAGGGAAATGCTTGAAAAAAACAATTCGATCCAATCATCAAAAAAGGATGAGAATGTCCTCAAAGGCTTGACCCGCTCCGTCGACGGTCTTCAGTTCAAGAGACAGAAAGAGGGGAACACACAGGAATCAATCGGGTTTTCAGAAACCGGAAAAGTCTCCTACCTTGGAGACTTTAAGGATGGGAAACCCGAAGGCATATGGACCACTTTTTTTCCGGACGGGAAGCCTCGCTGGAAAGGAAGGAAGAAAAACGGACTTAATGACGGTGAATTCACGCTTTGGTATCCGGATGGGAGAAGAAAAATGGAAGGATTTTACAAGGAAGGAAAAAAACAAGGCCGGTCTGTTTCCTGGCATCCAAATGGTGAAAAATGGCAGGAACAATGGCACCAGAACGGTACTCCCTCCGGAGTTTGGAAAACCTGGAATGCAGAGGGTGTTTTGATCAAGGAGGAGATACGGTCTGCAAACCTTGACTAGAAATTCCTTTGGTCCAACTTATTGCGTTTCCTCTTTTACCTTGCTCCTGTACGATCTGACTTTAACCAAAGAAGTGTATGGAACCAGTATGGATAACGGGGATGGGATTAATCACCAGCATCGGAAACGATCAGAGCGCAGTCGTCCGCAACCTGCTCGATCTTCGTCACGGGATTGAAAACCCGCCTGAACTCCAAGTCGACTCATCACCCGTCAAGGTTGCCGGTACCGTCAAGGACTTCTGCCTGGAGTCCGCTGATCCCGAAGACTGGACTTATCCGGATCAATACTCCGTGCCCAGGGCAACCATCAGGAGCTTTTCCCCACACGTACTCTACGGATGGTGCGCCCTTCGACAAGCCATTGAGGATGCTGCATTGTCGGAAGAAGACTTGCAAGATCCGGATGCTGGTCTGTACTCCTCTTCAGGTGGATCCATGCGCTCCATTCACAAGCACTTTATGAAAATGGACCAGCGCGGAGTCATGGCCTGCAATCCGCTCGCCATCGTCGCATCCATCGCCGGCACCCTGACCTTCAACCTCGTGGCTGCTCTGGGAATCCGCGGATCCTCAACCGGTTTGGTATCCGCCTGCGCCTCCTCCGGTCATGCCCTTGGCATGGCTCTCGACGAAATCCGACTGGGACGCCAGAAACGCATGCTTGTGGTAGGAGCGGAAGATTGCAACTTCGAGAGCATCGTTCCCTTTTGTGGAATGCGCGCTCTCTCTCTTGAGACCAATCCCGATCTTGCCTCCCGTCCCTTTGACCGAAAGAGAAATGGATTCGTGGGAACGGGTGGGGCCGTTTGCCTGGTATTGGAAAAGAAATCGGAAGCGCTTCGAAGAGGAGCCCGTCCCTACGCCTGTTTTTCCGGCTGGGGACAGGCATCCGACGGACACAACGTCGCTATTTCCCACCCGGAAGGCAGAGGACTCAAGGACGCAATGAAGAAGGCTCTCAAAGACGCCTCCGCGGAAGCCTCCTCAATCGAATACGTCAATGCCCATGCCCCCTCGACTCCGATCGGGGATGCTTCCGAGATCAAGGCCTTGAAACAGGTCTTCCCCCTACCTCAAGCCATATCCGTTTCCAGCACCAAGGCCCTTACAGGTCATGGACTGTCCCTTTCCAGCATCATGGAAACTGCTTTTTGCTGCCTGGGTTTGAAAAATGGATTCGTTCCCGGTTCGGCTCACGTCACCGAACCTGATCCCGAACTTGATCATCTGCGCTTGCTCCGCGTCACTGAGAATCGACAAGTCGATCGCATGCTCAGCAACAGCAGCGGCTTCGGCGGAGCCAACGTCAGCGTGATTCTGGACCGGGCACACGCCTGACCGACATGGACCCGCATCTTCTCAAGAATCTCATCCTTCGCCGAAGAACGCGCAAGCCCGCCCTCTTCGAAGATTCCAGTCCAACGCAGGAAACCATACGGGGGCTCATCGAAATTGCCCGACATGCGCCAAATCATCACCGCACGGAACCCGCCCGGTTCTATCTGCTTGATTCCAGAAGGATTGAACAAATTGCAAAACTTTACGGAGAGGTGGTCGCCGGGGACGGTTCGGATCCACAACTGGTGGAGAGGGGAAGAAAAAAGAGCATCGAATGGGCCAAGGTTCCCGGATTGCTCGTGGTAACCTGTCTGACCGATCGGACATCCGATCTTGTACGAAAAAAACCTGCCGTCATCGAGGAAGATTACGCCACCTGCTGCTGCATATGCCAGAATCTTCTACTCCTCTTTGAAGCAGAAGGGATCGCCTGCAAATGGAGCACCGGACCGGTTTGGGAACATCCTCGTTTTCCAGATGCTCTGGGCATGGAAAACGCAACCCATGAACGCGTGGTGGCCCTGCTCTTCTATGGATATTCCCAGCAGACTCCTCCCAATCGTTCGATGCTGCCCTTGGATCGAGTTTTGAGAACCAATGAAGAATCTGCAGGCTAGTCGCCTGCATCTTTCTCATTTGACCAATCACAGGAATTTTGCATGTTGTGTGATTTTGGTGAGTTGGCGAAATAGCTCAGTCGGTAGAGCAGAGGACTGAAAATCCTTGTGTCCCCAGTTCGATTCTGGGTTTCGCCACCACTTTTTTTACACCTCAGACCACTAAACATCAAGGGTCTGGGGTGTTTTTTTATGTTGACTAGTGTAAAAAAGTTATGCGAAAAATCTGTCACCCATTTGTCACCCAAGGGGGTTTTTCGTAAAATCTGTCACCCATTTTGTCACCCAAAAATTGAATATTAGAGTCTACATTGATCAAAAAAAACGAGCATTTGGTAAAAGCTCGTGGTGTGTCGATATAAATATTGGGAAAAGAAAGCGTAAATATTTTAAAACTCGAACTGAAGCATATGCTTATAAAAAGGAGTTTCTTCGACCTATGTTGGAAGGAACAGACGAAAAGGCACATCCTAGCGACATGTTATTGTCCACCGCCCTAATTAAGCACATCAAAAATTTAAAGAATCGAGGAGCTAGAGAAGAAACAATAACATCTCGCCAAACCAAGTGTGTTCACTTCGTTAGACACATGAATGATCCTCGATTATCTAAAGTTACCCGTCAGAATTTCAAAGAATACATTCTTACAAAACAGAAGGAAACAACTAGGAAAACCACCCGCTCTGAAGTTGGAGGGTTCTTGAACTGGTGTCACGAAAATGATCTTACTCCAACCCATTTCTACAAAGTCAAATGGGAATATAACCTAGAAGATGAAAAGCTTGTCGAGTGCTTAGATCCGAATGAAACCGAGCAACTGATAAATGAAATGCCTGACGGCTACAAAGTTGCAATGGCAATGTGTTTCTTTGCGGGTATCAGACCCTATGAAGTGCCACGGATTAAATGGGATTATGTTTACCCTGAAAAGGGCTTAATCATCATTGAGGGAAAATCAGCGAAAACTAGGAAAGTTAGGAAACTGACCGACATACCAGATAATCTTTGGGCATGGATTAAAAAATACAAAAAACATTCCATGGGAGATATTGGTCCAATAAACAGGTACAGAATGCTCGCCAAGCATCGTGCAAAAGCATGCATGAGGTTAGGCATAATATACCCACATGACGGAGCTAGGCACTCCTTCGGCTCATATGGGTATTGGTTTGGAGGAAAGTCGTGGACAATGAGGTTAATGGGACACGACAACGAAAAAGTTTTCAACAAGCATTACCTAGATACGGGCATCGGTAAGAAAGATGCCGAAAGATACTTTAAAGTGTCACCCCCGTGACATCCAGGTGTCACGAGGGTATCATTGGGGTGTCACCACAGTCGCCCATCGTGCGCGCGCGGGCGGGCGGATTAAACCTTGACCGACTTAGGTTTTGACTGCTCATACTCTTCCCTAGCCTGTTTTATTGCCTCAGCAGGATTTTTCCCCTCTGCCATTAATTGCTTTGCCCGATCTTTATATTTCGAAGTATGTTTGTAGAAACTAACAGGAAGCCACATAACAGAAATCCAACCCGCAAACCAAAACATCATACACATCCAATAAAGTATAGGAGAGTCATCATCCGAATATTTTCGAGCAGATTCGGGCGTATACTCATTTACGGCAGGGTTGAATACAGATCGAGTTTTATAACCATCATAAAGGATGTATGTAAAAAAGCCAAAGCTAATCAACGAAAACATTAATATAAATTTCATAATTATATTATCATTATGAGATTCTAATTATCGTATAAATTATAAGATAATTGCAAATACTGAATGATTATTTGTTAATAACGAGCGATAACCATTTAAGCTTCAGACGGGTACGTAGTTCAAATGAAAAAGGAAAAGGTAGGATAGAACGATCCGAAACAACAATTTCAGCGGGGGACTACTGCCCAATGTCATACAGAGCCTGCACTTAGTCGGCGGATAAGGCGCGGTCGTAGAAGATGGAGCGGTATTTTTGTAAGTTTGATCTGATGAAAGATTAGCAGTCAATGCTCATTTGTGGGCAAAGTAACCCTCAACATCATGTCTATTGGCATCAGATATTTCATCGGCAATCATCACAAACTTCGCAACCTCGCACTAAGATTTCACGCCAGTTAAAGCACCAGACTGTTGAGAACATCAGTACATATGATAAGAAATTGGCATATTTTGGAATTTTCATAAAAAAAAGTTAGTTTTCTACCGTAATTTCATCCAATGGCATACCATTCAGTTTACATTGTTTTAGGGTTGTTTGGTGAAAATACTAATGAACATTAAGAAAATTGCATTAGTATATTGGAGGTAAATGCTGGCAGACTATAGTGTACGGGACATTCGCACCATACAATCGGACTTCTAACTTCTTTCATATTTCGTTTGTAATACACAGCGATAAATTTTTTGAAGAAAAGTTGATCCAAACTTTAAATTTTGTCGATATTCTCAACATGCTTAATGATAAACAATGTTACAGAATTATTGGCTTCATGGTCGCAGTTATTACAACATTTGCCTCCACCTGCCTAACCATCATCAACACCACAAACTGATTTTGTTGCATGAAGAGCGAATCACAGTTGTGTATCGATCTCGGCGTTGAAAAAAAAGTTGTGGTGGGAATCCGAAAAAAACTTCTACCGAGGTCTTCCTGGTACAGAGACAAAAAAAATGTGTACTACTCTGACAAAGCGGAACACAGGCTGAGAAACGAGTTGCAAAAAATTCTTCTCGCCTCTTGTAGTTAAAAATAATCCGTATCTTTTCGTTCAATTGGTTGTAACATATTCATTACTACAACCCCCAATGCATCACGAATAATTGGCAACCTGCAAAATGCTCAGGTTTGATGGATCACTATCGGGTTACATTCAGTGTACTTAAGAACATCAGATGTTAGACCAATTTGTCACCTTCCATTACATGTTTTGCTTAGAATTTAAGAATAGAATCATTTGCGGATCATTTGAATAATTTGCTTGATACGAACAAAACAGTTTTCATTTCTTACTCAGAAAAAAAATCTCCTTCGTAATCCGAAGTTAAGACTTCTCGGAAAACTTTCTTACAAAAGGCTTTGAATAGTTTTCCAGCGTACAGGTGGAATTCTCTTTCTCCAAAGATCAAAAAAAAGCAAACTGAACTGCCGTGATCCAACTAGTCCAGCACGTAAAAACCGTCTCTGTAATTTGATCGCCAGTCTTCGCTTCCGTCCTGTTTGTATCGGACCCAGAGACCATTCCCTTCCACGAGGTTGGTCAGTAGACATCTCTCCCCGTTTGGCTTCCACACCACGATGGAGATGATTCTCCCGTCTTTGTAAATACATTCGTCCTTTATCTTTCCATTTTCATACCATCTTCTGGCAGGACCGTCCAATTTGCCGGAGTTGAGGGTTTGTTCCAACTGCTTTTGACCATTTGCATACCAACTAGTCCAGAGTCCATGTGCCTTGTCTTTCTGATAGTTGATTTCCTGACTTTTCATTCCGTTTCGCGACCAATAATGGTAGAGTCCATCTTTTTTTCCTTGCTTGTATTGTTTCAAAAAACGAACCCTTCCATTATCCCAATATTGCTTATGCCATCCCGAAAAGGGAATCTTCTCTTGTGGAATAAATTTCAATCCGAAACCACCGGGTCCATCCCTCTCCTCCAGTTTCTGAACGGCAGAAATGAGAATTTCTGCTATATCTTTCTCGTCTTGGGAGGGATTCCCTTGCTTGGCTAAGGAGGCAGTGACGATGAGGTGAACAAGGAAGCAGGAAATGAAAAGAGTCTTCATAGCTAGAAACAAGATTTACCTGCAAACTCCTCCCCAGAGGAATTCTTGGCTATGAATGAGAAAAAAGATCAATTCCATCTGACGTTAGTGAATGGCAATGCGGCTTCCAGCATCTCTTTTTGCGAGTCCATGATGGAATTTTCCTGTAATCTCAAATACCAAAGGTTGGAAAGTCCGATGAGGGGAGACGGATCGCTGATTTGATTTGAAGAGAGATACAGGTGAGTCAAATTCCCTAGCTTGGCAAGGGGAGAAACATCTGAGACGACGTTGTCTGAAAGGGTGAGCGAGACCAGATTCTTCAAACCGGCGAGCGAAGACAAGTCTTCGATCCGGTTCCCTACGCTCAGCTCCTGCAAATTCGTCAAGCCAGCAAGGGGAGTCAAATCGGAGATTTGATTATGTGTGAGTTTGAGGGTGGTTAAGTTGGTCAAACCGGAAAGGGGTGACAAGTCGACGATCTCATTGTCTTCCATTATGAGAGTTCTCAAATTGGTCATGCCTGCAAGCGGAGACAAATCCGTTATTTGGTTATACGAAAGACCCAGTTGCTCCAGATTATCCAGCCCGGCAAGAGGAGCCAAGTTGGTGATGTTACTGTTCCAAAGACTGAGTTCCGTTGAGTTCAGGTCTCTCGCCTCCCTGATGATTGCAAGAACTTCCACGCCTCCGTAGGGCTGAGGCATCTGGATCCATTCCTCGTATAGTTGTTCCCAAGAATGCTCTTCCTGATGCAGAATTTCTTCCGTCTCGAAGAGACGCCAGGTCTTGTCCGTGAAACTGTATGCCAAGAGTTCATGTTGCGAAGGATACAGATAAAACCAATTTTCTTCCTTTTCGGAATATACCCATGGATAATGGTCAAACCACAACCATCCTTTTTTTGCAAAGCCCAATGAGCAAAAGGACAAGCATGCGATCAAAAAGACAAACTTCATCTGCCGACCAAAGTTGCGATTTCCGTAAGCATCGTCAAGCACAGTGCTTGAAGGCTTAATGAAAGCTGAAGATTCCAAAGAGTAAAAACTATCTTACCGACATCCACTTTTTGAATCCGTAGTGATAAAATCGAGGTTTTTCATTACCGGATTGAAAATACATCCAGTTTTTTGTGGCCAAGTCGAAAAAGTACGGAAAACACGAGCTTGTGGTGTAGAGCCAACCAGAAATTTCTTCATGCTCAAGTTGGCGAATGCGTACTGTTTTCATAAAATCCGGATCCTCAACTTTTCCATTCTCTGATTCATTCCCTTTTTTGATGGAATCAACGTATTCCATACCTCTTACGACTTGTCCCCAGACCGTATATTGGCGATCAAGAAATGTTGAGTTTTCCAAACAAATGAAAAATTGACTGTTTGCGCTGTCGGGTGCCATGGATCGAGCCATGGAACAAGTCCCTCGCAGATGGATTCGTTCATTGAACTCGCTCCGTAGATCCGGATAACCGGAACCACCCGTTCCCACCAAAGACGAATTGAAAGATTCCCTCTTGCCAAACTGAACGTCACCCGTCTGAACCATGAATCCTTCGATCACCCGGTGAAATGCGACTCCATCAAAGCTTCCGTTGTTGGCCAATTCCTTTATCCGGGCGACGTGATTGGGAGAATCTTCGGCAAAAAGTTCAATCCAAACTTCTCCATAATCCAACTCAATTACCAAACACTCCTCGAGTGAGCGATCCAAACCCGGAATATAAAACCATCCATCCGCATGGGGAGAGGCATTGTCATCCCCAAAAGTGGTTGCCGAAAGAAACGCCATTTGGATGAATATGATGATGAGAATGGAAGAGAAACTTTTCATTTTATGAGAAACACAACTTTTTGTGCATTCGTCAAGGATCCTGATTTTTTCTTCAGGGGTAAAATTTGCGCCTTCTTTTTTTTCCTTTTTTCCAAGACGAAAAGTTACAAAACTTCATCAGTCTTTGCTCATGCTCTTTTTCTCAGGAACACTTGAACTTGACTTGAATTCAGATAATGCCTGCAACAAATCAAAAAGTATCCGTCAGGGGCACCGAGAATGACCTTGGTCCGTAAATGTACTATTATTGAGAATGAGTCTCAGGAAAGCTTGACCCGTGGAAAATGAGATATAGTTTATTGAGATTGATTCTCAAAAAGTTTTCATCTCTGTATTTTCATTACCATCTCATCACGAAAAAAATGAAAGTCTTCTTTAATTTTCATTCCATTCCATTCTCAATCCAAATAATTCCCCTTCTTCTCCTGATTCTCTCCTGTTCTACTGAAGTCGAGGAAAATCAAGCAAACTCAGAAGGGGGTCTGAGCATCAAAAAGTTGGTGGTTGCACTCAAGGCAAACAAAAACCCCCAGATGATGCTTGAGCAAAAGAATCATTTGGAAGAGTATCTCTCAAATAAACTCAATCGTACCGTTGAGGTAATTATTCCATCTGACTCCTCGATCGTCGTGGAATCTTTTCGCAATGGAACTCTGGACGTCGGATATCTCAGTTCCACTGACGCAGCCAGAAATCTGGAACAGAAAACTGCTTCCGTTTTTCTCGTACACCTGAAGAATGGAAAAACTTTTTACGAAAGCGTGTGGTTGAGCCTGAAGGAAAAATCCTTTGAATCCATTGCCGATCTGAAGCAGAAACCCATTGCATTCGCCAGTCGATCGAGCACTTCAGGCTATCTCATTCCGGTCTGGGACCTGGTTGAGAAGGGCCTGGTCAAGGGGGATGGTTCTTTAAAAGACTTTTTTTCCGAGGTAATTTATGGTTCCGGGTACGTATCAGCGGTTGAAAAAGTCTTGAGTGGAGAAGTAGAGGCAGCAGCCGTAAGCGACTACGTATACAAGGGTGATTATTCATACTTGAAGCCATCTCAGAAATCCAAATTAAAAATAGTTCAGTCACAAGGCCCTGTTCCTGCTCACACTCTTTGCATCCGCTCAAGCATTTCTGATGAAGACAAGAAAATACTGCTGAATGCTTTTCTTGGAATGAACGAAGACAATCCTGAACTGAGAGACGAGCTTTTCAACGGCAAACTTATAACCGTGGATCAGGATGAACATCTTGAAATTCTGAAGAAAGCTTTTTATGCGGAACAGAATCTGAAGTCCACTTCGGGCAATCCGCCTTCTTGAACCATAACATTCGGCTGTCATTGCACTGGCAGTCTAAAATCGTATTTCAACCTAAGGGCTTTCCGTCTTTTCGCCGAGCTTAATGAGTTTTCTTCATGGATGCTTTGAGTTGGCATCCGTCTAAGCCTTTCTACATAGATAAGTAATGAATTTCCTTAAATACTTCAGTGCCTTTACGATTCTCACTGCAATTTGTCTGCATTCGCTCAATATCCATCCTTACAATGTCATTGTTCACTTGATCGGAGCCACCACTTGGAGTGTGGTTGGCTTTGCATGGAAGGAAAACAGCATCATACTCAATTTTCTTCCACAGGTCTTCATTTTGGGCGGAGGTCTCGTCTACCAGAACTTGTTGTAAGGTGATTTTGTTTTGGTCTAAAATCTTCTTCAGGCAAGCAAATGAAGGGTCATCCATTTTTTCTCCCCTGCAGACGGGGCCTATTCATTGCCTACCCGCCATATACCTAGATAATTGACGTCATCGAACCAGTGGATGGTTCTCTCTCAGTCCAACAGACCTGGAAAAATTCGCTGGAATCAAAGACCAAGCTGATGGATTTCCACACCTCTTTTAGGACCGAATTGGTCAAAGGGATGAAAAACGAACTTGTTGTCCACCAGAGGTACTCGAATGACTACGGACCGGAATAAAACCTGATGCTTTTTTTTCTTCTGCGAAACTGGATAGACCAAAGCGAACAAATCAATGAATTTCGAAAGAAAATTGAATGAATCAAGGCAGACTGCGCCGTTTTGAAATATGGAGGGGTGAGAACTTGCTAAGAATTCCTGCAAACGGAATCAATTTAAAGAAACCACCCCATCCCTCACCTTGATGCGTAGATTTTCAGAACCGTTGTGATCATAAATCAGGATGATTCCCTTACCTTCAACGACTTGAGTGACCAAGCATTTCTCACCGGTCGGTTTCCATACAACTGCATTCATTATCCGATCCGATTCATAGAGTAATTCCTCCCTTTTGTTTCCGTTTTGATACCAGGAAGTCGTTCTGCCATGATGTTTGCCTTCTTGGTATGCAAATAGGGATTTGATTTCCCCGTTCGGAAAATGACTCTTGCTCCATCCACTGAAGAGAGTTTTTGAGTCTGGATGATAGCTCAAGGAATCAGGTTGAATTCCTTTGGTTTGTATTTCTTCCAGTTTGACTGCGCCTGCAATGATTTCATCCAAAGAAATTTCCTTATCCGAATCCTTGCCACCACATCCAAAAAGAATGAAAAGAATCAAACCCGGCAGGAAAGACTCCGTCTTCAAAGGGAAGAAGTTCCCTGTGTTCGCTGTCTTGAACTTCAGAGTCAGGAATGAGAGTAAAACGCATTCTTTAAGGAAGTTCCTCACCGAGGGTGGAAATAAATGCATCGTACTCCCCTTTTCCATAGTACATGCCCGCAATTAATTGAACCACTTCCAAAGTCAATGCCTCAACTTCTTGAGAAGATAAAGCGAATGCGCTTCCATCCATCGAAATCAATTCATTTGTTTCGCTGCCGAACCTCAAGTCGGTATGAAAAAAATATCGCAGAACAAACGAGCATGAATAGGACGTCTCTGGGTATTGTAAGAGAAAATCTGATGGAGTGTTGGACGAGAGACGCAGAGTACGTACACCATTTCCCAAAGAAGCGCCCTCATTGCTGCGAAGCGCGGGTAAATCAAGATCGATCGGAAAATCAACGGTTGCTTCAGGCAGAACCGAACGAAGTTGTTCAACTTGAGAAAGCAGCAAAGGATTTCCCATCAGAAAAACCTCCTTCAGTTCAGTCAGGTACATCAAGGGTGAAAGATCGCTCAATCCCATGTTCTCCAAATACAAAGTCTTCATCTCCTGCTCTTTTGTCTCTTTGATTAATTGCAAAACCTCGACACCCCCATAAGACTCTGAATTCTCCAACCAATTCAAATAACCAGCTTCCCAGCTTGATTCATGCGAGTTTTCTATTTTAGCCCCCCAAGCTTCCCATGATTTTTCCTTAACCACGTAGGCAAGCATTTCTTGGTCTTTGGGCAAAAGATAAACCCAACTTTGATCCTCATTTGAGTATACCCAAGGATAATGCTCGAACCACATCCAACCACGATTTCCCATAACCATTGCATGGAAGCAAAAAAAGAAAAAAAGCACGCAGTAAGTCTTATGCATACAAAATCCAATCAACCTAAGCAAAATGGGAAAAATATTCTTTTCACCGGTCTTTCAGTCACTGACAACTTTTCTCCTTCATAGTTTCCGATTACAAGTCGTTGTTCGATTTGCAATTCTTATCTTATCCAAGTTGGATTTTAATTTCATTTTTTCAGTCATCTCCAACCGCTTGGAATCAGACTATAATCCATAATCAGAATTTCAATCACCCAGAAAAGCACCCAATATACCCAATCGACCAAGAGACCATCCCAACCACATGACCACTAACAAATAGGCCGTAGTCCAACCTTTCGCCAGTGGAAAGACCCTGTGCAAACCAGGAAATTTGTCGGCATACCAATCGCAACCAATCCAGCTTAAAAAGAAACAACCCAGTGCATCCAAGGCGATCAAATAGAAAAAGAGAGCTTCCATATACAAAAACAATCAAAAAGAAAAGAAATTCCAATATGGAGATTCGTGATTTGTAATCAACCCTGATCAAGTCCCAAATCTTAATTCAGGGACTTACCGCTGATGCAATGGTCAATTCTCCTAATCCCCGTTGAGAGCTGGACTCAAGCAGACGCCATGCGGATTGCCTCGCTTATCATTTTTTCATGAGCCTGAGCACGGATGTCCAAGTCCATTTCGGAGGGCGTTTCAATGGTGAAGGTGGGACAATGGTGAGTGAGATAAAGATGAAGAGCCTCCGGCATGCCGTCGGCTGGCGGTTTGTGAGGGCGGGGACGAATAATGCCGTTTCGGCACTTTCTGCCCTCGATTGATTTTCGCTGATCGCGCGGGATCAGCAATTCAGCTGAGAGTAAAATGCGTTCCGCCCATTCGCCTGGTCTTCCTCCAGTACTTGGTTCGTAGAGATAAATGCCCTGCCCGTCGTAGTCTTCATGCAAATTCAGAACAAGTTTCAGGGATAACTTGTTGGTTTGGTCAATGATGGGTCCAATCAGAGGATGGTTGAATTGATCCCAGACGCGATTAAGATCAATGCCTTGAGAGTCGAAACGCGAATTGTTCTTCAATCCCCATGGATTAAGACAAGGAAAAATAAGAAGCGGGAGAGAATTCAGTTGAAGTTGGCTGCTCTCCGCCCACCGCAGCAATCCTTCGGTAGCACCGGACTCATCCCCATGCACACCTGCTGAAAGATAAATCATCTTTACATCGGATTCAATCAAAGGACTGAAGACTACGTATACGAACGGATCAGAAATCTCGCTCACTCGATGCATTCGAAGTCCGTTTGAACGGCAAACCTGTCTCCATCTGGCAATCAGTTTTCGATAATCGTGGGAAAGATTTCTTTTCAAAATTTTGGAATCCTAGGAATTGGAAATGGGATCGTGAATACCAGTGAAAAATTCACTATCTTGGATTTGATCGGTTTTCTTTGTCCGAGACTGATGGAAAGAAAACGAAACCACAGATTTGAAGTAGCAGGAGAAAACAGTTCCATCCGAACCGAGGTCAAAAGTCGACGGGAATGTGAAAAGTTTCATTTGAATCAGTTGAATTGCAACCCACTCAACCGGAGTCATTCAAATACTTCTTCCAAGAGTTCTCCTTCAAGATAGACGATTCTATCCCAAACAGTTCCATCTTCGTTGAAATACAACCAAGGACCATCTTCCTTTCCGTTTCGAAAAGAACCGGTCTCGGATCGTTTTCCATCTTCATACCACTTGGTAAAGGTACCGGTTTCCAACCCATTTCGATAACTCGATTGTTGAGCCTTTCTTCCGTTTTCGTACCACCATTCGTAAGATCCGTGAAGTTTTCCTTCCCGAAAGCATGATTTCTTCCTAAGCTTGCCATTTTCATACCATTGCAGGGAGGGTCCATGGCGTTTGCCGTTGAGAATTGAAAATCTGGTTTTTGAGCCACCATCCGGATATTTTTCCTCTGCTCCTCCAGTGTAGGGGGCGCTGTTTCCTTCGAGGAAGAAAAGGTCCTCGTTTCCTTTCTCTGCGAGGTCCCGAAGATCAACATATGCGATTGCATTCATATCCACCCTCACCTCCTCAATCGGAAGCTCAACCTCTTGATCATTCTTCAATTCCAGGGAGAGTGGCTGAAAGGGAGAAGGTTCTGACGTTGAATCGGATTCTCTCAGCGATTCTCTTTCGCATGAAAACAAAAAAAGGAATGAGAAAAAACAAACCAATCTGAACATAAATCTTATCCAAATAAACACTACGCTTGAGTCAAGCGATCTGAGTTTCAAAAAAATTCTGGGAATCAAATCCAAAACAACTTGGTTACAAAACTTTTGGGCTAAGACAATTCACCATCGCGCATCCTGAGACAGCGATGACAATTCTGAGCAATTTCCAAATTGTGAGTAACCAAGAGAACCGCGATGTTTTCCGCCAAGGCAAACTCCTTGAGTAATTCGAACACTTTCTGGGAGTTTTGCGTGTCTAGGTTTCCAGTTGGTTCGTCAGCCAACAACAAAGCGGGAGAATTCACCAAGGCACGTGCGATCGCAACCCGTTGTTGCTCACCTCCTGACAATTTGTTGACAAATCGGTCGACTTTGTCTTCCAAGCCTAACCTTGCAAGGATAACATCTGCTTTTGCCAGGGCTTCCTTACGCTCCGTACCAGATTTTCTCAATGGTAAGGCGACGTTTTCACGCGCAGTTAATTCCTTGATCAGAAAATGAAACTGAAACACAAATCCAATTTTTTGATTTCGTAGTCTGGTTCTTGTTGCTTCATTTGAATGAGCGACTGGATTCCCATTAAAAAACACCTCTCCTGATTCAGGTTGGTCCAAAAGTCCAAGAAGATAGAGCAAAGTACTTTTTCCGCACCCTGAGGGACCGACGACTGCAGTGACCTCACCCGAGTGAGCCTCAAAGGAAATCCTTTTGAGAGCCCTTACCTGAGTAGAGCCAGTGTGAAAGGTGTGGTTCAGATTCTCCACTCTGAGAATAGGATCGATCTTATTTGGAGAAGTCGTCATCAAAGTGTTTCCCTTATGATCTTGGCAGGTTGGATCTTTGCCGCCCTTTTAGCAGGAATCCAACAGGCCAGACAGACGAAAAAGGCCGCGATTAGAATGGCCCAAAAATAATGATTCGGATCCCAAGTAACCACAAAACTATCCGTTGTAAAAATACCTCGAATGCGAAGGGGAATCTTGGAAATTGCATAAGTTCCGAGAAAGCCCAATAAGCAACCCAAAACGCTTCCGACAAGCAGTACCAAGGCACCCTGCCATAGAAAAATGGAGGAAATTTCTCGCTCACTCAATCCAATCGATCGCAGGATGGCGATGTCTCGCGTTTTTTCGATGACCATAATGGCAAAGACATTAAAGATGCCGAGTCCAGCCAACAGCAAGATGCTTGAAACCGTAATTGCAGAGGAGATGCTCAATGCCCTGAAGACGTCGAGCCACACTTTTTCTCTCTCTTGCCAGCTGACCACTCTATGGCCCAGAGTTTCCTGCATTTGCGCGGCCACCTCCCTGGCTCTGTCTGGATCGGTCATGGACAATTGAAAAACACTTCCACCCGAAGGCATGCCAAGGAAAGACCGAGCGGTTGAAAGATCCAAGTAAATCCGATTCTTGTCGATTTGACTGACTCCCGTTTCAAAGATACCGGAAACCTGTAATTTCATTTCTTCTTTGCCTCCTATCAAATTAACTCGGTCTCCGGGTTCCAACCGGAGACGCTGAGCAATGCGAACTCCCACGAAAACTCCTGATTTATTGTCTTTGAAATCATTGATTCCACCTAGAATGATTTGTCTTTCCAAATCGGACACCATGAGATGATTCTCAAGTTTGATACCATGCAAATGAACGGGATGTTTGCGCGAACCGGAATCCAAAGAAGCCGCTCCTTCCAAAACTTCGGATATTCCTGCTATTGAGGGAAAAAGAGCAAGGGCTTCTCTTAACTTTGATGGATATTCGATCCCTTCGACGTATCTTGCATCTTCTCTGGAACGGAAAACAAAACGAAGTTTTCCATCTTCCGAAACCTTGCTCACCGTACCATCCAAATCCTGAAAACGATCGGATATTCTTATGGCTCCATTTGTTCCAAGAATTGTACGAATGAAAAAAGCCTCAAATCCGGAGGTTTGAGCCTGGGTTATAATGAAAAAAGATATGCCTAAAACAATGCCGGTCAAACCCATGACCATGGCGCGGCGACGAGATAAAATATACCGATAGGCAAGTTCTAAAGGCAGAGAATCCACAAGATTCTTCAATCAATGACGGAATACGACTTGACGGAAACGCGTTGTCCATCACGAAACAGATGAGGAGTCTCCACGATGACCAATTCTTCTTCGGACAAACCTTCCAGTATTTCAGCAGTCATCAAATTCCGAGCGCCAACCTGGACCTTCCTATATTTGACGATACCTTTTTCTACCACGAAGACGGCTTCTCCCAACAATGCCTTGCGAGGTACAAAAAGGCTGTTGGTTCTTATGGATTTGATGATCTCCGCATGCCCACTGGCTCCAATGGGAAACTTTTTCGGCTGCTTCACCCGTAGAAATAACTTTCTTCTGCCGGTGGATCCGTCCACCCTTGGCATAATCACCGAGACGTTTGCATCGAAAACCTGCTGGCCAAACGCAAACAAGGACAAAGCAGCCGGCAACCCAACTGATATACCAGAAAAATCTTCCTCATTCAAAGATACTTCGACCATCCTTCCAACCGATGCGACTTCCCCTAGAGCATCCCCTGCAAAAACCATTTTCCCGGGTGCGACCAAGCAAGAAATGAATTCACCCTCGATTGGACTTCGAACAGATAATTTATCTCGCATACTATGGAGGTTTTCCAAATTTGCCTTATGACCAACGCTCATTTCATCCCAGCTGATCTTCTCCTGCAATACTTGCATCTTCAACTTTTCCACGACGTTTCTCTTTTTTTCCAAATCTAGAGGAGATACTTGTTTTTTCTCACCAAGGATTTCGAAGGATTCCAATTCCTTTTCATGAATTTTCAGTTCCGTCTCCAAATGGGAACCGACCTCCACTCTTTTGCGATGGTGAAACTGAGCATCTTCAGCCAGCCTTATGGAACGATTCAGATCGTCTAAAACGAATTGAATCAAAGTTTCATTTTTGGCCACTTTCACAACTTCACCAAGCGGAACCAATCGAACCCAATCCACAACTCCCTGGGATTGAGCCCTGAGTTGATAAGAAGCTTCAGCGAGAACCTTGACGTTTCCCGTCACCGTATCTCTGATTTGTCCCTTTCGAACAGGTAACACCACGACCTCCTCCTTGAGAAAGTGAGCGCCAATGAAATAAATTCCGCAGAGGGCAACGAAGCATACAAGTAGAATCCGCGAAGAATTGAATTTCATATTCCGAAAGTCACTCCGAAGCATAGTTCAGCATTTGCAGGTATCGATCACGAATCTTCAAATGGTTGATTACCGATTGAGTGCGAGAAATTTTTGCTTGATTCAAGGCAATCATAGCCTGATCCAGTTCATATGCGGTGATGTTGTTCTCATCAAATTGAATAAGACTCTTTTCATATCTCTTGATTGCAACTTCCACTAATTTTCGATTCAATTCGATCATCCGAGTTAGATTGGTCAATTCCTTGTATAGATTCGTAACATTCATTCGTAATTCCTCAAGGTGTCTTTTGACCTCCAAGCGATATTTTCTCTTTCTTGATTGAGCAGATTCCTTTTGACCTTTGCTCAGATGAGAATCCCACAAAGACCAATTCGCTTCCAACCCAACTATGAGGTTGTTGCGATTCACCTTGTCATTGAAATCAACTGAGGGAATTTGATCCTGATAAGCAATTCCAACCAGATCAAACTTAGGCAGACGGGCAGAATTGGCAACTTTCAGATTCTGCTCCTCGATCCGTATCTGAAGTCTGATACGATCAATTTCGGCTGAAGACAGTTTCGAAATGAGTTGAGGCTTGGAGCTTTGGAAGGAATGGTTTTGACACAGTTCGATGAAAGAAGACGTTTGGTTGCAGTCCAGTTTCTCATCGGAATTGGTTAAGTGTGAAAACATGGCAATTTCGTAATCAAAGGTTCTACGCAAGTCAGCCAAACTAATCTCATGTTGGATTCGAACCGCCGTTGCCTCAGCCACCGCCAAGTCAGTGACCAAGCCCAAAGTCAAACGACTGACGCAGTTTGCCTCTCCTTTCTTTGCGTTTTTCAAGGATTCGAAAGCCAATTTCATCTGAAACTTTCTCAAAACCAAGTCGAGATATTTTACCCGCAGTTCACTTCTAACTTGCTTCCTGAAAACAGACAGATTCAGTTCGGCCTGCTCACTCGCAATCTGACTTTTTCTCTGCTCTGCTTTCAAGGCACCCCAGTGGAACAGAGGTTTCCTTACAAGCAAAGCGCTGAAGAAACGCTCATGAGACTGGAACTCGTAAGAAGGACGATCCTCTTGAACAGATTGACCCTGAAAGTTAAAACCCGCTTTGATTCCTGCCATGGATGATGCAATCAATTGATTTGCCTTGGCTTCTTGCACTTGTTCCCTTCTCTCTGCCAAGAGCGGAGAATCAAGATCCACCTTGCTCAAGACTGAGGCTAATTCAGGGAAATAAAACTCTGCCAATTCACTTTCTGCAAAAACCTGAGGCAACCCATAGGAAACCAAAAGAAACCGAACAAGAAAAGGCATATAAATAAAGTCTCTCAAAGGACATGAGAATAGAGACTTTCAGGTTTGTAATTCAACCCGAATATGAGCAATGACAAAGATTACTCCGCAAAAACGGCTGGATACATATCCACCAATTGATCTCCGGTCCACTGGTCAACTTGGTCTTTGGACTCTTCTCTGAACTGAGCTACCTCAGATTCAAGAATCTCACCAGCTTGGTTGCCCCAAGCTTGCCTAACGTAGGTGGTTACGTTGGCAATCTCGCGGTCATCAATGGCAACCGCCGCCATGTTGACGGCAGCAGAAGTGCCGTATACTTTACCCATCACCTCAATCTCACCCTTCAGACCCTTGAGGATTATTTGGGAGATCAGGGATGGTTCGGTGGTCACCCAGCGTGAACCCGCCAAGGGTGGATATTGTCCTTCGATCCCAAGGCCATTTGCCTGGTGGCAAGAGGCGCAGCGCACCCCAAAGATTTTTTTTCCCGATTCTATTTTTCGTTCCAATCGAAGAGCATCCTTCTCTTCGTCCGACAACTCAACGATTTCCCTAGGCGGATGAAGTTGAAATTGATTGGTGGAGTGAGCAAGTTGAATGGAGCAAACGAAAATGAGACAACCAAAAACGAAGACAAAGATTAAGGGCGCGGAAAGAAAGCCCTTGGTGGGAGGATGTTTTTCATGATTCAGTTTGGAATGGATTTCAACCATTTCCTCGTCCGACATGAACTCGCTCGATTGATTTCTGTTATTTTCGTCACTCATCAAATTAATTGTTGGAAGGACTTTGGGGAATGGAAGCGGATGCGCTCAATTCATCAGCCGTCCACATCTGCATGGGTGCGCGTCCCGCTAATGAGGAACGTACCGTAGCCACTTCACCCGGAGATACCGCCGATGCCGAGTTGCCCCATTCGTTGCGAATGTAAGTGAGTACGTCTGCAATCTGCTGATCGGTCAGAGATCCAGGCGGAATGCCGGGTGGCGCCATGACGTTGTTGTAAGTTATGCCGTTTACCTGAATTTCACCCATCAATCCATAGATGGAGATCTTAATGAGTCTCTCCTTATCGCCCAGAACCCAGTCGGAGTTTGCAAGAGGAGGGAACTGACCTGCCAGACCTTCACCGTTAGTCTGGTGACAAGTGTAACACAAACCACCTCCAGGCGCGGCCTTCATGTAAATTTCCTTGCCTGAATCAATTTGATTCTGAAGCCATTGGGGAACAGTTGTTGAGACTTCAGTGGTTTGCTCGAGTGGAATCGAGTCTTCCTCAGCCAACTCGACTTCTTCAGATTCAACAAAAGCCATTTCAGGAAGTTCGTAATCTTGTTTGAGAGCCTTTAGGTATGCAACGATACGATCGGCCCGCAGAGAAGGTTTGATGTACCTCTTGATGGACAAATCGTCTGCATTTACGATTTCAAGATATCCTTCCTTGGGTTCCTTATTGGTCTCGTAAAGAAAAGGACTTGGCGGACACACAGATTCAGGGACTAAAGACTGAGGTTCGAAAAGGTGTTGATGAAGCCATTCGTCCGAATATTCTCTCAATCCGATATTAGCCAGATCCGGACCAACTCGAGTATTCCCAAGAAGCACATATTCCTGAAGAACGTAATCACGGGCCACCGATGGACGTTTGCCCCAGCCTCTTTCCACGTCAAAACCAGCCTCTACCATCCTTACCTGCTGAGTATGACAAGTTGCGCAACCCAAGGATAGATATTCCTTCGCTCCGAGTTCGGCTATCCCAGGCAAAGCATGTGGATACAGATCCGCATCTATTGGAATGGAACCGTCTTCATTCAATACTTCCGCCGTGGGAGCCAAGTCACCGAACTGACTTCGGGCACCAACCACGAAAGCTAACCAGGCAAAACCCAGAGTAAGAAATATGCTACAAGTGAATTTAAAGAGATTGTTCATGCGGATGCTTCCTTCTTCGAATCCATTACTTTGGAAAAAAGCAAATCGAAAGGATTAGGAAAAATAACCTTCCAGACATTGATTACGAAAACGAGCTGAGAAAATCCAAGCATGATAAAGGCAATCTTGGTAATCAAAAAATAAGGTTGTACGGAAGAAATCACGGATGAACCCCATTCCAAGGAAGGTTGCTGCGCCAAAACTCCATGAGTCAGTCCTCCAATCAGGTAGGCGAGAAGCAAAACCAACACACCAAATGCAGATGTCCAGAAATGAAAGGATTTCGCCGCCTTACCAATTTCCTTCCCTGTTATCTTGGGGAGCATGTAATAGACGACTCCAAAGATGATCATGCTGAAGAACCCATAGACTCTTTGGTTAAAATGGAATTCATTAATGATGGAAAATTGGGTGATCTTCGCTACTGCAGGAAGGGAAAAGACTACGCCGATGTAACTTGATATGGTGTAGGACAAGGTTCCAAAGATGACAAAACGCAAAGGTAAACTGTTCCAAACCTTACCAATATCCTCGAAAGCAGTGGAATGAAAATTAGTCGAAGCAACGGCAATGGGGAAAATCATGGCAATGCTCATGACTGTTCCAATGGCAGGTATCCACATGGGAACCGGACCACCTTCGAAATGATGAACTACGGACCAAGGAGCAAGAATGGCAATGCACCAAAATCCAAAAATAGCCAAGTAATACTTATCTATGGGCCTGCCAAGAATGGATGGGATCACATAATAAGCTGCCCCTAAAGCAACTGGTGTCAGCCATAGCCAAATCAGATTTTGTCCAAACCACATGGAAAGAACACTTTGCAGGGTTCCTCTTGCAGGATTGATTTCCAAACCATTCCATGCAATCAGAAAAAGGATCGGAAACCACAGAAGGGAGGCTAGTAAAAACCATTGAGGCGCGATGGTTTCCTTTACTTTCCGCGAACTGTGAACAACTAAGATAAGGAAGGAAATGATGGAGTATGACAAGAGCAAAGCAGGCCAAACGACCGTAGGCATCTCAAGCATCTCATGGGCATTCATATGACCGTCCATGATCCCCAAAATTCCAAAGGTTATGGACATATTCCAAAGAATCCCTCCGAAGAGCAAATAGTATCTTCCCCTGACCTCCGCTTGAGCCAGGCGAGAAATGATCCACAACGAAACTGCAAAGATGGAATTACCACCCCACCCGTAGACAAACGCATTGGCTTGGGCGATCTTGATTTTCCCGTATGAGAAAAATTCATAGGAGGACAAAAAGAAAGGATCGGTCAGCTTCAGGGCACCCACGTAGGCCAGCAAAGCCGCCGCGAGCAACCACATTCCAGCCGATGCTACAAAAAAACAAAGAGCGACTTTGCAGGATTTGTCTATAATTTGTTCAGAAGATTCCTTCACTGTTCAAATCATTGGATAGGTTTTTTAGTCTTTTGATAATCCATTGTGACATTTTTCATGACTAATTGGAGGGACGAATTCAAATCGTTGTGACGAGAATCGATTCTAGACACATAGGCATCGTTTTCCAAATGATGTTCCCTGATTTTATTCATACGAGCATCATCAATTGCTTTGGTTGCCACATCCGGATCATCGGGTTGAAGAATTTCATGTAGGAAAACGAAACAAACCGCAGAAAGCGAAACCAATAGGAAAGTGAAAAAGATTTTGCACCCGTCTGCCGACTGTCTTTTTGGATCATTCATGGTGGTGTATGGAATCCAGTATGCGTGGATCCCGGATTGGTACGATTTCAGCCGCCTTGGATTGAAAACTCCTTATGACCGCCCAAACGCTGAGGCATCCGACTCCCAAGAAAGAAAAGACGCCCCAGAACAAATGCGAGCCCAAAACGGAACGAGTTTCATAGCCGACCTTGGCACCTGGAATGATTTCTCGTCCAGGAATGATGTTCCAATAAAGATCGAGGGCATGAAACGCTAGTATCCAACAGGCAATGAAAACGATTTGGCTTCTGTTCACTTTTCTGTGGTAAGAAAGAAGAAAAAGAAAAGGAAAGAAAAAATGACCAAAGATCAATCCCATGCTTACCCAGAACCAACCCGATAAATTCCCGGTGTTTGGATCAATCTCTCGGATTGTATACCAAAAGGTTTCTTCGGGAATGTTAGCGCTGTATATGAGAAAATACTGTGAGAAACTGATGTAAGCCCAAAAAACAGTGAATGCAAGTGACAGACAGCCCAAATCATACTGATGGGCTTGTTTGTAAAGACCTTTCAGGCGACCCTCTGCAGACATGTAGATACAGATGAGGATGGTTACGGCAAGAGAAGCCCTGATTGCAGAAGAAAAGAACCAAACACCATACATGGTCGAAAACCACTGGTATTCCAAACTCATAAACAAGTCGAAAGCGCCAAAGGTCAAGGCCAGAGCCGCCGCGGGAATACCGATTGCAGAAACTTTGAGACCTTTTCTAGTCCACTCGGGATTGCCGTCCAAGTCCTGAGAAAAGGAAACTTTTCTCAACCAATGGCTTAGTCCGCAAAATATACCGAAATAAAGAATCATGCGGAGACTGAAAAAATACAGATTCAAATATCCGGATTTTTTTTGATACAAAACATCTTCTCCAACTGTGATTTGCTTGATTGGATCAAAAGTCTCGTTCTGGGCATTAATCCATGACCATAGAATTCCAGATTGATCACCGCCAAACCATGCAATCAAGAGCAATGGCAAAAAACAAAGGCCAAGCCAGGGAAATGATGCGAGACAATGTTCGAGTTGTCTTCTCACAACGGGAGTCCACCGGGAATTGAAGATGCGGAAGATCATAATCAGCATAAGCATTCCTATGGCGATGCTGAGCCAAAACGAACATCCCCAAAGCCAACCCAAAAAAGGGGACTTGTCCCCAATGGCGAGACCGGTGATGAGGCCAATCGAACCTACGCCCAAGCCTAAAATGGAACCTGCGAGAAGCTTCGTCGACAGATCATACTTCCCGGTTACGGACAATACCTCTTCGCTATTCATGACCCACCTTGAACAACCTCCTCGTTGGCCTGGCCAACATAACTTTGAAGAGCTCGAACATAGAGCACGATGGCCCATCTTTCCCTTGGAGTGAGTTTATCCTTCAAACCCAACATGATGCCGGAAGCGGAACCCATAGAGATAGCATGAAAAATCTGTCCATCAGGCCAACGGGCGCCGGATTCAAGATAAGTCCCGGATTGGGAAGCGTCGGACAAATTCCTGGCAGCCAATCCAAATTGAGTGGTAACTCCCTTCCCGTTTCCGTACTGCCCGTGACATATAGAACAGTGAATGTCATACTTTTCCTTCCCCAAGCGCATCAAGGAAAGATCAATGCCTGCTTCCGGAGGAATCTTATCAACCCAAGCGTCATTTTCATCCTTACCTGTCTTGTATCCAACTGAGTGGAATTCAGGAGATGAAGAGAAGACGTTTTCGTGAGTCAAGGCATTTCCTCGAAGTACGGTACCGGTTACCGGCAGACGATCCGCTTGGCGATCCGCAAAAAAGTTGTTGGCAGTTTGAGATTTGTACTTCGCCTGTCTGTCCATATCGGGAAAAACTTCGATGGGAGTATTTTGGGAAAAATCACCCCTTCGACCCAGTATCGACAGCAAAATGAAAACAAGAACAAAAAATATTGGAATGAAATACCTCATTAATTCATCACGGGTTCACGAATCATAGTGAGGGATTTCCCTCCTAACTCCTTGAGGAAAGATTTGGTTTCCTCGTCATCAAATTTCGGATCTTCAACCTCAATCACAACCAAGTACCTGTCATCTCCTGTTCGACCAAAATTAGGATGCTCGAAAACTGGGTGATTATGACGCGGCAATCCGTTAAGGAAGAACATACCAAAAAGCGTACCGAATGCAGCAAATAAAATCGTGAGTTCATAAAAAACCGGAAACGGATATATCGGACTGAAGTAAGGTTTGCCTCCGACAATAAGAGGATAATCAAATGAATTCATGTACCAAACGATGAGCATCCCCGTGAAAAACCCCGTAATGCCTCCAGCTAGGGTAAATAAAGGAACCTTGGAACGACCCACACCCATTTGAGCATCCAATCCATGAACTGGAATCGGAGTGTAGCATTCCCAATTGGTGTAGCCTTCGGAACGAATTTTTCCCGCGGCATCATACAAATCCTTGGCGGAATTAAAAGTAGCGGACAAACCATATTTGATATCCATCTTAACGCTCCTTATTCGTCAGTGAACCTTGCCTCCATGAGGATCCGCCTGCGGCATGACCGATTTTACTTCGGCCATGGGCATGAGAGGTAAAAACCGTAAAAACAAAAGAAACAAAACGGAGAAAAAGCCAAAAGTTCCCGTAAAGGTGAAAATATCAACAATTGTGGGTGAGTAGTATCCCCAACTGGAGGGAAGAAAATCGCGGGACAAAGTCGTATTGGCGATGACGAAGCGCTCGAACCACATTCCAATGTTCACAAAAATCGAGATTATCCAGACCAAAGGGATATTTTCTCTTATTGCCCGAAACCAGAAAAGTTGTGGACAAATAACATTGCAGGAAACCATTATCCAATAAGCCCACCAATAATTTCCAAAAGCACGGTTTACAAATGCGAAACCTTCATAGGAATTGGCTCCGTACCAAGCGATGAAAAATTCCATTGAATAGGCGTATCCAACCATGCTCCCGGTTGCGAGGGTTATCTTACACATGTTGTTTATGTGATTTTGCGTAATGAGATCATGAAGGCCGAACACGGCTCGAAGGGGAAGCAAAAGCGTCAACACCATCCCGAACCCGGAAAAAATCGCACCCGCCACAAAATAAGGAGGAAAAATGGTGGTGTGCCAACCAGGCAAATTGGCTACGGCAAAGTCAAAGGAAACGATCGTATGTACGGAAAGAACCAGAGGAGTGGAAAGACCGGCAAGAAGCAGATAGGCCATCTCAAAGTTTCTCCAGTGATTGTTGGCATTACGCCAACCCATGGAAAAAATTCCATAAACCACTTTTCTCCAAGTTTGTGTCGCTCTGTCCCTCAAAACCGCCAGATCGGGAATCATCCCCATGTACCAGAATAAGATGGATACGGTTGCGTAGGTCGAAACGGCAAATACATCCCATTCCAAGGGACTTCTGAACTGCGGCCAGATTGCATTTGCATTGGGTAAGGGAAAAAGCCACCAGGCGTACCATACCCTACCCACGTGAAAAAGCGGAAAGATACCAGCACATAGAACCGCGAAAACAGTCATCGCTTCGGAAGCTCGGTTTATGGAAGTTCTCCATTTCTGTTTGAGCAGACAAAGTACTGCTGAAATGAGAGTTCCAGCATGACCAATTCCGATCCAAAAAACGAAATTTACGATTGCCCATCCCCAGTTGACGGGATTGTTGTTTCCCCAAACTCCAACACCAGTTGAAACCAAATACAGCAAGCCCATCCCTGTGAAGCTTGCTACAAACAATGCTATTATGAAACACCACCACCACCAAATTGGAGTTTTGCCCTCGACGATTCCACAGATTTTCTCAGTTACCCAGTGAAAACTTCTTTTATTCAGAACAAGAGGCTCGTCGTGCCAAGGAGCGGGTTTGACCTTGGACATGATTTCCGGCTGCGCATCAATCTCTTTGGTTTCCGATAGGGTAGCCATGTCAATGTGCGTTTCCAGAATGCCCACCCGAGTGACCATCGTCGTGATGACTAGGATGGGATTTGTCGTGGTATTCACGGGAGGAGTGAGGAAAAGAAGAAAAATCCGGCATCCGCTCATTTGGATTTCTTACTTTTGCCAGAAAAGTGGTTCTAGGTCTGGTGTTCAAATAACCCAAAACGGAATAATCGCGAGAATCACTTTTTAATTGACTGACTTTGCTTGAGGGATCGGAAAGATCTCCGAAAGAAATTCCGTCAGAGGGGCAAACTTGCTGGCAAGCGGTTTTCATTATTCCGTCCTTTACCTTCAAGTCTTCTTTTTTCAGGGTAATGTCAGAACCGTCCTTGCCGGTTGATAAAAGAGCGTGACGTTGGGCCGCTACCTTGACGTTTATTTTCGCTTCCTGAATACGCTGAACACAGTAAGTGCATTTCTCCATCACTCCACGCATTCGGACAGTAACATCAGGATTTTTGCCCATGGCGGGCAAAGAATCATTCTTTTCTCCCAAAGGACCTTTGTAGACTTCGTCCTTATCTCTCTTGTTCCAATCGAAAAAATTGAATCTCCTGACTTTATATGGGCAATTGTTGGCGCAATAGCGGGTACCAACGCAACGATTGTATGCCATGGCATTCAATCCCTCCTCATCATGCACGGTGGCATTCACCGGGCACACACTTTCGCATGGCGCGGTTTCGCAATGCATGCAGGAAATCCCTTGAAAGGAAACTTGCACATCAGATGGAATATCGGTCCCTTCGCGGGGTGCCGAACTATAGTACCTATCCAATCTAATCCAATGCATTTCTCTTCCTCTGAGGACTTGATCCTTGCCCACGACGGGGATGTTGTTTTCGCTTTGGCAAGCTACGACGCAGGCACTGCACCCGGTACATTGGTTGAGATCAATAACCATTCCCCACTGGTGCAAACCGTGAACTTCCGATTTCTCGTAGTTATGATCAGGATGTTCGTAAGATGAATTACCCCGTGGAGTTGTCTGAGACTTTGAGGCAAGATCCATGTTCTGGTCTCTGCCCCAAACTGGAGGAGAGTGAGACTCAGCACCCATGCTTGTGGCGAAGGAATTATTCTCGACGTATTCGGATACGTTGGCTTCCCGAACAATTGCCCTACCTTCCATGGACCAGTGTTCTTGTACGTTTGCCAAAACCTGGAATTCACCCGTGGGAGTGCAACTTACACCGGTTTGCACGCGTTTGCCCTCAGTATTCATGAAAGGTGATGAATCATAACCACAACCAGTTCCAACTCGGCCGGTTTGAGATCTACCCATCCCGATTGATGCAACTATTGTATAATCCGCCAGTCCAGGTTGAAGATAGAGGGGACCACGCAGTTTGGCTCCGTCGATCAAAAGTTCTACGATGGGCGCCGTTTGTTTTCCGTTTATGAAATTGGCGTTGTCAGGAGCTATCTCGCCAGTCTTGTTCAACAGGGCAGCTTTGGGCAACAGTCCCAAATCCGGATACTTAGTCTGCAAATCCTTAGCAAATGCCGGACTGATCAGCAAGGCGTTGTCCCAGGTCAACTTGGTTATGGGATCAGGACATTCCTGCATCCATCCATTGTTGGCGAATCGTCCGTCCCAGCAATGAAAGTCAGGTACGAGAAGAATTTCAAGATTCTGATCACTGAGTCGTGGAGCGACTGGCGAAGACGCAAGGAGAAAAGATCTGAGTTCAGGGGATAAAAACTCCTTGCTTCCCGAAGCCATCTTTTCAGCAGAGGAAAACATTGAACCAGTAGGCTTGTATGGAGCTACTCCAAGTCTCAAAAAATCATCGAAAGAAACTTTATCCGATATCTTCTCGAAAAGGGATTTCGTCAAATTATGTGCATCTTCAGAATCACCCAGTATTCTGAGCAGACAGTCAACGTCGGATTTGGTGTCAAACAGAGGAGCAATCAAAGGTTGAACAGGAACCAAGGTTTCGTTGTCCCAAGTCAGTCCAAGATCCCACGATTCAAGGTAATGAGATTGACCGATATGCAAATCACACCGCTCGGAGGATTCGTCGATCGAATAGCCAACACGGGCACTGTTGTCCAATTTGTCGAATAATTTTTCCCAATCAATGAATTCTTTGGTGTGATAAATGGGATTCCCGCCTACGATGAGCAAAGAATCAACTTCTCCTGCATTAATCGAATCCACAAGCGATCCAACAGAAGAGGAAAGGGTTGGATCAACGGGTTTGTAGCGTATCGTTTTTCCAATTGCACCCAAAGCACGGTTGATTGCATATACTGCAACCTGAACATCTTGCGGCAAATGATTTCCAGCAAGTACCAAGGAAGAGGAAGGATTCTCGCAGAGATCATCGACGCATGTGAGTATCCATTCGTTTTGGGCAGTTAAGATATCTTGTTCCTTTTCGAGATGGGACAACAAGGTTTCATCGGTACTTTTTAATTTTCTGAGAATTTGAGCCAGAATCAAATTTGCAAAGACAGACATTTTGGAACTCTCCAAACGAAGCCTGTGATCAGCGACCCCGCCGGTGATTGTAAGGTCGGATTCAACCGAATAAAGCCGATTCATAGATTTGGCATCCTCAGGTTTGTTTGGTCTGATGTGCCTTTTTTTCATGAACGAACGAGAATTTGCCTGATTGAAAGGTTCCCTGTTTCCAAGAAAATCGCAATCCAAGGACAAAACTCTTTTGCATTTGTTGAAGTTTGGAATCGATCGTAGGGAGTTGTCAGCCTTTAATGCGGAAGCTAAGGATTTCTCAGGTTTAAGAAAGTCGATGGGGTCGTATTCAAACCATTTGATCCCCTGGGTAAGGTAATCATCCTTGATTTTGTTGACGACGACGGAGAAGGACGAATCGGAAAGCACAGCCATTTTTTTCTCTTTCGCCCACTTGCTGACTTCGAGAAGTAAAGTATCCGTAGGTTTTTTCTTCCATCTCATGAGAGTGGAACCTTGTGTCTTCTTAGAATCCTTCTTGAAAGAACCACGCGATCGATCTGGATCATAAATTTCAAGAACCGAGGCTTGGGCATAAATATCAGTTCCGCCTCCAAACGGAAGATACGAGGGATTCCCTTCGATCTTAGTAGGTCTCCCTTCATGGGATTCGACAATCAGAGGATTGAATCCTTTGGAAGTGGGCATGGAGGTGGAGTAAAAACTTGGAATGCCCGGCACCAATTCCTCAGGACTTTGTCCGTAAGGGAGGATGGCGTGTTCGGGACGACGACAACTAGTCATGCCCAAGCCCGCCAAGCCGAAAGATGCAGCCATCATCTTCATGAAGCCTCTTCTTTGCACTCCGTCTAGCATGCTTGCTCCGTCGGGAAATTCTTTTTCGATCCAAGATCGGAATCCAGGAGTCTCGGCAAGTCCATCCAAGCTTTTCCAGTAATGCCTACCCCTGCTTACCAGGTGGTCATCCTTTTCCATTATCATCGGTGGCAGCCCGTACAACTCAAGGGAGGATTAACGCCCCAATTTTCCTTGATCTCCAATCCAGCGTGTATTTGAGCTAGATCCAAATCCTGTCCATCAGAAGTTGGAACGGTCCAATCAAGGTTGGTTACTTCCGTCATCGGACGGAGAGATTCCTCTGGACGACGATGGCATTCCAAACAAAAGGACATGCTCAGATGCTTGGCATGATGAACGACTTTCATTTGATCAATTCTACCATGGCATTCCACGCAACTTATACCCCTGTTCACGTGGATGGCATGGTTGAAGTATACATAGTCAGGGACTTTATGAATCCGTACCCATGGTACGGAAGGACCCGCAGTGAGCAGTCCGTCCTTGTTCAAGTCTTCTTCATCCGAAAGTCTGCCGTCTTTATCCGTGTCTTCTCCAAAATAGGAATTTCTAACTACTTCCAAAAGAGGAGAATTGGCCTTGATGTTTTTATGGCAAGACATACAGACATTGGCGGAAGGAACATTTGCATGGGAAGATTTGTCTACACCATGATGACAATACCTGCAGTCGAGGCCGAGTTGTCCGGAGTGAAAACTATGATCATAGGCTACAGGTTGCGTCGGTTTGTATCCAACTCGGGTATACTTAGGAGTCGCATAATAAGTGATGCCCGCTGTGACTGCTCCACCTATCAAGCCGAGACATATCACTAGCTTCAGGGGAATGTAGTTGGCCCACCTGGGGAAAAAATTTCTCATATGGAATCAGATGGCGACAGCGACCGATTCAAATCGTGGATGGCAGCAGGACTTCAACGATTCAAAGATATTCTGAAGTTGTCGAGTAATCACCGATACTTTAGTTGACAATGAATAAAAGAAAAGCACTTGATAACAACTATTGGCACAGACAAATAGGCACAATATAAAAAAATCTAAAGGCATACTATTAATAAAACTTAATGAATTTCATTAGCATGCATTCAAAGAATTGGATTTCGGTCAGGATTTCCATAAAAATGGTTTGATAAGACAAGTGCGAGCAACTTCACACAGGTGCGACGTCGTGGTTCTGGGAGGTGGACTTGCAGGCATGTGCGCGGCAGTGAGCGCGTCGAGAAAGGGAGTAAATGTTGCTTTGATTGAACGTAGAGATTGCTTGGGAGGAAAAGTTTCTTCGGAAGTAAAGTTTCCTTTTGATTCACGCGTTAATCCCAACTTCTTTTTTCAAAGGGAATCAGGTTTGTTAGACGAACTGCTTTCCGAAACCCTCTCGGAAAACGTGGAAGGCACCTATGCTGGTCAAGCACGCGCATTCAGGAAATGGGTAACAAGGGAGAAGCGGATTCGTCTTTTCCTCAAGACGCAAGCCTATGAAACCGAGATGAATGAGGGAGGAGACAAAATCATTTCACTCCAGGCAATTTCGCATTTGGAGGAAAGAAGGTATTTCTTTTTCGCTCGTTTCTTCGTTGATTGTTCGGGGATTGGAGCATTAGTCCAATTTTCAGGCGCACCTGGTGAGAGAGGAGAAGATTTGAGCGCATTAGAATCTGAAACTCATTCCATTTCTAGAGTTAGGAAAATCCAAGGATTGGTTTGCATGCGCGTTGGAAAATCCAACCGAAAAGTCCCCTACAGCTGTCCTGATTGGATAAGAATTAAATGGGAAGACAACTCTTTGGCTGCAAGATTGGAATGGATTAAATCCCTAAATGATTCTCTGTTAGGTGATCACTTGCTCGAATGGTCCGCGCCTGCTGCTGAATCTCCCAAAGAAGGTGAAGAGATTGCTTGGGCGGCTTGGGACTACCTCAAGAATCGGTCTCCCATGAAAGATGCGGCGTCTAATCTCATAGTTGAAGATGTTTCTTCCGGTTTCATAAGATCTGACGTTTTGAGAGGGAGGGGAGATTATGAACTTCAGCCTGAGGACCTTATAAATGGGGTTCGATTCCCCGATTCGATTGCGGTGGGAAGATCCTTTCTGGACGGAGGTGATTCCCTTTTGTCCTCGGATGCGGGAAAAATTTGTTTGCCTTCTCCTTTTGAGATTCCGCTGCGTTGCCTCTATTCCCGAAAGGTTAAAAACTTATTCTGGGCCGGCGAACATGCTTCCTGCTCAAGCCGCTTGTGTTCAAGTTTGCGCCATCCCCCAACGGCTGCTCAAATGGGAGTGGCAGCCGGCTTCTGCGCCGCCACTTGCGTTGAAAAAAGAAGATTGCCCAGAACTATGGCTAAATTTGGATATGTGGATCAAATCAGGAGAGAACTGAGTAGACTCAATCATGCCGTTTCAGTGCAAACTATCGAGGACTTGGAAAATTTGTGCCAAGATGCGGCAATGACAGCTTCGTCTTGTTTATCAACTTGGAACCTTCACGGAATGAATCGTCCTCTTCGAAACGTGATTTCCAATTCCTTCATTGTGCAATTCCCTGCATGCGAAACTAGAATTGAAAAGGTTGGAATCATGCTCGAATTCGAATGTTCATGCAAAGTGGATTTTCGATTACTGTTGGGATCCGGTCATTTTTGCAGTTTTCCGGGTAATTGCATATATTCCACCACAATCAGCATAAGTCAATCCAGCAAAGGATGGTTCGAAATCAATCCAAATTGTGAAATCCGACGAAAAGGTTGGGTGTATTTAGAAATTTCCTCCTCGGCAGCCTTTTCCATCCCGCTGCAACCAAACAGCCCGCCTGGCATCCTTCTCAGTCGCAAAAAAGAAAATTGGGAAAAAACAATTGCCAATTCCTTTGGTGAACACCTGCCAATCCTCCCGAAATACCCTGGCCCAGCTTCTGGTCCGATCCTGGAAATCACTCCTCACCAACAAGCTTACGAACCAGCTTACGCCAAAAATCTAGAACATCGACCAACTAGTCTTCCTAACCTATGGATTTCTCAGCCCACTTCATTTCGTTATCCGGAATTTTTGGAATTGAAATGGCAAGAGGAGAAGGATATCAGCGTAATCGAAATCTGTTTTGATTCATCTTATGCGTTTTCATATGCGGATCTACCTGAACAATATGAAAATCGTACCATCTGTTCATTAGTGAAAGAATATAAATTGTACTATCTGGATGGTATTGGACGATATCATCAATTGGCGCATGAGGTAGAAAACATTCAGTCTTTTCGTCATCATTCCTTTGCCATGTTTAAAGCCCATGGATTGGAACTTGAGATATTGTCTACAAATGGAATCGATCGTGCTCAAGTTCACGAAATCCGAGTCTATTAAAGACTGAAAAAAATAATCCTATTGCCTAACCCAATATTTGAGATCATGTTAGACACCACACTTACAATCCCATGAATGCTCTCGCCACCATCTTTCGTCTGCTAAGCCTTCTATCAGTTGCGGGACTTGCAGGTTTTTTGTGGTTCAAACTGGACAAGTCCAGAACCATGGATGCTTCCTTTCTCGATGAAGTGGTGGATGGGGCGTATTTCATCCTCCAATCAGAGAAAGAAGCGCAGTGGAAAGATATCTCTGTCAAGAAAACGGAGTTCATGGAAATTTTTGACGCTAATGAGCAAATTGACAGAGATGATGAAAACCCTCTTCTGGAAGCGGCAGATTCTCTCCGCGCATCCGAAGATGCAATCTTTCGGAATTCCGACTACCGGGAGAGTTTGGATCTGTTTACCTTGGAATTCGGGGCCGAGGCATTGGTGTGGGATTCAGAAAGCAAAAAATGGAAACCCAACCCAGCGATCAATCTCACTCCCCCAGCCAACTTTATGGATCCTTTCGAAGATGAGATGAAATTTCCAAAAGAAAACCTCAAGAAAAAAGATGGTACTTTAGTGAAGGCGGTTCCCCGAGCAAATCGTCTCAGGACTGTGATTGGGATGTTTTACAAAGACAGGCATGATAAGTACAATGAGATTTCCAAGCTCAGGGATATGATCGTTGAGCGTGACGAAGAGCTCAGAGAATACCAGAATCTTTTTTCAGATGAAAAGGAAGAAAGAAATAGATTAGAGGAGGAAAAGGCGGATCTTACTATAACTTGGCGAAATTTAAGTGCCGATTTCAACCAGTCGAAAATTGACAGACAAGCTGAAAAAGAAGCATTGGAGACTGAAGTTTCTCAATATAAGACTCGAAATTCTCAACTCGAGTTAGACCGAGCCAATGACAAGAAATCTCACGAAGCTGAAATAACTGCAATGCTCGATACCCACAAGAAAGAATTGGAAGCCAAAAGAGAAGAAGTCAGGCTGGCTGAAGCCGCAGGTTACAAAAAGGGAATCGAGGAAATGCTGTCGAAACAACAAGGTGGTGAAATTGCAGCTTCCGAAATTTCAGAAGAAGTTAATCCTTTTATGCTGAAGGAGAAGGGTCCTCCCAAAATCACCAACGACCACTTGGTCGGAGCCGTCCAAAAATCCGCCATCTCTGAGAGCGGAACACCTTCTACAATTGCCAGAATCGATAGTTCTTCAGGAATGGTTTTGCTTCCTTTCGGTGAGGAGAGGGGAGTCAAGACTGGCACTGTATTCACAGTGTGGAAAGACAAAAGAGAAGCCGCCCGAATTCGTGTACAAAGTTCAAGACAGGGTTTTTTGCTCGCTTACATACTCCCCCAATTTGGTGAACCTAACACCCTCAGGCCCGGGGATTCCATTTTCATCATCCCGGAAAAAGAAGAGACTTTATAAATTTATGAAAAAAAGAATTTGGTTGATTCTACTATGCTCAATTTCCTTGTCCTGGAGCGGATGCTTCACCGCATCCCCAGACACTTCTCGGATGCCTCAGGGACGACCGGCAAGTTGGGAGTACAGTTTGCCGGGCGGATTTGACCGCGGTGGGTTTAACCGTTAGCAAAAGAAAGTCTTTTTTCCAAGTCTCATCACTTGGCAATGGATAGTTCGAAAACAGGAGCAGGCAACCTTTACGTAGTTGCCACTCCAATTGGTAACCTGGATGACTTCACAGAGAGAGCCAAGAAAACCCTTAATCAATGTCAGGTAGTCGCTTGCGAAGATACTAGAATAACAGGTAAGTTGTTGTCCCATTTTTCGCTTTCTTCCAAATTGGTGTCCTATCGTGAGGAAAACGAAAGAACTAAATGTGCTGAAATTGCAGACCTTATTGAAGCAGGTACGGATGTTGCCTTGGTTTCAGATGCAGGGTATCCAACTCTGAGTGATCCGGGATTCCGTCTAGTTCGCGAATGTCAAGCCAGATCCCTTAAAGTAATTTCAATTCCTGGACCAAACGCTGCCATAACCGCATTGACCGCCTCTGGAATGCCAACACACCAGTTCCTTTATCTTGGTTTCTTTCCCAAAAAAAGCGCGGCAGTTGAAAAAATACTTGAGAAGTGGAAAGATTTTTCAGGATCTTTGATTTTTTATGATTCCAGATACAAAATCGATAAGAACCTGCAGATCATCTGTGAAATTTTGGGGCAAGATAGATTCATATGTCTTGCAAGGGAGCTCACTAAATTACATGAGACCATTTTGTCCGGAAAGATCACGGACGTCATCTCTCAATTTGAAGCAGGAAGTTCCAAAGGTGAATTCACAATCATTATAGGACCCAAGGATTATTCCTTCGGCTTAAATTGATGAAGATTGGCATAATCGACATTGGATCCAACACTTCTAAGCTGTCTGTTTTTCAAAAAGGCAGTTCGGATTCCTTATGTATCGTTCATCAGCAAAGCCTTCCCGGAAGAATGATTTTCCAAACCCAAGAATCCGTTTGTTCACTTACTGCGGAATCAATTGAAAAAGTCTTTCAATCAGTTCAAATTCTTCATGATTCAGCCAGAAGATTTGATCTCAAGAATTTGATTGCGGTGGGAACTCATGGGCTAAGAAAGGCGGACAACGCCGGCAGTATAACCGACAAGGTTCACAAAATGGGTATTCCCCTCCATATTCTTTCAGGGAAGGAGGAAGCCAGATACGTTTCCTTAGCCTTGCTTTGCGAACCCAAGATTCTAGGACTTAATGACTTCGTAGGTATCGACATCGGAGGTGGAAGCATCGAAATAATTGTGTTTCGATCCCAAAAGGCTAGTTCATTCGAAAGTCTGCCTCTGGGAGCAGTTGAACTGACCAATAGATTTTTTTCCAAACCAAGGAATCCGATCCCTCAAAACGAATGCAATAAACTGAAAAATTTTGTTCGGGAAACCTTGTCCAAATCATTTAATTCAATGGACCTCAGCAACAAAGCAATTGTGGGCACTGGTGGGGCTCTTGTGTTTGTTCAGAAGACGATCGCTGAAGCAAAAGGAATCAGTTTAAAAGAAAAGGGAATCATTCATCTCCATGATCTCTTGAACCTTCAGGAACAGATGGCAAAATTACCCATCTCAAAACGCATCAAAGAATTCCCACAGCTTGATGAAGAGAGAGCTGAAATCCTACTCGCCGGCCTCCTGGTTGTGACAGAATTAATGAATCTGACAAAGCTTTGCTCACTAATCCACTCTTTTCGAAATCTTCGCTATGGACTGGCTCGGGAATTCTTTACTTACGGAAAGATTCTGAACGAAAAACCAAATACGAAAGCGGTCGCAGGCAACCACTGAGCCCAGCTCCTTCGACAAATACACCATCTTTGAGAACTGATAGGCTGCCATTATTTGTTTCGGGCAAAGAAAATTCTATTTTGCTCGGGGAGGCGTTTGCCAAAAGGTAGTATGCGTTCCCACTTTTCGAATGAAATATTTTCAAACCCAGGCAGCTTTCATTTGCGAAATCCAATTCTTGGTAATGACACTCGCCGAAATCATGAGGTCTAAGAAACTCACCTTGATCAGAAAGCCTGAATTTGATGAGGAAACGTATGTCTTGGGCAAGTTCCCGATACTTTTCAAACCTGGAATAATCGATTTTGTTCAAATTCCCCTTTCGGTAGGTATTTCTAATGCCCTGCTTATGCCGCATCAAATCTTGCCCTGCTGAAATCATTGGTACTCCTGGTGAGAGGAGAAGAAGGGCTAAGGCAAGCTTCACTTTCTGGATGGATTGCTGCTCGATGCCTTTCTTGATTTCTTCAATCGAACAAAAACGATCAACCAGAGAATAATCATCATGGGATTCAAGATAATTCAATGACTGCCAAGGGTATTTTTTTCCTAAGTCCAACTTGCCGCGCAAGAAGTTCAATGCATCTATCTTGTTTCCTTTTCCTTGAACAAATTGGAAAACTTTTTCCCTACACTCATCGCTCCAAAGAGAATAGTTGGTGCAATTCAAATTGGTAGGCAAGCGACCTCGAAAACTCCACGGCTCAGCTATCAGAAGAATTCCAGGCTTGAGAAAATCCATTTTTTCTTGAATTTCTTCGAGTAAATCAAACCCCATCAATTCTCCAAGATCAAAGCGAAAACCATCGAGATCGAAGGTTTCCACTAGGTACTTCAAACTATCCAAAATTAGTTTCTTCACTGGTTCGGCCTCACATCTCAAATCGTTTCCGCATCCACTGCAATTTTGCAACTTCCCACTATCCTCTGTACGAAAATAAAGATTTCTATCCAAATTCAACAAGTGATTGGGAATTCCCACATGGTTATAAACGACATCAAGAATCACTGCGAGACCGCACTCATGTAATGCCTTGACCAGTTCTTTGAACTCCGAAATGGAAATTCCACTTTCCGGATCGCTTCCATAAGCGGATGCAGGAGCAAAAAAACTAACCGGCATGTATCCCCAGTGGTATTCCGACTTCTTATTCCCATCAAATTCCAAAATTGGTTGGATTTCAACGGCATTCACTCCCAACTTGCGAAGATAACAATCGGGAGATTGCAACCATTTACTCAATCCTCGAAACTCCAACCGCTCATCGGAAGACAGATCAATGGGAGCGTTGGTCAATAGATCTCGAATATGGACTTCCACGATTACAAGATCCTTCATCTTGGGAATGGAAAAGCATTTTGAAGAATTCAAATGTGATTCCGGAACGGTAACCAAACCTGGACCATCTCTCCCCACCGCGGCCTTGGCATATGGATCGAGAATGATTTTTTCGATCCATTCCCCTTTTTTTCCTCTTTCTTGATGAAAAATTCCATATCGATAATAACAGTCCTCAAATTTGTTTTTACTTTGATAAACCCAAGATCCGTCCTCCTGTAGATTCATAGAGATTCGTATTTGCTTGTTACTTTCGGGCTTATGATAGATCAGCAAATCAACTTTTTCGGCTCTAGGAGCAAAAATTCTAAACTTCCCAAATCCTCCCTCTTGAAAATATCCAAACTTCCCCTTGGGTCTGAATTCAAACCAACCATGCCTCAAATTTTCATCGGACTGCTCCAGAATTTGAAAGTTAAATACATCTCTACCGCTTCTTCTGGGATCAAAGAGGTAATCTGTGGCGCCCGGATAAGTTTCCTTCACAAATGGAAAATTCGAGGGAGGATTTAACCAGATTCCATCTTCGGTGATGAATTTAAAACAAAACTCTCCGTGGCCAGCGAATTCCTTCCATGGAACTCGAAGAATATGAGAGTCACCGTCCAAGTTTAATCGCCAAGAATTATTTCCGGCGGCGGCATCCCAGTCACTGAATTCGGAAGCAACAAAAAGGGCTTTCCCATTCCTTTTGGAATCGATATGATCCGAAGATTCAAGAACGAAGACGAGATCTTCCCCACTTTTGCAATAACCTCCCAATTTAGCTCTCTCCATAGATGGGAGTTGCTTGAAATGAACTCCCACCAAACCCATTTCTTCAACAAGATCGATTGGTAGACGGCTGTGGTCCCAGTCCGCCTCTAGAAAAACAAACCCGTTGCAATCCGATTCAATCCAAACTTTTCCGCCCCTATGATACACAGCAGACGAACAAATCTGACCATTTCGCTTTAGCCAATAGAAAAATTTTGCCGATGAGCGCCGTCATGTCTAGGTTTGTCTAGTGGATCATGGCAGGTTTAAGTGAAAAGATACTCGTCGCTCTTTCGGGAGGAGTGGATAGTGCCGTTTCAGCAGCACTTCTTGTCGATCAAGGACATGAGGTAGAAGCAATCTACGTACGAACTTGGGAGCATGAGAACGACTTGTTGGGTGATTGCCCAGGAGCTAAAGACTTGAAGGATGCGAAGAGAATCGCAGAACACTTGGGAATCCCCTTTCAAGTCTTGAATCTCGTGGACTTTTATCGACGAGAGGTGGTTCAACCAATGATTCGAGGTTATGCTTCAGGAACCACCCCAAATCCCGACATTCTTTGCAATCGCAATATGAAATTCGGAACTTTGCTTGATTTTGCCATGAGGCAAGGCTTCGATGCATTGGCTACGGGTCATTACTGCCGCAGATTGATTGGTTGCGACGGGAATGCTCAGTTGTGGGAAGGAATGGACAAGACTAAAGACCAATCCTATTTTTTGGCCCGCCTTTCCCGTGATCAGTTGGAAAAAGTCCGATTTCCTCTGGGAGAAATCACCAAGCTTGAGGTAAGGAAGTTAGCACTAAAATGGAATCTGCATGTGGCAAATAAAAAAGACAGTCAAGGAATTTGCTTTTTGGGAAAAGTCAAAATTCCTGACTTTCTCTCAAACTTCATCGATGACAACCCGGGAGAAATCGTCACCAAGAACGGGCAAGTCTTGGGTCAGCACAGAGGGCTTCACAAGTATACGCTCGGACAAAGAAGGGGTATCGGAATTCCATCCAACCAAGACCATGAGAATTATGTCGTGACTGGAAAAAATGAAGACAGAAACCAATTGATCGTGGCATTTGAACATCCTTCGGAATCCACGCTTTGGAGTCGCCGCTTCAGGGTAGAGTCCCTTTCTTTTCTGAATTCCGATACTCCACTTGAACCAATCCGTGTTCTAGGCAGAGCCCGCTACAGAGATCCTTCAACCAAGCTCGAACTTATCCCGCAGATGAATGAAAACGCCGAAATCTTTTTTGACTTACCACAAAGAGCACTGACTCCGGGGCAAATTTTAGCCCTCTATGAAGGGGAAAGACTAATTGGATCGGCTTATTATTCGAAGTCGGCTTTTGGCAGGGCCAGCCTTTCCGCTTGATTAGAGCAGACCATTTCCGTTATTTAAAAAGTTGTATGCGACTTCGCTTATCAAAGACCACGCGGAAGAAATTACCAATAGGAGACGATGATGTTCCTTTGAAAACGAAGGAAAACTTGGAAGAATATCTGCAGTCAGCCATTTCTTTTCTTCAAACACAACATTCAGTTTTGGAGAAAACTCTTTCGATACTTGAGGAAATAGCCGAATTAGCTCTCACTATGAAGGCAGACATTATTCGTTCTATAACTAAAGAACAAGAAATTCAATCAAGAGAAAAATTTAGGGAACTACGCAAAGAACTGGAAATGCTTTCGACTCTCCAATTCAATGACAAGCCCCTCTTTAGTCAAAATAGCTCCGACATCTCCTTTAAATTGTTTAAGGATGCGGGTCCCAATGCCCCAAAGATCAAGCAACCTGCAGCTCCTCACTATCTTGAATCATTGAAAAAATCAGATGATGAGGTTCATGATGATGCGATAAACAACTCCTTGCTGGCTTTGCAGGAGATGCTTGGACAAACCGATGCCACTGAATCGGACTTGCAGACCAGCTTTCTTGCCCTTGCATCCAATCCTGACTCCGAGAAAAGACTTCAGTTCATAGAAGAAAGAGTAAAAACTTGGGTTTCCGAAGTAATTGAAGGACAAGATGGTTTAACTGTGCAAGCAAACTTGCTCACCCAAAGAGTGGACGGTTTGATGCGAGGCTTGCAAAGCTTGGCATCAGAATGAAAGCAGGATCACCCGCAAACCAACCCAAGGCTGGTCTTGATAAGTCCTTTTTAGGAATTCACTACATTCGTTGCGGAACCTATGGTAGAATTTATAAAAATAAAATTGGCGACGCATACGTCGGTCATTGTCCCCGGTGCATGCATCCAGTACGCATAAGAATTGGCCCGACAGGTACGGGGAATCGTTTCTTCAAATGCTTTTGTCCATGATTTTTTAACTAATGCAACATTATGCCATAGTTTTGCTTTGTCCTTGGAGAATAAAAAGTCAGCAAATTTCCAAGGTAAAAAACTTGTCTCTTTTTTCATGTTGAATACTTGCTCAAACAAAGAGATTCTGATCTTTTCAAAATGACTTGATTCACAATGCAATTTCAAAAATTGCTAAGCCCGAACTCTTTCACCCCATTACTTTTTTTGCCGTCCTTTGGCATTCGGTTCCTTTCTGTTTTGAATCCCATTTTTTTCCTACTTCGGTGGAGCAGTTAGAAAAGCAGAGGATTCTTGACATTAACCCATTTGGAGCCCTCATCGGCTGACTTTTCAGAAATTGTCAAATGGCAAGTAATGAAATGAAATCCATAGTTTTCATACTTGACCCTTGGATCAATAGAACAAGACATCCTTTCGAACAACGCAAAATCAAATTTCTTTAGTCAAAGCTAAGATTTCTCAATAAAATGAAAAGATGGTTAAATTCATTATCTTTTCCTTGTTATTGGTCCTTTTAACGAATACGAGATAAGAGTGACAAATATACACATGGAAAATCCCACTTTTGCCACTCGTTGGAACATTGACGAGGTTGAAAACAACTACCTTTTATGGTTGAAGAATCCATCTTCTCTCGATTCGAAGTGGCAATGCTTCTTCGAAGGTTTTCACCTCGGCAGCGATAACGGACAAGCAACTCCTCATTCCCACGGACAGAAGATCGAAAAGGATGATGATTCGATTGAAAAACATGCTCGTTTGTATGGAGCAATTTACGCATTCAGGGACATTGGTCATACACAGGCAACTTTTGATCCACTCCGGGGAGAAATAGCCGAAAACCCTCGACTTTCCATGGAAAGACTAGGCTTCGGTCCAAACGATCTCTCAGAAGTCCACTTTTCAGGAAATTATTTGGGTGGAGTCAGAATGTCGATAGGGGAAATCTTTGATCGTCTAAACAAAACCTACTGTAGAAACGTCGGGATCGAATATCTTCACATTCAGGCGACTGACAAACGGAGATGGATTCAATCAAAAATAGAACCAACACTCAATCAACCTACTTTCCTTCATGATGAAAAGGTTCGTATCCTACGCAAGATTGTGCAAGCTGAAGAATTTGAAAACTTTCTTCATACTCGTTACGTAGGTCAAAAAAGATTTTCTCTTGAAGGTGGGGAAACATTGATTACCGCACTAGATTCCATCTTTCAAAAATGTCCGGACGAAGGCGTGGAGGAAATCGTGATGGGAATGGCTCACAGAGGTCGTTTGAATGTTTTAGCCAACGTCATGGGCAAATCCCATGAATTCATTTTTCGTGAATTTTCTGAAAATTTTGTTCCCGATGGAGCACACGGCAGCGGTGACGTAAAGTACCATCTTGGCTACGAATCCATACGCACAACTTCAAGCGGCCAGCAGGTTGTGATTCATCTGTCCCCCAACCCCAGTCACTTGGAGGCGGTGAATGGAGTGGTTGAAGGCAAGGCTCGAGCCAGACAGCGACTGCGCGGTGATGAAGAACGCAAAAGAGTTTTACCCATACTGGTTCATGGTGATGCCGCAATGGCTGGGCAAGGGATAGTAGCCGAAGTATTCAATTTCTCCAAATTGCCAGGCTACCGCACTGGTGGAACCGTACATGTTGTGGTTAATAACCAAATTGGATTTACCACGGACCCCTCCGATGCTCGATCCAGTTTGTATTGTACTGATGTAGCCAAGGCAATTGAGGCGCCAATTTTTCACGTTAATGGAAATGACCCCCTTGCCGTGGCGATGGTTGCCGAAATCGCTTTGGCGTATCGGCAGAAATTCGGGGAAGATGTAGTGATCGACATAAATTGCTTTCGAAAACATGGGCACAATGAAGCAGATGACCCCGCGTTTACCCAACCTTTACTATATAAAAAGATAAAATCCATGCCTCCCATTTCATCGATTCTTTCCGACCAACTTGTAGAGGAGGGTGATTTGGACGAGAAGGAATGCAATGAAATTCACCAAAGCCTGCGTAGGCATCTTGATGCATCCTTGGAAAAAGTCCGAACGGTTAAAAAATCCAGCACTTTCGAGGGTTCGGTAGCCGTCAGGCAGATACCATATGATTTTTCCAAGGTAAATACCTCGGTAGCCAAGAAAGACTTGGAAAAAGTAGTCAACGCTTTGACAACATGGCCTGAGGATTTCAACTTAAATTCCAAAATCAAGCGGCAAGTCGAGGCGAAGGCGAAGAATTTTAGATCTGGACAAGGCATTGACTGGGGATTGGCTGAACAACTTGCGTTTGGTTCTTTATTACTTGAAGGAACTCCTGTGCGGCTTTCCGGGCAGGACAGTGAGAGAGGTACTTTCAGTCACCGTCATTCCGTATGGTATGATTCCAACGATCGGACCAGATACGTACCTCTTTTACATTTGGAGGACAGGCAAGGAATGTTTTGCGTTTACAATTCTCTCCTTTCGGAAGCAGCAGTGCTTGCCTTCGATTACGGATATTCTCTGGATTATCCCAGCATGCTCTCAATTTGGGAAGCCCAATTTGGTGATTTCGTCAACGGGGCTCAAGTCATCATTGATCAATTCATCATGAGTGCAGAAGACAAATGGGGAGCTGTCTCAGACCTAGTCATGCTTTTGCCTCATGGTTTTGAAGGACAAGGACCTGAACACAGTTCCGCTCGACTTGAACGTTTTCTTCAAGGATGCGCCGAAGACAACGTCGTCGTCGTCAACATGACTACACCAGCTCAATATTTTCATGCACTTCGTCGACAAAAGAAAAAAGAGTACGCCAAACCCTTGATCGTCATGGCTCCCAAAAGTCTACTTCGACACAAGTCTTGCGTGTCTTCTCTCAAAGAATTCACTCATGATTCTTTCGAGGAATTTCTCGACGACCGCACGCCAGCGAACAAGACAGAAAGCTTGGTGTTTTGTTCGGGTAAAGTGTATTATGATCTTTTGGAGGCAAGGGAGTCATTAAGAGCACCGACTTCGACCATCATTAGAATAGAACAATTTTATCCTTTCAATAAGGATAAATTCACCAAGATTTGCAAAGCTTACGGCAAAGCCAAGAGAATCGTGTGGTGTCAAGAGGAGCCTAAGAACATGGGAGCATGGAATTTTCTTTGGCCTGTTTTGGAAGAGACTTTAGGTCGACAAGTCGAATATGTTGGTCGTTCTTCCACGGCGAGTCCAGCCACTGGTTCTTTGACCCTTCACAAAAGGGAGCAAGCTCATCTAATTGCTCAGGCTCTTGGTCAATCCATTCCTACAGATAATTTTTAATCCGTAATATTATGTCTTCAGAAGTCATCATTCCCGCTCTCGGCGAATCCATTGCCACTGGCATTCTCTCTTCTTGGAAGGTTTCGGATGGTTCCTACGTAGAAATTGATCAACCCATTTACGAACTTGAGACCGACAAAATAACTCAGGAAGGGTTGGCTGAAGTTTCGGGTGTCATTGCTTTTCTTGCTCAAGAAGGTGACGAAGTTGAGATAGGAGCAACCATAGCGAAGATAGAGGAAACAGCTGAAAAAACCGTTCATGCACCTTCGGGAACAAATCCCACCATTGACGCCAAGCCAGTTGAAGAGATATTCACCTCTACACCTGTCGAGGATATTTCACCTGAAAAACCTACGACCGAATCCATTCTCTCAACTCCATCCCCATCCTCATCGAAAAGTCCTGAGAAGCAATCGCCTGCTGTAAGA
>CACMZN010000017.1 GCA_902618175.1 uncultured Verrucomicrobiota bacterium
AGAGCAGATCGACATAGGTGGACCCTCGATGTTGCGTAGTGCTGCGAAAAATCATTTGTCGGTTTCCGTAGTTTGCGACCCGGATGACTATGGAGAAGTGGAGCAAATGCTCAGTTCCGGAGAGGATCCCACGGCTTTGAGACAAAAACTTGCCCGAAAGGTTTTCTCACTTACCTCAGACTACGATTTGGCCATATCGAAATATTTAGAAAAGGAAGACATGTTGGAACCTGATATGGGAGAAATTTCCGGATTTCCTTCCAATCTACTTTTATCTGCGGACAAGTCGATGGGTCTTAGATATGGTGAAAATCCCCACCAGCAAGGAGCATTGTATGGTGAATTTTTAAATTATTTCGAACAGTTGCAAGGAAAGGAATTGAGCTACAACAACATTCTGGATATTTCGTCCTCCGCATATTTGATTGGTGAATTCGAAAAACCTACGGTTGCCATTCTCAAACATACCAATCCCTGCGGTGTGGGATCTGCAGATAGTCTTGAAGAAGCTTGGGAATATGCATTTGCCACTGATCGTCAAGCCCCCTTTGGAGGAATTATCGTGGTAAATAATACCCTTGATTTCGTCTTGGCTGAGAAAATTTCCGAAATTTTTTGTGAAGTTATCATTGCTCCGGGATTTGCAGATGATGCATTGGATTTATTCAAAAAGAAGAAGAATCTAAGATTGCTTTTGTCAAAGTCTGGATTTGGACCCGAAACTCTCCAGGAAGTGAAGTCCATACCAGGAGGTTTTCTGGTTCAGGACCGAGATCAGAAGAAGATAAATCCTAGGCATTTCGAAATCCCCACTGAAAGAAAACCCTCTGAAAGGGAGTGGCGATCCATGCTTTTTGGATGGCGAGTCGTTAGGCATGTGAAAAGCAACGCAATCATTTACGCGGGTGATGAGCGTACCTTGGGAATAGGTGCAGGACAAATGTCAAGGGTGGATAGTTCTCGGATTGCAGTTTGGAAAGCAGGTGAGGCAGGACTCGACTTGAAGGGATCTGTCGTTTGTTCTGATGCCTTCTTTCCTTTTCCTGATGGATTGCTTGCAGCTGCGGATGCAGGAGCTTGTGCGGCCATACAACCAGGTGGGAGTGTGCGAGATGAAGAAGTCATCAAGGCTGCAAATGAGAGAGGAATGGCAATGGTTTTCACCAAGTCTCGCCATTTCAAGCATTAGGCTTTTCGGAAATCCAAAAATGTCAGGAAGTTTGTTCTACTTGGCTTGAATCACCCGGACTGCATTGATATGAATGTCATTCTGAAAAATTTGCGTTTCATTATACTGGTGACGATATTTGTCTTATCCGGATCAGGTTGCGGCAAGGCCATGCTTTCCGATGAGCTACTTGCCCGGCAAGCAAGGAATCAATTTTCTGAATTGAAGAAAAAAGAAAAGGTCTCCACTAATGCAGATCATCAAATGTTGGTTCAAAAAATTGGCAAAAGAATTTCAGCAGTCGCCCAAGTTGACTTGCCCGGAACGGAATGGGAGTTCGTGGTTTTCGAAAAAAGCGAGGCTAATGCCTTTGCCATGCCGGGAGGAAAAGTTGGAATAAACAGCGGTCTGATTGATTTGGCGAACGGAAATGAGGATGAAATCGCCGCAGTGATTGGTCATGAGATTGCCCACGTCGCTTTCAGGCACAGTAACAAGCGAATGACACAGGCTATGGGAATTGCGCTTGGGGCGGTAGTTCTTGATGCTGCCATGCGCGATGAAAAATCATCCGATAGAAGATTGGCAGGAGGGGCTTATGGAGTTGGTTCAGCCTTAGGTGTCGCTCTGCCCTTCAGTCGAGAGCAAGAACAAGAAGCAGATCATCGCGGTTTGTATTATTCAGCGATGGCTGGTTATGATCCAAGAGGTGCAATTTCTTTTTGGCAAAAAATGTTAAATGAGAAAAAGACGAGAATGCCACAATTTCTTTCCACGCATCCTGATCCAGGTAAAAGGATAGATTTTCTCAAGGCTAATATGGACGAAGCGTATTCTTTGTATTTGCAAAACAAGGAGGCAACAGGAGAAAACTTTTAAGTCATGGCTTTTACACTCGATGATCCTCTCAATGCTCTTAAGCGATATGTTTCCCATGCAAGTGTTTCAGCAGATTCAAAATTTTCCAAGGGGGTAGCGGGTGCAAAGGATTTTGTAAGTGATTTGCTCACTGAATTGGGATTTGCCGTTGACCTGATTGAAACTCCGATCAATCCCGTGATACTCGCAACGCGTGGAGATCCAGCCTGGCCCAAACTTGTCATCTACGGACATTACGATGTTCAACCACCAGATCCTTACGATTTATGGGATCACGATCCGTTTGATGCAGTGGAGCTAAATGGTCGACTCTTTGGTCGAGGAGCAGCAGATAACAAAGGTCCACAAATCGTACATATGGCAGCGTTGCATAATGTATTGAAGAAATACCCAAATTTACCCATTCACATCACTTATTTGATAGAGGGAGAAGAAGAGATAGGCAGTCCAAGCTTTCGTGGTTTTCTTGAAGAAAACAAACATAGACTGAAAGGAGACATGTTGCTGATTTCAGACACTGGCAGTCCATCACCTGATCAACTGGTCGTGACCACCGGATTGCGCGGTCTCACCGCATTGGAAATTGAAATTAAAGGACCAAAGCAAGATTTGCATTCTGGAGTTCATGGAGGTGCGTTGCTCAATCCTTTGCAAGCGATTATGCGCATATGTTCCAGTCTGCATGATGAAAGTGGAAAAGTCGCAGTGCCGGGCTTCTACGATGACGTTTGCCACCCTCAACCATGGGAAAGGGAAGAATTGGCCAAGTTGCCAATGACACAATTACAGTATGCTGACTTTCTGGGAATTTCCGAATTTTCTCCTCCTCCCGGATATACTCCATTAGAGGGAATTCGTTTTTGTCCGACTTTGGAATTCAACGGATTGGGAGGCGGTTATCAAGGAGAAGGATCCAAGACTGTCATTCCTTCAAATGCTTTTGCCAAAATTACTTGCAGGCTAGTCCCTGATCAAAACTGGGAAGACATCGCTGAAAAAGTCAAGCGCGCAATCTTTTCGGTTTGTCCTTCATCGGTTGAAGCACAGGTAAAAATAAGTGGAGGAGGTGATCCGTACGTCGTGATTCCACCAGGAAAGCCGGGCTCTTCGGATAAGGAGTCGGAACTGAGCAAAAAAGCTTTTCCATTGATCGAAAAATGCGTGCAGAATAGTTTTGGAAACCAACCGCTTTTTCTCAGGGAAGGAGGCAGCATTCCAATTGTTCGCGATTTGAAAGAAGTGGCAGGTTTGGATGCTTTGATGTTAGGACTGTTTACAAACGAAGACAATCTGCATGCTCCTAATGAAAGTTTTCATTTGGGGATGATGCAAAAAGCAATTGAAGCTTTTGAGGAGTTTTTTCGTGAGTTGGTTTAAGTTCCCTTAGAAACAATAAAAGTTGCTCTTCGATCCAGACGTGCTCTCTCTCCATCAGCATTCGGAATGGCTAATTCGTCGCCTATTGAAACCGTCTCAATTCTTTCTCCATCTGCACCTAAATCAACAAGATAGCTTTTAACCGAAGTTGCTCGGCGATTTCCGAGCGATTTGTTGTACGCAGGCGTCCCTTTCCAGTCGCAATAACCTTCGACAAGAAGTCGAGCCTTTGGGTTCGATTGAATGAACTCAGCAATATCAATTAATTTCGTTCGTTCATCCTTGGTGATGTTGTATTGGTCGAAACCAAAATAAACTGGAGCGAAAGGTCGAATGACATGAAGTGGATCGGAAAAGTCATCCAGTTGTGAATCTCGATTGAGGAGCATGTCATTATCTACGAAGACTCCTTGAAGCGATTCGCCTGAAGGGGAAAGATCCAGCTCTTCGAAACCAGTGTCTCTCGTCGGGTCTGAATAAAGGTCTTTCGTTGTATTTCCTGAGCGGATAAGTTCAGTTGAAGGTGCTTGTTTCTTGGAACATCCCAGAAAAGGGGTCAAAAAGAATAGAACGAAAGGAAATAGAAACCAAAGATGAAGGGGATGATTGTCCATCAGGAATCCCGAAGGACGATGAATTGAGCTTTCCTCTCCAGACCTGCCGTGGTCGGATCGGCATCAGGTGTGGCGAGTTCGTCTCCTAAGGACAAGATCTCGATTCGATCGGATTCAATTCCCAAATCGATCAAATAATTTTTAACGCTACTGGCTCTGCGGTCACCAAGAGATTTATTATACGCTGGTGTTCCTTTCCAGTCGCAATATCCCTCGACGAGGATTCTTGAACTGGGATTTTCGACAAGAAATGCCGAAACATCTTGCAGTTTAATTCGCTCGTCGACTCCGATGCTGTACTGGTCGAAACCAAAAAAGATTGGTTCAAAAGGGCGATCTCCCAAAGATTCGACGTCATTCCAAAAAGGATCTTGTGGAAGTAGATCATCAGATTCTTCCAAGTTGGATATGGACGCGCCGATCGGGGAGAGTTCATCAGAATTCGAATCCGGATCTTCTTCTAGTCCAACGAAGGAACCTCTTTGCGTCCCCTTGATTAAGGCAGTGTCTTCAGGTGAGAGCATATTGCTCTTTGTACATCCTAAAGACAGGATCGAAAAAACGACCATGAATGATATCCACACTTTAATTTTCATCACAAATCTCCCGCTATACTATTATAAGAAGGATTCCCATATCCAACTCTGTAATAATTATCTTGCGTGATTCTTCTATTTCGTCAATGCAAAATCGCTTGCAAGAGAGAAAATATTTCTTGGTGGATAATGGTTCCCTTGACCCGGAAGCCGTTAAAAACCTGCGTTTGATCGCTGATCAACTCCAAAAAGAAACCAACTTTAACATCAGACCGATGGGCTTGATGCATTCGCACAAGATCCCTCCATCCTCTCTGGATGGAATTGCCGGAGAGTCGATCGATGCTTTTCTACGGTCTGAAGAGGCTGAGGAATTTACTACGATTTTAATTTTACCTTTTTTCTTTGGTCCAAGTCGAGCGTTCACAGCTTGGTTACCTGAGAGATTAAAGCAATGGGCAGAGAAAGGAAACAAGGCTCGTTCCTATCGCATCTTAGATTGCCTTCATCAAAAGGGGGATGATCGAATCGCACGAGTTTTGGCCGAACATTCTATGCAAGCCATAAATGAGACGGAAATGCAAGAGCCATACCTTGCCCTGGTCGACCATGGAACTCCTGTTCGTGAAGTCAACTTTGTCCGAGAGGAGATTGGTACTCAATTACAAGCTATAATGAGTAATAAGATAAAGGGCTTTTCAACCTGTTGTATGGAACGTCGGCCAGAAAAGAAATATGATTTCAATGAACCACTTCTTGCAACCTTACTAGATGAATGTTCGAAGAAAGGCATGGAAGACATTTTGGTTGCCCAACTCTTTCTATCGCCGGGGCGGCATGCGGGAAAGAATGGAGACCTTGCTCGAATTTGTTCGATTTTTGAACAACAAAACTCAAAAGTTCGGGTGATCAGGACAGAATTGCTCGGAAAACATCCATTGATTCGTGAAATTCTCTTGGATCGACTGCACGCTGATTTCGAAGGAGCGGGAAAACTTGAACTCAGTGACAAGGGTGATGATGGTACTTGTACCGATGTAGAACTTCTCAAAAGTCCAAAAGGTTTTCAGCTTCCACTTAGTGAAGTTTAAAAGGCAATTAGCAAGACCCCGGCAAAGAGAAGTGTTGCCCCGATACTTCTCCGCACAATCAATCTTGGTGGAGCTTTCCCTTCGGTGATTCCAATGGATTTGCCGATTAAAAAAATCAGCAGAACTGCCCATAGTCCTCTACAGGCATAAAAAACATTTGCTTCGGTAGGAAGTTTAAACATACCGATCGCAAGGGACATGAGAATTGCCTGAATGCCCATAGGCAAAGCTGATGCCCACATCCACAGATCAATCCCTTGGCGAAAAGGCAGAAGTTTCCCCTCAGTCCAGGGAATGAAGACCAAGGAATAAACTCCGACGGAGAAAAACACGAAAAACAAAAGATTGTATGGATCGGAAATGTGAGTGAAATAAGGAACCATAGAGTCAAGTAGAGCGAAAGACGCCGCCGCTCCAAATGCCAGAACAAGACTTTTCATCGTCTTGTCCATTTTCTTGGACGGCCATGAAAGCATACCGATGGCAACGGCTGACAATGCGGCAGAAAACCAAGTTTTCCATGAAATCGTATTCGGGGATAAATCATGCAAGACTAGGAAAAAAGCGACTAAAATAGTCTTTGCCCCCATGATGGGCGTGATTAGACTTGCGTCTCCAGATCGTAAAGCGAGAAAGCAAAAAAATTGGCCTAGGAAAAAGAGAAGTCCAAGACTGGATCCAATCGTGAAATCATCGATTTGGATCCCTCGATCAGCGAGCATGGGATAGGGAAGAAAGCAGAAAGACATAAAAAGGTTGGTTATGACCAAAGATCGAATGGTTCCTGTCCCCGTCTCAAGACCTTTCTTGCAAAGTACTGCGCTTAGAGCGTATAAAAAACCAGCAATTCCTGCCATTGCAAAGCACGCGGCACTCTCGTTCAATTTAATTGTTCAGGTTCGGAATTGAACATGTGACTTTCGTCATAGCGGCTTCCAATCTAAGTACCCCTACACGCGGAAAAATTGACTTCATGTTACAAAAGTGGATAGGAAAGATGAACTTGTGCCGAAAAAGAAGCCAAATTTACCGTAGTCCATTTCACACAGGAAGCATGGCTTGTTTCTCCCTGAATAAATAAAAGCAGGAATGACTGTCCTTAGTTGATCGACAACAAAATTTTGACTGTTTGGAATCATTTTAAATCATTTTCCAGCAATAAGTTGAGAGTTTAGTACTTTATGTTTATTGCTCAGCATGCGACGAGTGTGATATTTGTCAGTTTTGATTTTGCAAGAAAATCCTTGCCGGGATGTGAAAATCAGCAAACCTCAAGGAATCAGATAGACAGAGACAAAAAAACTGATTCCTTGATGGCTCTCAAACCTCACAAGTCAGAATTTCCAAGGTCAAAGAATCGGTGAGTTCACAAATTTTTTTTCTACAAGCAATTCATATAACTCGAAATTTTCTGAATTTTTTTTAGAATAAAAGAATGCTTTTCAAACGCATTTCGCTGGGATTTGTTTTGCCCTACCTGACTTTGATTTCTTTTTTGAAGGGGATTATTAACTTTGAGAAAGAGGTTTTGCCTATACTCCAAGAACGTTGTGTGGAGTGTCACAAAGCCACCCATGAACAGAATGGTCGATTAAAGCAACCCAAAGCAGGACTCCGCTTGGATGGTGCGGCATACATCATGCATGGAAGCGACGGAGGACCGGTGGTGGTAGTGGATCATCCAAGTCGCAGTCTTCTTTACACAAGAACTACACTTACTTTGGATGATCCTGAACTTATGCCTCCGAAAGGAGATCCCCTGACTAATGAACAAAAGGAAATCATCCGCCAATGGATCGCTCAAGGACTTGATTTTGGCCTTTGGAAAGGAGCAACTGACGGGATTGAAAATTTGCAGGCAATTGGTATGCAAGCACAAGAGTATGTGCCCAAACATCTTCAATTCTATCAGACTCTTTCCAAGGATTTGAAATTAATCTCTTCCAAAACACTAGATTCCTTGTCCGAGAAAACGGGTCTTTTGATTCGGCCGATCGGTATTGGTATTAAGCTAGTGGAAGCAAGGAAGGTAACAAATTCAACAACAGTCGGAAGGAAAGAGCTGGAAGCGCTTAATCCACTGTACGATCATTTGGTGAAACTTGACCTCACCGGCTCCGGCCTCACAGATGAGGACTGTTCCAGTCTGGTTCGTTTTCGAAAATTGACGCATTTAAACCTGCGTGGAACTGCAGTGGGAGATGAAGGATTGAAAGAACTGAAAAGTATTGTGAGCCTGCAGTATCTTAATCTATGCGAGACTGAAATTACGGACAATGGAATTCGGTCTCTTTTGGCTTTTGAAAATCTTAAGAATCTTCATCTGTGGAAAAGTCAAGTGTCGGAAAAAAAAAGAAATTTTCTCAGGAATCGACTTACGAATGTGCAAATTACACCCTGAGAAAATCAATTTAATTTCTAAGGACCCAACTTCCAAAGTTTCTTGTCCGACCGAATGAAGACACCCTCTCTGGTCAGAGCGGGAGTACAAAGAATGGTGTCGTCAAGTTCAATGGTTCGAATCACTTCCCCAGTTGAATCTCCCAGACGAACGATCTGACCAAGTCCGGTTTCACTAAATACGAAAAGATGCTTTTCACTCATGACTGGGGAACCGCTCAAAGGACCTTTGAGGCGCAGTCTCCACAGAATCTCTCCATTTTCCAACGAGGCGCAGGTTAGGACGTTGGCGTTGTTGATGACGTAGGTTTTGTCATCGATTATGCTTGGACTTGGCGTTCCGGGTTTTAACTTATTGTCTTTCCAAAGGGTTTCGGGTCGGATTCCATTTTGGTTAATTCTAAGCGCCGTAAGACCATTTGAAGGAACCACCAGGATGTCTTTTCCCGACCAGGCACTGGAGGGAATGGTCGAAGCGCCTTCATCAAAAGACCAAATTTGTTCCCCAGAGTTTGGCTCGATTGCAGAGATTCCATCTTTTGATTGTAGGACAACTACTTCTCTTCCTCCCTGATTAATTACGATCGGTGAAGTCCAATTGGCTGCTCTGGGACGGTTTTTTTTCCAGACGGTCGTACCATTCCTCAGATTAAGTCCTGCCGTGAAGGAATAGGCGTCGTTTTCAACCTGTATGATGGCCATTCCTTGTGCAATGACTGGAGAGGAAGACATTCCCAGACCGTTGGCCGCATTGGGATAATCAAAAGTCAATCCACGCAACCAACGCAAATTGCCAGACAAATCTAAACAAAACACATCGTTCGAAGAGAACTGGGCCAGGATTACTTTGCCATCGCTAGCCAAAGTAGAGGCCGCCACACAAGTTTTGGAGTGGCAAATGGTCCTTCCGGTAGCTTTGTATATTCTCTCCCATTCAAGATTTCCATCATTTGAATTGAAGGCAAGGAGATGAAGATTTTCTTGATTGGATCCACTGCAAGCGGAAACGAAGACCAAATCTCCAACCACGATCGGACTCGACAATCCTCGGCCAGGTAATTTTTCAGACCAACTCGACTTTCCCTCCAGCGAAATCTCGTAAGGTGTGCATTCATCAAAGGCTCCGTTGCCATTGTTTCCACGAAAGCCGAACCAGTCGGCGTGAGCGTCGATACAGACGAAAAAAGTCAAGAGCAGGGGCAAACAAGGAATTTTCATTTTGTCACTATGGTTCAATTTTTATTCTACTGGGCAAAGGAATGTATGGGCGCTCCCGTTGGATCCGTCACCCGAAGGCAAAATTCCCATGGTCTGGTCCAAGATTGAGTTTGTTCGTTTTGACAAACCTTGAGGAGAATTTCGTTTTTACCCTCCTGCAGTTCACCCTCGACTATAAATTGATCGATCCTTGTTTTCCCACGATGATACTCGTCACGAGCGAAAAGAAGGTCGCCATTGACCCAGATCTTCCAAGCATTCTTGGAACCGATCCGAAAATGAGCTTTTCGGTCGAAAGCGGAATAAAAATCGGTCTTCAAGTAAGCCAGAACTTCTTTTATTTCTCCGTAATGCTCATTAATGTCGAATAAGCCGAAGGGATCGGAGGTAGAGTACTGATTCCAGCTGACCTTTCCCATTTTACCTGTTTGCCATGCTGTAAGGTTATCTTTGGTTTCGGGAGGATACATCTTGTAAAACCCTTGCCTACCTGTATTGTCAAAGGGTCCGATCATGTTCCAATCGACGAGGAAGCCCATGATCTTGATCAGATCAACCCTTCGACCTGCTTTTTGGAGAGCTTGTTGAGCCTCCTTGATCTGACTCGCGTCTCTTCCCTTCTCAAGCACTCGCTCGAAGAGGGAAAAGGCCACCTCTTTCTCCTTTGCATCGTATGCTTTTTCGAGAATTTGATCAACTGCGATGCGGCGAAGACTGGGCTCAGGATCATCGATGAATCCCTCTATGAACAACTTTGCTTTTTTGGGTCTGTGATCCATGAGCAGTTCAAAAGCAGTTTTTCGAGAACTTCCCGAATTTTGCTTTTCCCTAAGGAACCCTGAAATCATATCGCTTGGAAAGTCTTTGCCTTGTATTCCTTCAAGAATTTTTCCTATCGCTGCTCGAATCCAATTGTCTCCCACTGGGTTCGCCTCATTCATAGATTCTAACAAAGGCTGAATCGAGGATACGTTTAGTTTTCCTGCAAGTCGAATTGCATCTGCAGCTCTTTCATTGCCGTTACCTTCACGACCGATGGAAGTGAAAGCATCGATGACTTCCTTCTCGCTGGCGAGAAAGGGAAAGCACAAGACATGGTATGCAATGAAACTGAACAGAAAGGAATTTGATCTCATGACTAATATTTCCTTGTTCGAGTTCGATGATTACGCCAACAAAAAAAAAGCCCCATTTTTTTAGCTTTGCAAGTTAGAGTCGGATTTTAAGAGATGTTGTTATGAGAATTTTTCTATCGGTGATCTTATTTTGGATGTCTTTGTCTTTTTGCTTTTGTCAAGATAACCCATTTATAATGAACCTTTGGCCTAATGTAGCCCCCGGGGAGGAGGTTCAGGTAATCGGTCCGGAGAGCATTAAAGAAATTCATCCTGGGCAAAAGGAGGTCATGAGAATCACAAATGTTTCCCAGCCGAGCATAACGGTCTATTTGACTAAGGTAGAAAAAAATGTTGGGACAGCTATTCTCGTCTGCCCGGGAGGTGGATACAATATTTTAGCTTACGAACATGAAGGTACGGAGGTCTGCGAATGGTTGAATAAGCAGGGAATCAATTCGATTCTATTGAAGTATCGAGTTCCACGTCGAAAAGGCAGACTCAAACATGAGGCGCCTCTCGAAGATGTCCAGCGAGCAATGGGTATAATCAGAAGAAATTCCGAGAAATGGAAAATCAAGGCGGACAGGATTGGAATTCTGGGTTTTTCCGCAGGTGGGCACTTGGCATTAATGGCTTTGACGTCGCCGGCCTCTCGTTCCTATGAAAAAATTGATGCTTATGATGGTTTTGCCTGCAGACCGAATTTTGGAATTTTAATTTATCCAGCTTATCTTGTGGATTCTGAAAACAAGAATCGACTCTTGCCGGAAGTTCAAATTAACTCGAAAACACCACCCTGTTTTTTTGCTCATGCTGGTGATGACCATGTGCCGGTTCAAGGCAGTGCGCTTGCTTACTTGGCTTTGGAGAATTCGGGTGTGATTGGAAATGAACTTCATCTTCATGCGTTCGGAGGTCATGGGTATGGCATGCGACATTCTAAAAATACGATTTCCGAATGGCCACAGAAAGCGAAAGCTTGGATGAGTTCTATGGGATGGTTACGAGCGCCCGAGGAATGAAGAACCGAGTAGTTCGATATCATCAGCACGGTCATCCATTGGATGTTCTGAATCTTGAGGTGATTGAAGCTCCCATCATTGGGGATGATGAAGTTTTGATTGAAATGCAGGCATCCACCATACACCCGAGCGATTTTGGATTAATTTCGGGTACCTATGGGAAATTAAGGAAACTTCCGGCGATTGGCGGTCGCGAAGGAGTGGGCAAGGTGGTTGAAGTTGGAAAGCAAGTTGATTCTCGAGTTATGGGAAAGTTAGTCAGCATGCCTGAATCATTGGGGGTTTGGCTGGATTATTCCAAATGCAAAGTGAAAGATTTGATTTACTTGCCCGCGCTCATCCCTCTGGATCAACTTGCAGTTGCGATTTTAAACCCATTGACTGCCTGGCGTCTCTTGAATGATTTCGAATATTTGAGAGAAAAGGATTTCATTATTCAGAATGCGGGAAACTCATCTGTAGGACTTTCAGTCATTCAATTTGCTAAGCAAATGGGCATTCGATGCATTAGCTTGGTAAGAAACGAAGACAGAATTGAGGAAATTAAGATTTTCGGGGCTGACGAGGTTTGGCTCGACGATGATCGAGTGCCAGCTCGCGTTCGAGAATTTACTCAAGGAAGAATGTGTTCGCTTTCCCTCAATTCGATAGGTGGTAGAAGTGCCCTAAGATTGGCAAAATGTTTAAAATCGAGCGGAATCCACGTAACCTTTGGGGCGATGGACAGTAAGCCAATTCGTTTTCCCACACGCAATTTAATTTTTGACAATGTTCGCTTCGTTGGCTTTTGGCTTGATCGTTGGCAAAAAGAGCAATCCGACTCCAGCTTGCGAAACTCCATTGAAAAAGTCCTTCGTCCCCTGGCTCTGACACAGATAAAACATCCGATTGACCGAATTTTTTCATTGGAGAATTTCTCGCAGGGTCTGATAAGGAACAGCGAATCAAGAATGGGAAAAGTGGTCTTGGAACGCGAACAAGGTTTGCTGGACGGAGCTTAGGAAGCAATTTTCTTCAAAATGGAAGACAATGGAAAATGCTTACCCGGACAGACGGTGTGACCCGGATGAAGAAGTTTGTGAGTGGTTACTTGATCCGCGTCAATATTACATCTTCTCATCAGGTATTTGCAAATACCTTCAAGTGATTTTAGTTGTTTTGAAGTGGGTGGACGAAGTTCAAAGTTGCCTATCAAGCAAATACCAATGCTGATTTTGTTGTCAGATTGTCTTTTCATATGTCCACCGTCGAGTTGTTTCTTCCAACGATCACTGAGAAAGACTTCTCCATCCTTGGCTTTTCGAGAACCATTCGAAATAACAAAGTGATAAGCCAGCCCATTCTTCATTCCTCTAGCTTTATGAACTCGATGCATATTCATCGGATCATCCACTGGAGTTGCAGAGTGGTGGAAAACGATTCTCTTCCATTTTTTCTCTTTAGGGCGAACCGAATTCAAGGCTTTCAAGGTTGAGTCGGATAAGAGGGCAAAAGCGGAGGCATGCTTGGTACCCTTGATCGGCACGAGTATTTTTTGCCCCACTTTTATAAGATCAGGACGCAAAATCTTGTTTATTGAAGCAAGAGTGGACGTTTTCACTCCAAACCTTCTGGCAATGATACCCAGACTATCCCCTTGTTTGACATGATAAGTTATTTGAGACTGCCTGTTATCGGGAATTTTTAATTTCTTACCAGCAAAGAGTAGATTCGGGTTGGAAATCCCATTAAGAGCTTGCAGCACACCCACCGAGACTCCGTATTTTCCCGCAATCGCTCCCAAGGTTTCGTTTTTTCTGACTTCGTGAATTTTTTCTCCCGAAGAAAAGCAAACAAACCCAAACAGCAAAACCATTAGAATCATTTTCCTCATCAACCTTACTTATAATCTCGAAAAACCGAAATGCTTGGCAACCCATAATTTCGCAAGCCATCAAAGTAAGGGTCGTTAGATTTTGCACTAGATGTCGAATTGCGGTAAAAGAGTTCCATGAGTTTGAAGATTAGAATTTGGATGGTTTCACAAGGATTGCTACTGCTCACAGCCACTCTCATACAACTGACTTTTTACGGAGAAATCAAAGTGGGTCCATTTTTGGGAATGGAAAAGAGGGATTACTGGGAAATCATACTCGACAAGGAACCTCAAATCCCTTCCTTTGTGCTGGAAAAAAAGCTTCCGGCGAAATTCTACGACGGCAGGCTTAGGTTGACGGAAGACCAAATACGAACGGCAAACCTTGGCGCATATAAGCAAGCTGCAAGGCAAGAGGACGGTTTGAGAATGGCTCTACTTGGTGGATGCATTGTCAATGTGCTATATTTTTTCGCCTTTCACCTACTTGTTCCTTATTTCACGAATATTTTGACCAAAGCCAAAAAAAATTCCCGATGATGAAAACTTTTTTCTTTGTGGTTGCCTTAAGGTGGATCCATCTTCGATAGTATTTTTTTGCCCAACACAACATCTGTTCATCCATCTTAAATAAAATTTGATGCCGCTGTTGATATTCATTTCATTATTCACAACTCTGTTCAGGGGAACACTGTTGGATGCCCAAAATTATGAATACGGTGAAGATAAACCAATTTCAGATTATTTTACCGAAATCGACGAGAAATCCTTTTTTCATCAGCAGAGAATTCACGGAATGAAAAGAGACATCAATAATTATTCCGAACGATTGCATCGGTTACAAAGTCGCTTTGATCAGATTTTTTATGGCTTGTCCGGTCAAAATGACTTCAAGACCCCCTTCGATCTTTCAGTCGAACCAATCAAGCCCCAAATCAGATCAAAAATTTCAGAAAAACCGACCTCTCAGTACGCTGATGCGAACAAAAAACTAGAATACTCCGATCCTGCTTCAACACATTCGATTACGACAACTCTACCTGATCAAAGTCAGGTAGAGATTTCAAAGCCCGTAGAAATTTCCAAGCCACCATCCGCCTACTCAACAAATCAGACATCCGGCACTTCCCGACTCGGTAAGTATTTCATTGTAAGTCCAGGTTTTTCGATACCCTACAAAACTCACTCCCAAAACTCAGATTCGAATAAATATTCAAACAGGAGATATCGCCCAGGTTTGGTCCTCAATATTATGGGAGGATGGAAAAGTGATCGTCTGCGTTTTGGGATTGGGGGAATGTACAAGATTAACAATCATCATGATTCATCCTTCGAGAAAGTTGGGGGGACTGTAATCCCATTCAGCAATCAAAGCCAGACTTTTGCAGGGTATTTGGATTTGGCTTACGAATTTCCCCTTTCGGGATCGATTGACGGATTTGTTGAAACAGGCATCGGCTATTATTTGTCATTAATCGAAGCTCCTAGGGATAGAAAAAATCATGGAATTTTTGCTATGATCAAAACTGGTCTGATATGGAATTTTTCCGATTTAATCGCACTTCGCAATGCATATGGCTATGCTCATGAAGAGGAAGTACCAGCCTTTTTGGCAGAATTTGGTTTGTTCTTCGATTTCTGAAGCAAGATGACCAAAGAAAAGTCGGGCAATGACAAGGTCCTGCATCGACAAAGTTTTGCGACAAAACTTATATTAATCCCTTTTGGTTTTTTGTATCGGATTTGGACTTTCTCCATAAGGATGCATTATCGTACGAATGATGAAGAGAGGGAATTGCTTGAATATGACCAACCTCTCATCGTCGCATTGTGGCACAACCGGTTGTTTCTAGCCGGCGAGTGGCATCTTCGATTTCGAAGGGAAAGACTCTGCTACGGATTGATCAGCGGTAGTAAGGACGGGGCTTGGTTGGAAACCTTCTATGGATGGGCGGGTATCAAAGCAGTCCGTGGTTCGCGGAATCGAAGAGCGGTGCAAGCAGTCCGAGATTTAATAAAAATCCTAAAGTCGGGTCACGACGTAGGGATCACTCCAGATGGTTCGAGAGGCCCCCCATACAAAGCAAAATCCGGGGTGATTGCATTGGCAAAGGTATCCAAGTATCCGATACTTCTTCTCTCTTTCAAATATAACTCATGCTTTCGAATAAATTCATGGGATCGATTTATCTTACCACTTCCATTTTCCCGAGTTGAAGTAAGTTCCCAATTGATTTTTCATAAGGATTTGCTTGCTTGCCAAGGTGTGGAAGAGGCCACTCGTCTGGTTGAAACGAAACTTAATCAGATGAGAAGTGATTGAATTCATTTCTTTTCAAATTTATTTTTGAATACTTCAAATTGTCCGTATCTTTTCCTTTATTCCTTCTTTACGCATCTTGAATAGTATTCTTCAGACACAGTTTCTCACCAAGAGATTTTCCAAAGTATTGGCTGTTGATCGACTGAGCTTTTCCTTGGAAAAAGGTACCATTACCGCTTTGCTTGGCGGCAACGGAGCCGGAAAAACTACCACTCTTTCGATGTTGCTTGGTCTTTTGCGACCCACTTCAGGAATTATTCGGTTGTTCGATAAAGATTTCATTCGAGATCGATTTTCGGTTTTGCACCGAATGAATTTCTCCTCCCCCTACGTTGATCTTCCTCAGCGTCTCACTGTAAGAGAAAACCTAATGGTCTACGCCAAAATGTATGGTGTTTCTCGCATACAGGAAAGAATTCAAGAAGTCTCCGACTCTTTCCGACTCGATTCCATGCTTGATCGACGTCTCAGAAAATTATCCTCGGGTCAGAAGACTCGGGTCTCTTTGGCAAAATCAATGATTAACAAGCCTGAGTTTCTTCTCCTTGACGAACCGACTGCAAGCTTGGATCCGGAGACCACGGAATGGATACGCAGACTTCTGCTTCAGTACAGGAAAGATCGAGGGGCAACTATTCTTTTTGCCAGTCATGATATGCGTGAGGTGGAGCTTCTGTGTGACTTTGCCTTATTAATGAAAAAAGGTAAGCTGATTGAAAAAGGCACTCCACATGCCTTGCTCGAGAGATATGAACGAAATACTTTGGAGGAGGTTTTTCTCCAGGTAAATAAAGACGACAGCTGATGGTTATTCACAGGTTTTGCCTTTCCAGAATATTTGCTCTGTTCATTCGTTATTATTTTCTGTTGAGAAGCAGTTGGCCAAGAATCATAGAAATTGCCTACTGGCCCACCATGCAGATGGTAGTTTGGGGCTTCGTTTCGCAGCACTTTGCTCCCAGTAGTCCAGAATTGACTGCCGGCGGATTGCTGGTCTCAGTGGTTCTTGTTTGGGATACACTTTTTAGGTCACATATAAGCTACACCCTCTCTTTCTTGGAAGAAATGTGGTCGCGAAATTTGGGAAATCTATTCGTCTCTCCTCTCCGGCCTTGGGAATTGGTCATGGCTCTGGCAAGCATTAGTTTTCTCCGAACTTTGATTGGGATGATTCCGGCCGCTTTGCTTGCCGTTCCCTTTTTTGGAGTCTCGGTTTTTGAGATGGGTTTTCCATTATTGGCGTTTTTTTCCAATCTTATCATCACCGGTTGGGCGATGTCGCAGTTCGTTACCGCAATTCTGATTCGATACGGATTAGGTGCAGAAAGCTTGACTTGGGTGCTTCCCTTTTTAATAGCTCCGTTTTCATGCATTTATTATCCTTTGTCCACTTTACCCGAATGGATGCAAGAGGTTTCGGTGCTCATACCCACAACTTATGTTTTTGAGGGAATGCGTTCTTTGTTGCTGGAAGAAGTTTGGCGCCAGGATTTACTATATGCCGCCGTCGGCTTGAACCTAGTGTATTTGACCATTGGCGTAGGAACCTTTTTGTTTTCCTTCCGCCTTGCCCGCCAGCATGGACTTCTTCTTCAGTGCGGTGAATGATACGCTGCATAAGCGGTTTGCCAATTTCTCGGATTTATCCATCTTAATGTATTCAATTCGCAATCATAAATGGCTAGAATAAACAAAAATTACGATAGGTTGGCGGCAGGGTATCTTTTTCCTGAGATTGCCCGACGAACAAACCTTTACTTGGAAAAAAATCCAGGGACAGAAGTTCTTAGGTTAGGAATTGGTGATACCACGGAACCCATCGTTTCTTCCGTTCTTGATGGCTTGCATCACGGAGTTGACCAGTTGGGTTCCGTTGATACTTATTCAGGATACGGTCCATCCGAGGGTCTTTTGTCTCTTCGACAGGCTCTTTCTGATCTGCATGCCGAGTCTGGATTATCGATTGAACCAAGTGAATTTTTTGTCAGCGACGGAGCCAAATCGGACTCCGCCAACATCCAAGGAATTTTCTCCGAGGATTGTATTGTAGCCGTCCAAGATCCTGCTTATCCGGTTTACGTTGACAGCAACGTCATAGCAGGTCGTGCTGGGAACTCCACGGGAGAAGGATATGAAGGACTGGTTTACATGCCTTGCACCGCGGAGAATGATTTTTTTCCGGATCTACCTAGTGAAAAAGTTGATCTCATCTATCTTTGCAGTCCAAATAATCCAACCGGAGCGGTTGCCACGAAGGAGCAATTGAAGTCATTCGTTGATTACGCCAATGAGCATAAGGCTGTGATTTTCTTTGATTCCGCATACGCATCCTTTATTACTGATCCGAATCTGCCTCGTTCAATTTTCGAAATCGAAGGAGCCGATTCCTGCTCCATAGAATTCAACAGTTTTTCTAAGACCGCTGGTTTTACCGGTGTTCGTTTGGCATGGACCATCGTGCCCAAGGCATGTAGAACTGAAGATTCCGAGCCGGGTAAACTTCATTCGCTATGGACCAGAAGACAAAACACTTTCTTCAATGGAGCATCCAACGTGGTACAAGCTGGAGGGATCGCAGCACTCAGTCCGGAGGGTCGCAGGCAAACTGACGAGCAAGTTTCCTTCTATTTAGAGAACGCCCGGATCATTAATGATGGACTCAAATCGATGGGTATAACCACATATGGAGGTGGTAACGCTCCGTATGTTTGGTTAAAGTCTCCTGGTGGTCTGACTTCTTGGGAATTGTTCGACAAGCTCTTGAACGAATGCAAGGTTGTGGGCACGCCAGGTTCTGGGTTTGGGCCAGCGGGTGAAGGGTTTTTCCGCCTGAGTGCCTTTGGACACAGGGACAATGTCGTACGGGCAGTTGATTCAATCAAGGAAAACTTGGTAATTTGAATCTTTTGCTGGGAAATCAAGTCAGATGCTGTTTCCTGCCCTTTACCCCATGATCAAACGTAGCTTTGCAAAGTCGGTTTGATCACGAGCTCCGGAACATGTACACGATCCGGCAGAGTCAATAGGTTCGCCACCACCTCGGCAATGTCTTCAGGTTGAAGAATGTTCTTGCGGTGGTTCTCGCTGGGAGGATGGGTTCGTTGATCCAAAATGGGGGTATTCACTTCCCCAGGATAGATGTTGATGATTCGTATGCCGTTTTTCCTTTCCTCTTCCGCTGCAGCCAATCCCAAAGCCGACATCCCAAACTTTGAGGCATTGTATCCGATTCCAGCCAGAGGAGTTGACCTTTTCCCAGCAACGGAGTTCAAAAGCACGACGATTCCTTTTTTTCGAGGCCTCATCCTCTCCAGTGCGGGTTTTAGACAATTGAAGCTCCCGGTCAGGTTGATGTTGATCAGTCGATCCCATTCCTTTTCGGTCAAGTCTCTCAAAGATCGATTTGCAAAATTAACACCAGCAGCATGAATCAGTATGTCTAATTCTCCAAACTCTTGGTCAAACCATGAAAACAAATTCCTAACTGATGATCTATTCTCGACATCGGCTTCCCTTAAGTTCATACCCTGCGAGCCGCTTGCGGTACGACAGACTTCTTCGAGGGGTTTTCTTCTTCTTCCACAAATTGCAACTTGGTATCCCTCCTTGTTCAACAGCAGGGCAATTGCACGACCGATCCCACTCCCTCCGCCAACGACTAAGACTTTTCTAAACAAAGCATCAGAGGTTGGGCACATGAGTACAACCAGTTGCGACTCGAAACCATCCGGTCAATCTAAAAATGAAAACGAATCTCAGATACCTGGAATGATGGGAACTCCGCAACCAGACAAGGCAATAAACACATAAAAAACTATAAAAAATCTTATCATTCTCTTTATTAGTCTTCCAATCTTTCGTCTGGCAATCTTGAAACTTACCTTTGCAAAAGCATTTCGAAATCATTACTTTTTCAGTACAAAAAAGATTCGCTTGCATTTGGAGGGTTGAATTTCGGATGGATCTTTGGTTGCCCCCTTATTTTTTTCTGACCTACATAGTCATTCATATGTTGTTGCATGCTTCACTATTTTTGTACGAATTGAAGGCATCTGTTTTACAATTCCAGCGTTATGTACTTTCTAGCTGAGATTACGAGCGAAAGTGAGCCAACTTCTCTGGGTAGGGCTTTCCTTGGGATAGTGGGTCTTTTGACAATTGCTTACGCGATGAGTTCAGATCGGAATAAAATCAACTTCCGTGTAGTTATGGGCGGTCTTTTTCTGCAACTAATCATAGCTTTCGGGGTTCTTCGGATTGCGTGGGTCGAGTATTTTTTTGGACTGATTGCAAAGGGTTTTGCCAATGCCCTCGAGGTGTCGGTTCGAGCTGCAGGTTTTGTTTTTGGACCACTGGCAGACTTGAATCTCATGAATGAGGTATTTGACGAGAGGGGGTTCGTTTTTGCATTCATGGCCTTGCCTAGCATCCTCTTTTTCTCCGCCTTGTCTTCTCTACTTTATTATTTTGGTGTTCTTCAACTTATCGTAAAGGGAATGGCCTGGGTGATGAGTAAAGTAATGCGTTTGTCGGGTGCCGAAAGCCTTGCAGCTGCGGCAAACGTTTTTGTCGGACAAACGGAGGCTCCACTTTTGGTGAAACCCTATGTCCCCTTGATGACGCGTTCTGAAATCCTCGCAGTTATGGTGGGGGGAATGGCTACGATTGCAGGATCAGTGTTTGCCATCTACATGGCGATGCTTGGGGGAGCTGACGAAAATGCCAAATTGGAATTTGGAAAATTTTTGCTGTGCGCCTCGGCTATGAATGCCCCTGCTGCCTTGATGGTTGCAAAAATACTCTTGCCTGAATCTGAAGAGGTTAATGAGGATTTAACCATTTCCAGAGGTTCTTTAGGACGAAATCCCATTGATGCTCTAGCCAATGGAACGACAGAAGGCCTGAAATTGGCGCTTAACGTTGCAGCCATGTTGATTGCATTCTATGCCGTGATTATGCTAGCAAATGAAATTCTGGGAGCTGTCGGAGACATTCGATTTTTTGGTTCGGGAACTCTCAATGAATGGATACTCAGGGAGAGTGATCAGCGTTTCGAAAAACTAAGCCTGGAAGCGTGTTTTGGTTTTGTTTTTGCTCCACTTGCCTGGCTTATAGGGGTGTCTTCAGGAGAAATTCTTCAAGTTGGTCAGCTTATTGGAACCAAGATTTTTGCCACCGAATTCTTTGCCTATGTTCAACTTTCAGAAATGAAAGAACTGGGCATGTCTTCTCATTCGGTTTTTCTTTCCACTTTTGCCCTTTGCGGATTCGCCAACTTTATGTCCATTGGGATTCAAATTGGTGGTATTGGAGCTCTTGCCCCCGAAAGAAGATCAGATTTGGCTTCATTAAGCGTCAAGGCATTGATAGGGGGTACTTTGGCAAGTTTGCTCTCAGCTACCCTTGCAGGGGCTGTCTTTTGAAAAGAATCCAACCGTTTGACCTTTTGGCCATGATCCACAAGATTATAAATTGTTATGTCTACTGATAACGATTTTGAGATTCCTAATCAGGTTCCCGTTATGACCTTGAGAGGGGTAGTCCTTTTTCCCAAGGCTATGATGCCTTTGAGGATTTTTGAGGAGAGATATCGATTGATGCTCGATGATGTCTTGGATGGCAATCGGATGTTTGCGATTGTAGCCGAGCGCGAGGACGTGTCTCCTGAGCAAGAGGATTTGGAACTTCCTTTCGAAGTTGCTACAGTTGGGTTAATTCGCGTATCCAAAAAGCACGACGACGGTACTTCATTCGTTTTGCTGCAAGGCATCGATCGGGTTAAAATTGTTTCCATATCAAAAGAAGAACCTTACCGAGTCATTGAAGTGAAGCCGTGGAAAACCAAGGTTGATGAAGTTATATCTCCCGTCCGCGAAAGACTTACTTATGCATTGCTTAGGAATCGTGAACTCGGGGGTGAAGTTACAGATGAAATGTTGGAATTTCTCAAACCTTTGGAAGACGATGTTTCCTTTGTGGATTTGACCATCTATTCTCTTTGCAAGCATACTTTGCGCAAACAAGCGATGCTTGAAGTCCAAAGCCTCAGCAAAAGGGGTGAAATGATTTTGCAGGATATCGATCGCGAAAATAAGAGACTCACTTTACTGAAAGAAGTACTCGGCAGTGCAGACGACGAACCTCCTGAAAGAAATTAAGAAAAAAGTATCCTATTGCCATGAAGAATTACACTCCCGAACAACGCGATAAACGTGTTGCTCACTTCAGACGCATTATCAAATTTCGTTCCTTGTTCGGTTGGGTTTTCGCAGTAGTTGGATTTTCTCTCCTTGGGGTTGGTGCGACGATCCAAAACCAGCACGCCATTTTAGTCATATTGAACGGAACCATGTTTTTTGGTTACGGACTCTTCATGGTCCGACAAGCAAGGAAAGCTTTTCAAAAGCTGGATCGGAGTGAGGCCTGAAGAGAGTAGCTAATCCTGCCAGAATTTTGGATGAAGTTTAGACGCATCTGGTGGGTCATTTTCCGAGAAATACACAGCCATTCTTAAGTAAGCCAGTCGATACGCCGGTGTATTGGGTCTCAGTTTTGTGATGTCTTCAAACAGACTCTCTGCCGAACGGCCTTCCAGTTGGTAAATTTCACGTATTCCAGTATCTATGAGATCACGCACCAACTGAATATCCATTCTGGGAATGTGCATTAAAGAGGATGAGAGTGCTTCCTTGTCGATTTTTCTTTTCTTCTTATCTACACTCGAATCTGCGTCAAAAAACATGTCTGATTACATTGTATCATTGAAGGCCATTATCACGATTATCAATTTGGAGAAGTCCCCTTTGGCAAACCATAAAAAGTTTTTTCTTGCCCGGTCATCATAGGAAAGAGAGGATATATGGTCACGCGGGCGTAGTACATCGGTAGTATGTGAGCTTCCCAAGCTTGAGAGGCGGGTTCGATTCCCGCCGCCCGCACCACTTGAATGTTACTGAGATAGAACCGCTTCCGATGCTCGCCCTCATTCTCATTATGTCTTGTATACTCTGTCTCTCGGCGTATCGGTTCTATGGAGCTTTTCTTTCAACTCAATGCGGATTGGATGACGACATACCCACACCTGCAATCCAAAAGCAGGATGGATTGGACTACGCTCCAACCCGCGCATCAGTCCTGTTTGGACATCACTTCTCCTCAATTGCCGGTGCGGGCCCAATCGTAGGACCGATTCTAGCAGCAACTTATTTTGGATGGGGTCCGACTTGGGCATGGATTTTAATAGGGGCAATTCTTGTAGGTGGAGTTCATGATTTCGGAAGCACCTTGTTATCGGTACGAAACGAAGGACGATCGATCGCCGACTCCATGTGTGGATTAATCGGAAGAAAAGTTGGCCAAATTTTCATGCTTTTTGTCATTTTTGCTTTGGTATATGTAATTATTGTATTCCTCGATTTGACCGCGAACACATTCGTTAGGCAGCCTGAAGTGGCGACGGCATCCGGTTGGTTTGTAGTAGTGGCATTACTCTTTGGCATTCTTTTACGCACTGAGAAATTTTCTCTAAGCTTGTTGGCGCTTTTCTTCTTTCCTCTCACCTTTGCGGGATTGGCAATTGGACATCATTTCCCGATGGTTGAATTGAGTAAGGATCTTTGGCTCATAATCGTCTTGGCCTACTGCTTCATCGCTTCTGTCTTACCGATTGGAACCCTTCTTCAACCAAGAGATTTTCTAAGCGCTGGATTTTTATACGCAATCTTGGTTCTTGGTTTGATTGGAATGCTGTTTACCAATGAGACTATCCAAATTCCTGCCTTTGAAGGCTGGGAGTCCGAGAAGCTGGGCATGCTTGTACCTTTTCTGTTTATTTCGGTTGCCTGCGGCGCTTGCAGTGGTTTTCACAGCATTGTTTCCAGCGGCACTACTTCCAAACAAATAAGAAAAGAGACTGACGTGCGCAGGATCAGCTATGGAGGTATGCTGGTAGAGGCAATACTTGCTGTTTTCGCCATGGGTTGCGTAATGGCACTGACTCCGGTCGAAAGGGAGGTTGGGAATACTCCTGTAGGCATTTTTGCATCCGGAGCAGCAAAATTCTTCGGCACTTTGGGAATTCCTCTTAAATTGGGAACTGAATTTGCCATGCTTGCCGTAAGTACTTTTCTACTCACGACTCTTGACACTTGCACACGCTTGACTCGTTTTCTATTGGAAGAATTATTTTCTTGGCAAGGGGGATCAAGCAGATTTTTGGGTACGATCTTTGCACTTGCTTTGCCGACTATCTTGGTTTTTCAAAAATTTCCTGATGCTCATGGATCGCTTCAACCTGCCTGGAAGGCAATCTGGCCACTTTTCGGAGCGACCAATCAATTGTTGGCAGCCTTGGCATTAATGACCTTTCTGGTTTTTCTAAAAAATTCAAAAATCAATTTTTCCTTCGTTATTTTTCCAGCCATGCTTATGACTCTAATGCCAATGTACGCTCTGATCATTATGGTAAGTCAGTATGGGCCGACCACATTACTTGGCGGAATCTCATTGGTCATGCTTTTGCTGGGAGTTTTTCTTGTCTACAATTCTTGGAAATTTCTCCGAACGGAAGGTGCGCAAAACCCTTAGCCAATTTGGGCGTGGAACAATTCTTGAGACATTTTCTTTCGAACAAAATATTACTTTCAAATCGAAAATCCGACTACTTGGAATGTTGGATTTCTGTAATATGTAAGATTAATCTTGAGCATTACACCTCAGTCCAATTTGAAAAAAAGAAATTTTTGAAAATCAAGGTCCTCATTACTGGTCGAAAAAAACTCTTGGGGACCGAATTTCGATGATGTTGTTGAAAATTTAACATATCGATCTCATTCAAATATAGATTAATGTTTCGAAAATTTGCTCGATTTGAATTTTGGCGGTGCTATGATTGGTTTTGTTGCCCGAGTGGCGGAATCGGTAGACGCTGTGGACTTAAAATCCATTTCCAGCAATGGAGTGAGGGTTCAAGTCCCTCCTCGGGCACTCTTTAGTCATGCATGGCAAAAAATAATGTACCAGATTGAGTTTGATGGGAATCAGGAGTTTTTCTCTTTGTAATCATTTTTTTCCAAAGGGACAAATTTTGTACAGGTTGGTAATTGAAAGAATGTTTCTTGTATAAAAATGACGACCATTCGACAACACGAAGAGGTGGGTAGAGTGTAACTGAAAACCCTCCGATCGACCCAGTTTTCCTATCAGTTTCATGAAAAAAACTTTTCACAAATGAGTAAATTTGTACAAATTTATATAGATACCCAAAGGAAAAGATATTTTTAGCCCTGCCAAGAAATCCAACCAGAAATTAAGAATTAAGGAGATCTAATGAAAAATTGGAAGAAATTGCCAAGGTTTCCGATTTTCATTGCTTTCCAAGCAAGAACAAAAGACTGTTCCATGTGTCATTCACATTAGACGCCTAAATTTTAAGTAAAATCAAATCATTTGCCAGGCGTACATACAAGGGAAGCATTCCCCGGATCATTTATCTGATTAATTGTTAATATCCAAGCTTATCAGATGCTCCGCCCTGCGAATCAACAGTTGGGACCCGACAGGTGTAGGTGAAGCGCATTTCAATGCATTAACCTTAAATTTTTCTCCAAGATGTAAATTTTCTGCTGAAGCATCAAAGGCCCTCAGGAAAGAACCACTTGTCTCAAAGGCCAAGATGGTGTCCTTGACCAGTACGGGAGAGGAGATGTCATGTTTTGATGGAATTTTTCTTAAAGTTTCTCCTGTGAAAAGGTCAATGCACAGACGCATGCCAGATCCAATCAAAAATACCTTGCCGTCATAGATGATTGGACTGGAATCACAACGACGAGTATGTTTAGGAAAGCGCCATATTTCCACGATGGAATTTTTCTTCATTTGATATGCAATGATCCCCACTTCCTTAGGCTTTCCGTGTACCACCAAATAATTACCTTCTACTACAGGGGTGGAATTTCCACCACCTGATCCTGCCCAAACCGTTTTTCCCGATTGAGGATCCACGGCACAAACTTTCTTATTTGAATTACAGACCAACAACTTGGCGAATTTAGATTTCCATAGAATGGGAGAACCTGCCTTTCCCTTGACTTCGTCGTTTTCCCAGATTAATTCGCCGCTATTTGCTTCATAAGCTCTGAGGTTTCCTGCCAAGACATAGACTTTTCCGTCGTAAAAAAGTGGTGAACTTGCAACCCCGTGCTGATGAATTTCATTTTCCCAAAGTAATTCTCCAACCTCGGCATCTAAACAAAATATTCTTTTTCCCCCCACAGCAAAGACTTTTCCTTCTGCTATGCAAGGAGTGGAGGAAGAGTTTCTTCCTGTAGGAATACCTGGAAGAGAAGTCTTCCAAACCATTTCTCCATTCCTTAGGTCAAGGGCCACCACCACATCTTCGGCTACTCTTTTGGTGGGTGGTACAGCTTTCCTAACCAATTCCTTGATCCGAAAATCAAAATCCTGCTCATTTATCCAACCATCCAGTTCTTCTTGATTAGCAAATACTTTTCCCTTGATTTGAAAAAGTTTTTCGATAACTGGGACGGGAATTGCCAATTTACCTTTTCTGAATCTTGATGCCAACAAACTTCCTTGGATCATTCTTTCAGATTGAGTGAGGTTTTCAAGCAACCAATTTTCTATCCATTCCTCGAGCTTACCTCCACGGAGTCTGGGATTGAGAGAAGCTCGATCAGATTCTGCTTTGCGAATAATTTCTTTTGATAAATTGATTTTGCGGACGCCAAGTTGCCTCAAGACCAAATCATTTATGGTTCGTTCCTCGCTAGGTATGTCTCGATGCCAGACAATCGATAAGTAAGCATAGATCCCGTCAGAAATAATACTTCCGAAACCTCCATCACTTTGGCTCGGTAATGGGGGGCTTTGCCAAAGGACTTCTGGGGGTTGTTTTTCCCATGCAAGGTTCAAAGTGAGTTTCCCAAGTTCTTTTCCGTTTCGATTTGGTCCTCTCCATTGAGGCCAAGAAAAAGATTCCGAAAAAAGCGTAGAAATTTCTGCGGTCAAAAGGATAACTAAATAAAGTAGGAGTCTCATGAGTCGATGCTCGCTCTTTGCTGATTCACATGCAAGAAAAACGCTTGAGTCGTAATAAGATTCCGTCTCGGGCTATGTATGTCTGAGATTTTAATAGAGGATCAATCTTGATCGAATTTACTGTATTAGTTTGTGAACTGAAAGCTCGTCCAATGGAAATTTTCCAATCGTCGAATAGGGTGACTTTTGGTTAGTCCTGACCAAGTCGACATAAAACTAATAAGAAAAATTTCTGTTCTCAGACTCAATCCAAATTTTTAACATGAAATTACTCAGGAACTTGACCCCTTCAAACAAAGGGATAATTTAATGTGCTGTGATCGGGTTGTGTATTATTTTAATCTTTGTCGCTTTTGGGGGCTGTTCACTAGAATTTTCCGAAGAGTCACAAGAAGTTTCTGACCAAAGTTTGCTTGAGGTTTCTGAGCAGCAAACGGATGAATTTCATGAAAGATCGGATGCATTAGCGGAGAAAGCAGGTATTTTGAAGAAATCATCTCCATCTGACTCGAATGAAAATAATTCGATCGTCACTTTGCATGAGAATGGACGAAAACAAACTGAATATTACTTGGTTGATGGCTTGATGGAGGGTGTGCACAGAGAATGGTTCGCATCTGGCCAGTTGAAGAACGAAACTTTTTACAAATCCGGGCAGAAAAACGGATCTCGCAAAACATGGTATGAAAGTGGAGTGTTAAAGACCAGTGGTGCAATGCTACATGATCGCTGGGATGGAATTTACGAGGAATGGCATGGGAATGGCCAGCCTAGCCTCATAGGTTTTTATCATGAAGGCAAACAGCATGGAAAATGGCGTTTTTATAATGAGATTGGCAAAACCCTGCCCAGTTTGTCATTCGAAAATGGGATCGAGGTCACAAGGAAGCTATCTTTCTCCAAACCTTAGAATTTGCATTCACAAATTACTTCGAGCAGATAGTTTGCATCTTGGACGACACCCTTACGGAAGGGTTTCGGTAAGGCCTCTTCATGAGATCCGTTTTATTGCAGAAAAATGATGGTTGGAGTGCCTCCATTTATCATGCTTGAGGTAACCGACAGGGTTTCGTTTTTTCTTATCCTTTCAAATCCTGTTGGGTAATCTCGTTGCTCTTGTTCGACTGACGATGTAATGGGGAAAAATGATTTTCATAAAGGATGTCAGTTTGGCCTTTGGTCAAAAGAAGCTCTTCATAGAGATTGCTGAATCGATTGGTCCCCGTGATCGAATCGCTTTGGTGGGTTCGAACGGGTCCGGTAAGTCGACTCTGCTGCGCATGCTCATGGGAGAGGTGCAACCCGATGAGGGCATCATCGAAAAACCTGACTTTGTGACAGTTGGCTACTTGCCTCAGGATGGTATCAGGGTGTCGGGAAGTTGCCTGCGTGAAGAGGCTGGAAAAGCGTTTGCGGATATTGTCGAACTCCGAAGCAAACTTGATGAAGCGGAAGAAAAATTGGGTGAAATGGAACCTGATACCGAAGAATTTTATGATCTGATTGACGTGATGGGCTCTTGGGAAGAAAAATTATCGTCCTTCGAGCCTGAAAAAATGAATGCTCGCATTGAAAAAGTAATGATGGGAATGGGATTCTCCTTACTTGATATGGATCGACCAGTCGATGAATTCTCAGGTGGTTGGCAAATGAGGATTGCTCTTGGCAAACTACTTCTTCAGATGCCGTCCTTATTGATATTAGATGAACCAACCAATCACTTGGATGTGGTTTCTCAACATTGGCTGGAGCAATACTTGCGGAATTACCAAGGAGCCCTTCTTTTAATTTCACATGATCGGGCATTTCTCGAATCAGTGACCGAAAGAACCATTGAATTGAAGATGGGCAATCTAAGAAGTTACCATGGCAACTACTCCTTTTACATTAAGGAAAGAGCTGCACGAATCGAACGGCAAAGAAAAGCCCATGCAAACCAAAAAAAGGAAATTCAAAAGGAAAAGGAATTCATCAACCGGTTTCGTTCGAACGTCAAAAAAGCGGCCATGGTTCAGAGCAGAATCAAGGCTTTGGAGAAAATCGAGCTCATCAGGCCTGAAGTTGAGGAAAAAAAAATGTATTTTCGCTTTCCTACTCCGCCTCCAGCAAGTCACAAAGTAGTCGAACTCTCGGAGTTGAAAAAATCATATCAGCAGGTTGAAGTCTTCAGAGGTCTGAATTTGCGAATCGAAAAAGGTGATCGCATTGCCGTGGTTGGAGTAAACGGAGCAGGGAAGTCTACGCTGGTACGAATACTTGCAGGTGTGGAACCTTTTCAGGCAGGAAAAAGAGAGGTCGGAGTCAATACGGTGATTGGTTACTTTGCTCAGCATCAGGCTGAGGAACTGAAACCTGAGAACAATGTTTTGCAAGAAGTCGAAGAATCTTTGATTGATAATCCTAACGCAAACCCGAGAGCTGCTTTGGGCGCTTTGCTCTTTAGTGGGAATGATGCGCTAAAGAAGACTGCGGTGCTATCCGGAGGCGAGAGAAATCGTGTTGCGTTGGCAAAGTTGTTGATGAAGCCTTGTAATTTTCTAATTATGGACGAACCGACCAATCATCTTGATATTCGCAGCAAGGAAGTATTGCAGGAGGCTCTGAATCTTTTTGAAGGAACGGCAATAATCGTGAGTCACGATCGATCTTTTTTGGACGAGGTTGTCACCAAAGTCTTGGAGGTTTCTCCGAATCGGACTCGGATGCTAACCTGTAACGTCAGCGAATACATGCAAAGGCTGGAAGAGGAAAAATCTCAAGGTTGATCGTGAATAAGAGGAATTGAAGGAATTCTGCTTATGGCTAAATTATATTTCCATTACTCCTCAATGAATGCCGGCAAGTCTACGGCTTTGCTTCAAGCCAATCATAATTATGGGGAGCGAGGAATGAAAACAATGCTTTTCACATCCTCCGTCGACACCAGAAAAGCTGTTGGATTGATTCGTTCCAGAATCGGTATTGAGCAAAAAGCCCATCTTTTTGATTCAGAAACCAACCTGCTTGAGATGTTCCGAAATTTAAAGCCGAGGAGTCCAATTGGATGCATTCTCATTGATGAGGCTCAGTTTCTCACCAAGCGACAAGTCGAACAAATATGTAGAGTTGTTGATGAGGAAGGTGTCCCAGTGCTTACCTATGGAATTAGAACAGATTTCTTGGGAGAAACTTTTGAGGGCAGCAGGTATTTAATGGCTTGGGCAGATGAGATAAAAGAGATCAAAACCATTTGTCATTGTGGTAAAAAGGCAACTATGAATGCTCGTGTCGATTCTTTCGGAAAGATGGAGACAGAGGGAGACCAAATTGAAATTGGCGGCAATGAAAGATATGTATCGGTTTGTCGGAATTGTTTTCGAAATGCAATCACAAATCCCATCAAGTCGTTGGAGGATTAATTTCGATTTAGTTTAGAAGTTTGATCGATAAAAAACCCAAAAGCACCAATAAAGAAAAAACAAGTGCCAGCAGATTGAAGTGTCGATCAATCTGCTCTCTCATTTTCTCTCCGAATTTTGAAATCAAAACCGCCACCAGAAAAAAACGAGCGGCTCGACTAACCGTCGATGCAAGCATAAAGGGAAGTAGGGCCATACCCAGAACACCACTCGCGATGGTGAAAATTTTGTAGGGAATCGGTGAAAATCCAGCCAAAAAAACCAATGGCCAACCCCATTCGTTATACCAATCGGTGATTCGTACAAACTTCTCCCTTGTAAATCCGGGAACAAATTCAAAAAAATGATTATTTATCATGTCCCATCCGAAAGCTCCTATCAAGTAACCGACCAAACCTCCCAAAACAGAGGCTAAAGTGCAGACAAGCGCAAACTTTAGAGCCTTACGGATCGCTCCTAGGCAAAGAGGAATGAGCAAGGCATCGGGGGGGATGGGAAAAAAACTTGCTTCTGCAAAGGAGAGGATGGCGAGCCAAGTGGAAGCATTCTTTCTTTCAGCAAGAGACAAAGTCCAATTGTAAATGAGACGGAGAGGATTTTTAGGCTTTTCTTTCAAATGGGTAAATTTTATTTATCCTCAAGAATTGAAGATTTGAGTGTTGCTACGAAAGGAAGTTGCCTATACCTGCCGGCATAATCCAATCCATATCCGACGACAAATTCATCTGGGATCGAGAATCCTGACCAATCAGCCTTGAAGTTGTTTTGTCTGCGTTCCGGTTTATCCAAAAAAACGCAAGTTTGAACAGATGCAGGATCTTTTGCAGAGACTTCCTCATACACGCTTTTCATAGTATTTCCAGTATCCAAAATATCATCGACGAGCAGGACGTGCTTTTGTAAAACCTCGGACTTTAGGGAACTCAAGATGCGGGGAGCGGTTTCGGGATCAGTTGAATTTCCGTAGCTTGATACGCGTATGCAATCCAGCCTGAGAGGAATGGTTAGATTTCGAATTAGATCGGCGGCAAATACAATCGCACCATCCAGTAAGGTGACCAAAAGAATTTCCCGATCCTTGTAATACCGATCAATTTCAACTGCCAATTCTTTGACTCGACGATCGATCTTTTGACTGCTGAGCAAAATTTTATGAAGATCATTTTTCATGGTATCATTGCGAGTAATTGCTTGATGCTTGCTTGGGCGGAATACTCATATCCTCCACCGAACAAGTTGAAGTGGTTAAGTTCATGGTAAAGATTGTAGAGAATTTTGCGTTGGGAAAAGCCTGGATTGAGCGGAAAATTTCGATTGTATGCATGGTAGAACGAGTCCGGGAATCCTCCAAACTTATGGGTGAAAGCAATGTCAGCCTCTCGGTCACCATAGTAACTTGCCGGATCATAAACAAAGGGTTTTCCATTTGAATCGAAGGAAACATTGCCATTCCACAGATCCCCATGCAGGAGCGACGGGGTAGGGGAGTAATCAGAGAAAAAGTATCCAAATTCATCTAGGAGCGTATTTCCTCCCATGAAAGCTTCCCTTTTCAAAGAAGCCAGACCAAACTGATGAGCCAATCGGTGTTTACCGTAAAAATCAACCCATTTTGAAGAGCGATGATTGGGTTGTGGGGTGGATCCAATGGAATTGTCCATGTGCCATCCAAAATATGGTTGTTCGATCATATGCAATTCAGCCAACTGTCTGCCGAGGTTTTCAAATCCATCAATTGTTGAGGTGTATTCAGTCAACCATTCAAGCACCAAAAAAGAAAGAGTTTGAGTTTTTCCAAAGATCAGAACCTCAGGCACTCTCACTGTGGAGGTGGAATGAATTTCTCTCAAAGCTTCTGCCTCTGACCGAAAAAAAGCTTCAAAGTTAAGATTGTTGGTCTTAACGAAGAATTTTCTGCCGTCCACTCCGGTCAAGGCATAGGCATCATTTACACACCCGCCTGAAAGTTTTTTTTTGCAATCGTTTTGAAAGTTACATTTGGTAGCGAAGGAAATCGCTTCCTCTACAGACTCAAATTCGTTCATACAATACCAATCGAGTTGTCATTCTGATGAATTGAATGAAAAAATTACTTTATAGATTCGAACAATTGCAAACAGCCGTCTTCCAATAAATCCAAAACTTTTTCAAAACCTGATGTCCCTCCGTAATACGGATCTGGAACTTCCTCCCACTCACCCGAGACGAAGTCGCAAAAAGGCCTAATCACACAGTCTATTTTTCCCTGTGGCATCAATCGTCTGATTTCCGATAGATTAAAGTGATCCATTGTCAACATGAGATCTGCATCTACGAAATCTTGATGGGTAACCATTCTCGCCCGACCACTGGTCACGATTCCCCGTTTTCTAGCAGCCTCTTGCATTCTTTTGTCTGGAGAGTTACCTTCGTGAGTGCTTATAGTCCCTACCGAATCGCAGGTAATATTCTTTTCAAGACCATTCTTTTTCACCAATTTGCGAAAAGTGGCTTCTGCAGCCGGTGATCTGCATATATTGCCCCAGCATACAAAGATGACGTGAGTATTTTTCAAGTTTGGGAACGACGCGTAGTCAGATGGTAAGGTAAGTTCACTTCTTGTAGGTATTCTTGACTTCCTTTGTCAATTCATAGTAGAAGACAGCTGATGAGTAAAACCTTAACTATCCTTGGATGTGGATACCTTGGGAGTGCGCTTGCCTCACGTGCACTTGACAATGGTTGGACGGTTTCTGCTCTCACCCGAAATCCCGATTACGTCTCTGAACTCAAGTCCATTGGTCTTGAAGTCGTAGTGCAGTCCAATCTGGAAGACTCTAATTGGCATTCCGAACTCGATGCAGATCAAGATTTTGTGGTCAACTGCGTAGGTTCATCCTCTCCAAACTTGGATGGATACGTCAAATCGTACGTCGAAGGACAAAGTTCTGTCATGAATTGGTTGAAGTCCGGTAAAGTTGGAACTTTCGTATTTACAAGCAGTTGTTCGGTCTATCCGCAGGTCAAAAGGAAGCTCGTAGATGAAACTGCCTCCTGTACCGGAGTTTCCGAGAAAGGTGGTTTGTTGTTGGCTGCTGAGCAAATAAGTTTTCCCCCTCCTCCTGCCATCGAAAGATCCTTCATACTTCGGCTTGGTGGTCTATACGGTCCGAACCGCCACCTTTTACTGGAGAAAGTTAAGACTTCTGCTGTAATCGAAGGAAATTCCGATCGCATTCTCAATCTCATTCATCGAGATGATGCAGTCGGAGCGATCATGGCATGTTTGCTTGCCAAAGATTCGAACATCGGACGCATTTACAACCTGACTGACGGGCACCACTATCCAAGAAGTCAAATTGTTCAATGGTTGGCGGAAAAATTTGATGTCCCACCTCCAGAGTTTGAAGAAAATGACTCCGAAACAACTCCAAATCGCAAAGTTTCGAATAATCGAATCATGGAAGAATTGGACTGGTCGCCAAAATATCCCTCATTCATCGAGGGATATGAAGAAATTCTAAGCTGATTTTTAAATCCTTTAACACAACAACATGCCAGGCGTAGGAAAACTTCTCAAGCAGGCTCAGAAAATGCAGCAAAAAATGGAAGAGGCTCAATCTCTTTTGTCAAAGGAAGAGATTGAAGTTTCGGGTGGTGGAGGTGTGGTAAAAATCATCATTACCGGACAAGGTGAATTTAAGGATTTGAGCCTAGAATCCGATTTTCTCAAAGAGGACTCGGAATTCGTTTCTGAAGTAATTCTTCAGGCTATCAGAGATGCCGCCGAACAAGCCAAAAAGAAAAGCGAAGAGACGATGAGCGGACTCACTGGCGGAATGCAGATGCCAGGTCTTTTTTAAGGTTCTTGACACCTTTCTACGACAATTTAGTTAAATCGTTAAAGTCACTGCCGGGGCTTGGATACAAATCAGCAGAGAAAATTGCTCTCCATCTTCTTGTTGAAAAGCCAAATAAACTATTGGAATTGTCCGAATGTCTTCTTCAGTCGTCTCAAAATTTGGGACCCTGCAAGATTTGTGGCAATTTGACGGAAAAAGAAGAATGCAAGCTTTGCACATCTCCCGATCGCAATGCTTCACTGCTGTGTCTGGTCGAGACTGTAATGGATTTGCATTCCATTGAGAGAGCTGGAATTTACAATGGCAGGTACCATGTTCTCCAAGGTAAACTCTCGCCCCTAAGGGGAATTGGACCAGAGCAATTGAATTTGGAATCCTTGCGAGATCGAATGGGTGCCGGAGCATTTCATGAAGTGATCCTTGCCTTGGGAAATGATCTGGAAGGGGAGGCAACCTGTAACTACCTCAAACAAGAGATTTTTGCAGATATTTCTTTGAAAGTGACTCGAATCGGTTTCGGACTTCCCAGCGGTGCAGTTCTGACTTATGCAGACGAAACGACATTAAAAAATTCTTTGGAGGGAAGGAAGTCATTCTGAATTCATCAAACAAAAATCTTCGTCTTAATCTTTTTCAAAAGGGAGCCATACCTTTTGGTTATTTAAATAATATCGAAGAGGTCTTGATCTGAAATTGAAAAAGACCCAGTCCTGAATTTCATCGGACCAACAATAATTTTCAAAAAAGGCGGCTTCATTAGTCCACAACCATCCTAAATGGTTGCTCCAGAACCATAAGCTTTTCTCGTCCATCAGATGAGGTGCGATCCAACCGAAATGGTCATGAAAAGACCATGTAGGAGAATCTTGAAAAAAGATTCCGAACCAGGACTGATGCCAACCATTGTTCAAATTTCTCATCACTTTGAGTGAGGAGAGTATTCTGGTAGAGTAGTATGTTGGGGGTATGTCTTGGAAATTAAACAATATCCAACTCTGAAAATTATCTGACCAGCAATAATTTTGAGAAAAAGTTTCTTCTTCAGTCCAGAGCCATCCGTATTCCTGGGTCCAAAACCAGATCTGCTCATCCTCAGTTTGATAGGTAAGGATCCATCCGAAATTTTCATGATGATACCAAAGAGAAGAGTCCTGATAAAATGCTCCAAACCAAGATTGGTACCAACTAGGACCGAGTATCGAGGTATTGCTGAGGTCGGAGAGCCTTCTATGCGAAAAAACTGCAGAAATCTGTCGATTTTGAATCATGCTTACTGAAGTGTTCAGGGCCCCAGGATCGTTAATGCCTGAACCAGTCCAGCCAATAAATTCGGATCCAAAATTCGGCCTCGCGGAAATCACTGGGTTGCTCCCATAGCTGTATGTTCCAGATCCTGATACCGAACCTCCACCTGAAACGCTCACCTCAAGATCATAAGTTTTCAATGAAAAATGCGCAGTCACCGTTTGGTGGCTTTTCATTTCCACAAATGAAGAGATCGAATCGGTTTCTTGTATGCTTGAACCAGACCAATTCTGAAAAAAGTATCCTTGATTTGGGATAGCTTCGATGAAAGCCATGGTTCCATGAGCAAAAATACCATCACCGATGGCAAATCCTCCCACTGAACTTTGTACGTCAAGTTCGTATCGATTCAGCGTAAAATTTGCAGATGCATTAAGATCTTTGGTCAGGTTGATCGAAGTGGAGTATGAAGAGGGATCATCGATGTTTGATCCTGACCAACCAGTGAACGAGTAGCCTTCGAGAGGTGTTGCAATTATCTGAACTTGCGTGCCATAGGGATAATTTCCCTGTCCCTCGACGTTCCCTCCAGGATCATTGAATAATTTAAGTTCATAGGAATTAATTGAAAAAACAGCAGAAATATTACGATCTTTATCCATCGAAACAAATGTACTTTGCCGATAAGGTTCTTCAATTCCAGATCCAGACCAGTTTACGAATGTATAACCTTCAGAAGGAAAAGCAACGATTGGCGCTTTTTCCTCGAATCCAAAGATTCCGTCTCCATTCAATGTTCCTCCGATTGCATCATTGATTATCAGTTCGTAAGAAGATGGGGAGAACTCTGGTGTTATCATTCTGTCGGCGACCATCTCAACATAGGTTACAGCAGAATTTGGATCTGCAGGTCCCATACCACTCCATTTTGTGAAATTATATCCTGATTTTGGTATTGCCTCGATTCTTGCTCGGGTTCCGAAATCGTAAATTCCGCTCCCGATTGAATTCCCCTCCTTAACTTCTTCAATGGCAAGCACGTGTGAATTAATCGAGAAATGCGCTGTAAGGGTAAGATTCTCTGAGATTTTGATTTTGGTTGATGAAGTTGTTGGATTTCCCGACACATCTCCGCTCCAATAAGAAAATGAATACCCTTCAGCGGATTCCGCCGAAACTTCGACTTCCTCACCAAATTCATAAATTCCTTCTCCCATCACCACACCCGAATCCTCCGGAAATGATGAAGTTGAAAGATTATATGATTTGGGTCTAAAAACAGCAGTTATGTTTCGATCATCAATCATTTTAACAGTGGTAGTCTCCAAGTTTGGTTCCTGAACCCCGTTTCCAATCCATTCTGTGAAGAAGAATCCATCCGCAGGAATTGCGGAAATGGTCACGACTTGTTCTTGATCATATGATCCAGATCCATAGGTGAATCCACTGGAAGGAGGCTCTGCAACTATGATGAGATTTTTGTAGTTTTCGTCATTAGTTGAAAAGATGGCTGATATGGTTTTGTTTTGGTCAACAAGTACGGTTGTGGAGGGAGATTGTGGATCAGAAATGCCTACGCCATCCCAGTGTGAAAAAACGAACCCAGCCTTTGGGAATGCGAAAATGGGAGCCATGGATCGATGTTCATATAATCCTGTTCCCCCCGCATCGCCCTTTTGGCTTTCAAAATTGATGGTGAGCAAATGATTTTCAGGAGTGAAACTTGCAAAAATAGTTTTATCCCTGAGAATTTCAACTTTGGTTGTGCTTGAGTTTGGGTCTTCGACTCCATCCCCGAACCACATTTCAAATTTGTAACCGTACTCTGGGTATGCTGAGACATCAACTTCAGAACCGAAGGAATACGAACCCGAACCACTGACGGAACCACCTATTCCCGCAGTGAGGTTTAGGTCATGTGTATTGGAGGAGAAGGAGGCAGTGACATTCTGATCTTTTTCGATGTTCAGATAGGTAAGTGAGGAAAAGGGATCCTCTATGTTGTCACCAAACCATTTGTCGAAGAAAGAGCCTTCGTTTGCCTTGGCTTGAATTGGTACTCGATCGGCAAAGGAATAGGTGCCGGAACCACTGGCAGAACCACCGTTTGTAGCATTTACCTGGAGCTCATATGAATTGAGTGAAAAAAGGGGCAAGACGAACCGATCCATCGTCATGCTGACGGTGGTGATCGGGCTTTCCCTGTTCATAATCCCACTACCTGTCCATCCATGAAATGAATATCCTTGATTAGGAGTAGCTGAAATGGGTGCGTTTTCCCCATATGTGTAAATGCCGGTGCCCGAAACTTTTCCACCAATCAAATTACTGGAGGAAAGAGTGTGTTTATTGAGCTGAAAAAAAGCAGTTACAGTAATAGGTGAAGTTACCTCAAACGACAATTCATCTGATTTGACAGATGGATCCATACTCCAACTCGAAAAACTGTAACCAAGGTTGGAACGAGCCTTGAGCGTAAGAGTCGTCCCTTGGTTGTAAATTCCAGATCCTTCTACAAGACCAGCAACTTCTGGTGAAGTTTTCGTCGTAACTTGGAAGCTTGGCCAAGAACCGGATTTATTTTGAACTCTTCCAAATTGAGGCCAGTCTGATTTGGCTGGAGTTGTATCTATTCTTATGGAATATAATTTGCCATCCAAGGAACCAAAATAGAGGTTTCCAAAAGCATCCAAGGTCAATGGCGTATCCACTAATCCATCAATGGAATAACTCGAATCATCCGAACTCGATACCAGATTGCCATCTTCATTCAGGCAGTACAATTTGTTTTTTCCACTACCGGTGTAAGCTACCAAGTAAATCCTACCATGCTCATCTATCACAGGTGAACTGTAGAAAACGTCACCCACAAGAATTTCCCATTGGTTAACCCCCGTCATTATATCGATCGATCTCAGGTATCCGTCTCTTGAAGCAAATAGAACTTGACCAGAGAGACCGATCACGGGACTTGCGTCCACCCGGTCACCGGTAAGATACTTCCAATTTAGTCTTGCCTGATATTCCTGGTCGCTGAGTGAATAGCAGTACCCGTTTCCGCTTCCAAACAGAAGATTTCCCGTAACGTCGATTGCAGGGGAAGACAAAATTGAGTTTTTTGCATTCCCTACTTGTTCAGTCGAGTAAATCCACTTTAATGAACCGTCGGGTTTGAGGGCGTGAAAATTTCCTCCTTCATCCCCAAAGTATACGGTACCGTCCCTTCCAAGCACCGCCGATGAAGAAATCGGATTTCCCGCAAAGTAGTCCCAAGAGAGGGATCCATCTGCGTTCAAAGCATAAAAAAACTCATCGTGCGATCCGAAATATATTTTTCCATCAGCACCTATGGAAGGCGTCGAGGTTATACTGCTGTTTGTCTTGAATTCCCAAATTTTGGTACCATCAACGGATCGCAAAGCATAAAGGTGATTGTCCCATGATCCAAAATAAAGGACGCCATCACCGCTTATGGATGGTGAGGAATCAATCCAATCCTGAGCCAAAAAGCTCCATTTTTCGGTACCATCTGGATTCAAAGCTCTTAATTTGTTGTCATTGGAGCCAAAATAAATGATCCCTTCTTGGGAGACGGATGGAGAGGACATAATCGCACCCTCGGTTTCAATGGACCATTGCAGGTTACCAGTTGCCACCGCATTCGTGTGCGATTGGATGAATACCATGGCGATGATGCCTATTGTTGAATAACAAGATATATTCATCCTTGACTACAATATGACGCAAATCTTTTTCTGCCGCAATTTGTTTTCGCAGTTAATGAATTCTCAAAAAGACAGATTTGGGCATCATGAGGTGAGAAATTTATTTCACTCAAGTTCCGAAGTTTCACCTGTTGAGTAAAGTTACGCCTTCTTCTGTGGACAGGGTTGATTTCATGGACTAAAGGGCTCCCATCTTGAATCTTGATAATTGAAGGCCCAAGGTGATTCATAAGAATAAAAGTTTACGTACAGCCAATTTTTTTCTCTATCAGACCAATAATAAGAACCGGTGGGGTTACTCAGACTTTCTTGCGTCCATAACCATCCCCAATTCGAATGCCAAAACCACACCCTACTTGAATCTCCGGAGACGGGATAAATCCATCCTAAATCCATATGACGACACCATCCTGAATCCAATTCCATGAATGAACCAAACCATTGAGACGAAAACCAGAGGTTTTGATGATCTTGCGTTTGAAAAACGTCTGATAGATTTTTTTTCTCAAAATGAGCGGAGATTTCTTCATCTTGAAGCATTGTGATTTCACTGAGTCTCGAGTTTGAATCGGTTATGTTTTGACCCACCCACTCAATGAATGAATACCCTTCTGAAGGGATCGCCAAGATGGTAGCTGAGGCTCCAGATGAGAAAAAACCTTCTCCATAGGCCTCGCCACCTTTCGTTGAAGATATGGACAGTCTATAGCCTTTGTTGGAAAAAAGAGCTGTAATTTCCAGATTATTCGTTAGGATCACTGTCGTTGTCGATGAAAGAGGATTTTCCACTCCTTCTCCATCCCACATATTAAAGGAATATCCTGAATTGGGAATCGCAACAATCGGAACTTGCGACCCGTATTCAAAGAATCCAGATCCGGAGGCTGTTCCACCAGTTGATGCATTGACAGAAAGATAAATCGAATTTTGTGAAAATATTGGTTTGATATTCCGATCCTGAGTCATCCTAACCACAGTCGTTGGAATGGTTGGATTAACTACTCCCGAACCCTCCCAACCGATGAAGGAATAGCCAACCTCCGGATGAGCGGAAACTTCAGCTGTGGTACCGTATTCAAAAATACCTGCTCCAGATGCATAACCCCCGTTACTCTCTGAAATTTGCATTTTAAATGAATTGATTGCAAAGCTTGCTGTTAAGTTTCTATCTTCCGTCATAACGATATGGGTAGATGTATTTTCCGGGGCAACCGGACCCTCCCCGATCCAACCCGAAAATGAATATCCTGGATTCGGAAAAGCAAGGATTTCCACATTGGTTGCGTACTCGTAAATCCCACTACCAGATGTGCTTCCTCCTTCGGTTGAGGAAGTTTTCAATTCATAGGAGTCAATCGAGAAATGAGCTTGAATTTCGCGGTTCTCAGTCATCTTAACAGTCGTCCTCATTGCAGTCGGATTCGATACCCCAATTCCACTCCAATTAATGAATGAATGACCGTTTTCAGGATAGGCAACCAAAGGAGCCTCCGATCCATAGGGAAAAATCCCTGAACCGGAGGCAATGCCTCCTGAGCTCGATTCAACCAGAAGAGAATGAGAATCGATCAAGAAGTGAGCAGTGACCATACGATCTTCAGTCATTCGAACCTTTGTGGATTCGGAATCAACGTTGATGATACCATGTCCGCTCCAATTCATGAAAGAATAACCTTCGCTGGGAAAGGCTTCGATGCCGGCTTCTGTTCCATAATCGTAAGAGCCTGAACCTGTAGAAGTTCCACCATTGCCTGAAGTTACATCCAGTAGGTGTGAATTAATTTGAAAATCGGCGTAGAGATTACGATTCATAGTCATGTCAACGGTAGTATTTGGAGATGAAGGATCCAAAACACCTGAGCCTACCCACTGAACAAACGAATATCCAGGGTCTGGGTAAGCGGATATACTGGCTTCCGTTCCAAATTCGAAAGTCCCCGTGCCTGAGAAATTTCCTCCGGTGGAAGCCTCGATGGTGAGAAAATAAGTATTCGATGAAAAAGTGGCGCTGATATTTCGATCCTCGGTCATTTCAACGTTTGTGTATGGCATACTTGAATTTTCAAATCCGTCACCGTTCCATTGAACAAACGAAAATCCTGAGTCAGGAGTCGCGAGGACACTGGCTTTAGAACCATATTCGAATGTGCCGATTCCGGATATGGTACCACCAGGGGACTGGATTGCTTCAAGTTGATATGAGTTGATTAGAAAGACTGCAGTAATGTTTCGGTCATTGGTCATGATAACGGAGGTGATTGGTGAGTTTGGGTTTTCAATGCCGTTCCCTGTCCATCGAACAAAGGAATATCCCGAATTCGGCTGTGCCTCAATCTCAGCATATTCTCCATATTCGAAAGTTCCATTTCCCAAAATCGTACCTCCATAAGTTTGGTTCGTCACAAGAGTATGGGTGTTGGTCAAAAAAACGGCCGTTATGTTCTTGTCTTTGTCCATACTTACCGAAGTGACGTTTGAAGAAACGGATGCAACGCCTTCCCCTTCCCATCGGTCAAAGGAGAAGCCTGGGGAAGGAGTGGCGGAAATCATCACCTGAGCTCCAAGTTCATAACTTCCGGCTCCCATAGTGCTGCCTCCACGATTTGGAGAAGATACAGTTATGAGTATTTCCTTATCGGAAGATTTCTTGATGAAATGAGCTTGAATTTCCTGAGATTCCTTGATGAGAATTGTAGTAGAAGGGGAATACAGTTCATTGATTCCGTTTCCTTCCCAATGAGAAAAAGCATAACCACTCAAAGGAAATGCGTTAATCGGAGCGTAATGACCATGTGCAAAATTACCTTCGCCTGATGCAGAACCACCTTCGTCGGAAATTATGCTTAGATTGTAAGAGTACCTTGAAAAGGTTGCTGCCAACGAACGGTTTTGCTTCATTAAAACGGTAGTCGAAGATAGATCGGATTCCTCAGTACCCTCACCTGACCAACCAGAGAAGAAATATCCATCATCTGGAAAAGCATGGATAAGAGCAGTTTCACCATGAGCAAATTGTCCCCCTCCGGATACTGATCCGCCTTCTCCTGCAGATAAGTTCAAGGAATAAGAGTTTAAAGTGAAACTTGCGAATAGAGAGATGTTTTCATTCATACTTACGAGAGTGGATTCGCTGAGATAATCTGTGATTCCCGAACCAGACCATCCGGAAAAGGAATATCCGGACTCAGGATTTGCATTTATGGAAACGGTTGAACCATGGGGGTATTTCCCTTGACCAGAAACCGTACCACCTTCACCAGAAGATAAATTCAAGGTATATTCATTTAAAATGAAGATTGCATACACGGAACGAGCTTCGGTCATGCTGACAGTGGTTTCAGGTTTATCGAGGTCGGTGACGCCTTCTCCTGCCCATCTGGAGAAAGAATATCCAATGTCGGGCATCGCATTGACGGAAACGAGAGAGCCGTGGGAGAACTCACCATCACCGGAAACTGAGCCCCCTTCACCAGCGGATAAATTCAGGACGTATTTATTCAATGAAAAAGTAGCGGAAACAGTGCGAGCTTGGTTCATATGGACGGTGGTGAAGGGAGCGCTAGGATTACTCACTCCATTACCCAACCATCCGGAAAAAGAGTATCCATTATAAGAAGAGGCTACTATAGGAGAAAGCATTCCATGAGTGAAGTTTCCTTCGCCTGTTACCGTGCCTCCTTCCCCGGCGGACAATCGCAAAGGATAAGAGTTGGGTGAAAAGATGGCTGAAAGGGTTCGAGCCTCGGTCATTGGAACTGTGGTTGTAGAAGAATGCGGGTCGTCCGCTCCAGCTCCGAACCAGTGGGAAAATCCGTATCCAACCTCGGAAGTTGCGGAAATCGGAGCGATCATACCATGTGAAAAGTTCCCGGTTCCTGAAACCTGCCCGCCTATCCCAGCCGACAAGAGCAAAGGATAAGAGTTCAATCTGAAGGAAGCGAGAACCGATCTTTCAGCCGTCATTTCCACGACTGTTGAGGAAGCACTGGCATTGCTAACCCCTTCCCCAGACCAGCCGGTGAAAGTGTACCCCTCATCTGGGGTTGCGGTAATTGAGGCGAGGGAACCATGTACAAAACTTCCAGTCCCGGTAACCGATCCACCTTCACCGCCTGTCAGAACCAAGGCATATTCGTTTAATGAAAAAGTTGCTGAAACCACCCTGGGTTCAGTCATGCTGATGGTGGTTGAGAGAGCATTGTCATCA
>CACMZN010000018.1 GCA_902618175.1 uncultured Verrucomicrobiota bacterium
TTTGATCCCGAAATTCGAAGGGATGCATTGCTCGCTGATTTGTCTGATAGGGAGTTTCCCGCGCCAGATCCTTTGCTTCTGAATGCTCACGTTCATACTTTTTTTTCCTTCAATTATCTCGGTTATTCACCAACCCGTCTTGCCTTGGAGGCCAAAATCCGTGGGCTTGAAATGGCTGGAATCGTTGATTTCGACGTATTGGACGGGCTGGATGAGTTTTGGCAGACCAGCAGACTCCTCGATCTAAAGGCATGCATCGGTTTGGAATCCCGTGTATTTGTACCGGAATTCTCCGGACGAGTGATTAACTCACCCGGCGAACCAGGAATCAGTTACCATATGGGAACGGGTTTCACGAGCACGGACATACCTAAGGATGCTCGAGATTTCCTGGATTCCTTGGTCCTCACCTCGGAGAAGAGAAACCGGGCGATGATAGATCGCGTCAATTCCTATCTCGAACCCTTGGTTCTGAATTACGACCAAGACGTCTTGCCACTCACTCCAAAGGGTAATGCCACGGAGCGACATTTGTGCATGGCTTATGCCCGCAAAGCCGCATCCAAATTTTTGGAAGAGAGCGAATTGAGATCGTTTTGGTCGCATAAGCTGGGAGTGGATTCCATCAATCTCAAAGATCTTCCGGATGGACGAGGGATGACTGATTTGATACGCGCCAAAACCATGAAAAAGGGTGGGGTTGGCTATGTTCAGCCCGATTCGGGTTCGTTTCCGAAAATGTCGGAGATGAATGAATTCATTTTGAAGTGCGGAGCCTTGCCCACTTTCACTTGGTTGGACGGGACATCCGAAGGAGAACGTTCGATTGAGGAACTCATTGAAATTGGTCGTTCCACCGGGGTGGTCGTTTTCAACGTCATTCCCGATCGCAACTATACGCCCGGATGCAAGGACGAAAAGCTCAAGAATCTGCAACAGGTCGTAGGTTTGACGAAAGAATTGGATTTGCCTTTGCTTGGCGGAACCGAGATGAACAGTCCCGGGCAAAAATTCGTAGATGATTTTCAATCCGAAGAATTGGAGCCGTTGCATGCTCTTTTTCTTCGAGGCTCCCACATTCTACATGCTCATTCTACCTTGCAGAAATTAATCGGTATGGGATATTTGAGCGATTGGGCGGAAGAACAATTCGCCTCAGTCTCTGATAAAAACCTGTTTTTCGCTGAATTTGGCAAATTCTTTTCACCCAGGGCAGATGCCCGACTTCAAGAGGTTCTAAGCTTGAAACAAAGTGCCGCAGAAGTGCTGGATCACGCTCGAAATGCAATGATCCACTCTTCCTGAAGGAAGTGGCAAGTACATTTGTTGGTTTTGGTTTCGGAGCGATCCAAGGGGGTTTGTTTCTGCCAGAGGTATACCTATCCGGAAACTTCACGCGGATGGTGGTTTCGGAGATTGATCCTGAAATGGTTTCTCTGGTTCGTGCGGGAAAGGGAACTTATTTTTGCAACGTTGCCCATAAGAACGGTTTGGAGACCAGAGAGATTACTGATCTTGAGATATACAATCCCCTCGTTCCCGAAGACCGAGAGAATTTGCTCCTTGCCATAGCGGAAGCGTCCGAACTTTGCACTGCACTGCCGAGTTATAACCTTTACGATGCCGAACCAGCATCGGTGGCGGCCCTCCTTGCAGAGGGATTAGCTCAAAAAGTCGCGGATGAGAGTTTGCCAAGCGCGGTTGTCTATGCAGCGGAAAATGATGCCCATGCAGCTGCTCGGTTGAAAGGAGCTTGCCAGAATCATTACCCTTCCGGTTTTGGAGACCGGGTATTTTTTTCCGACACTGTGATAGCCAAGATGTGTTCCGTCGTTTCCCAAAAGAGTCGGATCCTGACTGAAAATTTAATACCTGTGGTGAAATCAGCAAGCAAAGCCTTCTTGGTGGAAGCATTTGATCAAATACTCATTGATGATGGTCAACCAACTGACTTTGTTCGAGGATTGAAGAAATTCATTACCAAAACAGATTTGAGTCCTTTTGCCCTGACTAAGTTTTACGGGCACAATGCCATTCATGCGACTTTGGGTTTCCTAGCCAAACAAAAGGGATTGAAGTTCATGCACGAAATTTCACAAGACCAGGTTTTGATGAATGAAGCAGGTGAGGCATTCGTATCGGAGGCAGGCGTTGGGTTAAGGTATGAATTTTCCGGAGTGAATGACGTCCTCTTTACGGAACAGGGCTTCCGAAACCATGCAGAAGATGCGTTGGGCAGAATGATCAATCCATTTTTACGAGATCCAGTGGATCGAGTTGTTCGTGATCCGGTCAGAAAACTTGGTTGGAACGACCGATTGCTTGGATCAATGAAACTTGCCCGCAAAGCAGGAGTTTGTCCATCAACCATGATTCGAGCGGTCCAAGCGGCCTTACCCTATGCCTGTCGGGAAAGGCGGTGGAAATCCGAAAAGAGAGCGCTTCAGGAAATGTGGTCTGGAGTTCTTTCAAGCGAGGAGAAATCATTCTTCATGAAGCTTATATTGTCTTGAATAGGCAGATTTCCGATTTGAAGATTGCTTTTCATTCAAAAACGATCAAAATCAATCTAAAACGATCAAATGATTAGCGAAGCGTATCCAGTCCTTGCTCCTCAAAGACGGGAGCAGATTAGAAAGGTTGTCAAACAGGGTGGCATTGCTCGTGTTGAAGATCTCAGAAAGAATTTGAAGGTTTCCGTCGCTACGATCCGCAGGGATTTGGAAATTCTCGAGGAGGAAGGAAAGGTTCGAAGAGTCCACGGTGGGGCTGTTTCAATGGAGAGTCGATTGGAGGAATCAGTTTTTGACGACAAAACGAGTCTGGCAAGCAAGGAAAAGATACGAATAGCGGAAGAGGCCTATTCGATGATTGGAACAGAAGAATCCATTTTTCTGGATGGTGGAAGCACAACTTTGTTTCTTGCTCGAATGCTTACCGGTCGAAATGATTTGACGGTGGTCACCAACTCCTTGAGAGCAGCCTCTGAATTGGCGGAAAAGGGACCTCGGGTGATACTGACGGGAGGTGAACTCAGAAGATTGAGTCAGACCATGGTGGGGCCCCTATCCTCAGCCGTGCTGAACCAAGTGCGAGTGGACAAGGCTTTTATGGGAACAATGGGTTTTTGTCTGATGAATGGGTTAACCACCACTGATCCGAATGAGGCTTTCGTCAAATCACTGGTTGCCGAGCATGCAAGGCAAGTAATTTTGCTGGCTGATTCCAGCAAGGCGGAAAAAGTCTCTTTTGCCCGTTTTTCGGAATGGAAACAGATTGATCTTTTGATTTCCGATGATGGACTTACGGAAGTCCTTGCCAAGTCTTTGCGCAAGCTTGGTCTCGTGGTCCGGTTATGTTGAATTTATTCGTCAAAGGATAAACTAATGGCCGTACCGATCATCATGCCAAGACAGGGACAGTCGGTGGAAAGTTGCATTCTCACCGAGTGGAAGGTTTCCATTGGAGATGAGGTCTCCGAAGGAGAAGTTCTGGCAGTGATAGAAACCGACAAGGCGAGCTTTGATCTCGAATCCACTTCGTCGGGCCAAGTGCTTGCTCTTTTTTGGGAAGAGGAGGATGACGTTCCGGTATTGGCAAACGTTGCGGTGATTGGAACAGAAGGCGAGAATTGGGAAGAATTTCGTCCGCCTAAGTCCGGTTCCGGAGAAACTCCAATTGCTGGCGAAGACAAGGATTCTTCCCCACAGGAGGTTTCTTTGGTTACAGAGGAAAGTCGTACTCCTGAACCGGGGGAGTTATCCAACGGCATTGGAATCGCTGCTGGAATCAGTCCGAGAGCCCGTAAGCTCGCTGATCGAATGGCGATTTCCATTGAGGATCTTCAAGGAACAGGACCTGGAGGAAGAATAATTGAACGGGACATCCGATCCTTTGCCAAGAAACGTCCCCGATTATCCCCCGTTGCAGCAGTCATGGCACGGGAAAATGCCATGAATCCACCTTTCAGAGGGAGTGGACTGGCGGGTATGGCCCTTGGGTCGGACATGCGAAGGCCCGGAGCTATCGAGGGTGCGGAAGTGGAACCGGTGAGAGGGATTCGCAAAGTCATCGCTGAGCGAATGATGAAGTCCTTGAGCTCAACCGCCCAATTGACCCTCCATTCATTCTTCGAACTTACTGCCGTACAGGTCCTTAGAAAGCAAAGATTGGAAGAAGGAAAACCTAAGGTTTCGATAAATGACTTGATTGCCCATGGTTTGTTGGAAGCGATCCAGGCTCATCCGGAAATGAATGCTCATTTTTTGGGAGACAAAATGGCGATCTTCGAAAAAGTACACCTTGGGGTAGCGGTCGACACACCCCGAGGTCTCATGGTGCCGGTGGTTCGCAATGCATCCGATTTGTCTTTGGAAGACCTTTCCGGCACCATTGGAAAAGCTGCCCTCCAGTGTCGCGAGGGAAGCCTTTCACCCGATGACCTCACAGGTGGATCCTTCACTCTTACAAATCTTGGAATGCTTGGAGTGGAAACTTTCACTCCCGTGTTGAATGCTCCCGAGGTTGCAATTCTAGGAGTTGGTGGCATCGTGCTCAGACCGAAGAGGTTGGACTCTGGAGAAATTGTATTTGCCGATTTTCTGCCGCTCAGTCTGACGATTGATCATCAGGCAGTGGATGGATCGCCTGCGGCGCGATTTCTGCAAACCTTGGTCGACCATATGGAAAAGAATCCTGGAGGAAAACTTTCACAACCAAAGGAACCACAACCATGAAATATGATTTTGCCGTTATAGGAGGAGGTCCAGCTGGCTATGTTGCCGCTAAAAAAGCAGCATCTGCGGGATTGAGCACCTTGTTGGTGGAAAAGGAAAAGCTTGGAGGCGTATGCTTGAATGAAGGATGCGTACCATCGAAAACCTTGCTGCAGGCTGCCAAGACTTATCACCATGCCAAGCACGGGTCTGTCTTTGGCGTCGAAGTGGAAGGATTGAATTTCAACTTCGTCCAAGCCCACGCTCACAAAAACCAGGTTATGGATAGAATGCGTGGTGGGATAGCTGGTCTGATGAAGAAGTATAAAGTTGAAGTAGTTAAGGGAGAAGCCGTCCTGCAAAGTGGTTTGAGAATAAGAGTGAATGGAGAAACCCACCAAGCGGACGACGTTTTGCTCTGCACTGGTTCCTCGCCCTTGATTCCTCCTATTTCCGGAATTGATTCTAAAGGGGTGGTGGATTCTTCAGGAATTCTACAACTTGAGCAACTGCCTGAGCATTTAATCGTGATTGGAGGGGGTGTCATTGGTTGTGAATTTGCATGCATGTATGCATCCGTCGGGATTCCGGTTACAGTCTTGGAAACCTTGCCAGAGATTTGTCCAAGTCTGGATAAGGACATTGCGGCGGTTCTGCGAGAGGAGTTGATCAAGAAGGGCGTTGACTTCAAGTTGAATGCAAGAGTGGAGGCCATTGAGCAAAACTATGTTCGTTTCACAAACGGAGTTGATTCCGAAGAGGTTCGGGGAGACCTCATTTTGGTGGCAACGGGAAGGAAGCCGAACGTGAATAATCTGGGTCTTGAGGAACTGGGCTTGGATTTTGATCCAAGGGGAGTGCGGACGGATGAGCGGGGGGCAACGAACATACCGGGTCTATGGGCAGCTGGAGACGTGACGGGTCAAGCTTGGCTCGCTCATGCGGCCAGTCGGATGGCGGAAGTGGTGGTTCACAACATCCTTGGTCGTGATGATATGATTAGACACGACAAAATGCCGGCAGTGGTGTACACCAGTCCTGAAGTCGCCGTCGTAGGTTTAACGAAGGAAGATGCGGAAGCACGGGGACTCCATGTGAAGACTGGCCGAATTCCCATGGCGATCAACGCTCGCTACTTAGCAGAGAATCCAAAAGAGGCTGGATTTTGCAAAGTCGTAATGGAAGCAGAAACCAATCGCTTGCTCGGTGTGCACATGGTGGGTGGCGCTTGTTCGGAAATGATTTTTGGAGCTGCTGCCTTGCTTGAAACCGAATTGCGGGAACAGGAGATAGAAGAAATTGTCTTTCCTCATCCAACCACTTCGGAGGTCATGAAGGACGTTTTCATGGCAGTGCGTTGATTTTTTTCTATATTTCAGACCATCATAAAACCATGCCGAAGTCACAAATCGTAGAACCTGCCCGAGAACGCAAAACTGGTATTCTTTCCTTTGGTGAGATTCCCCTCAATCAATACAAACAAGACATTGTTCGGGAAAAGCAAGCGCTTGGAAGTGAAGCTCTCCTTGGAATCTATGAAGATATGCTTCTGATAAGAGAATTTGAGAATATGTTGCAAAGCATCAAGACTCAGGGATCTTTTCAAGGAATTGAATACGATCACAAGGGTCCGGCTCATCTTTCAATCGGACAAGAAGCATCCGCAGTGGGGCAAGCTTTTCTGCTTGGGGTGGATGACCACATTTTTGGTTCTCATCGATCTCATGGTGAAATCCTTGCCAAAGGAATGTCTGCCGTAAGAAAACTGGATGATGAATCCCTTATGGAGATCATGACCTCATTTCTCGGTGGGGACTGTTTTCGCGCTGTTGAGAAGGAGGGATCCGGTACGGTGAGGAATCTTGCTCGTGATTTTCTTCTTTATGGCTCTCTTGCGGAAATCTTTGGGCGTGAAAATGGTTTCAATCGAGGATTGGGAGGATCAATGCATGCGTTTTTTCCACCCTTTGGAATTTTGCCCAACAATGCAATAGTCGGAGGTTCGGCCGACATTGCCATGGGAGCCGCTCTTTTCAAGAAAATCAATCGCAAGCCGGGAATTGTGATTTCAAACGTTGGTGATGCCTCGATGGGATGCGGACCAACTTGGGAGGCAATGAATTTCGCTTCCATGCGTCAATTCCATGAACTGTGGGATGAGAGCAGAAGAGGAGGCCTGCCCATCCTTTTTAATTTCATGAACAACTTTTATGGCATGGGAGGTCAAACTGCAGGAGAGACCATGGCCTTCGATTTTCTTGCTCGGGTGGGTGCAGGAGTGAATCCCCAAATGATGCATGCCGAACGCATTGACGGCTACAACCCTCTCGCGGTGGTCGATGCGATCAAGCGTAAGAAAACTTTGCTTGAAAGGGGAGAAGGACCTGTATTACTCGAAACCATAACCTATCGATTCTCCGGACATTCTCCTTCCGATGCATCTTCTTATCGACTTAAGGAAGAAATTGAAGCCTGGCAGGCCATCGATCCTCTTCATGCATATGCCGAAGAATTGATTGACGCTGGTCTGTTGACTGAAGATAGAATTGGAGAGGCTCAAGCAGATGTGACCGAAGCCATGACCAAGGCATGTCGGCTTGCTTCGGACTTAAGAGTTTCTCCCCGTCTGCAATCTGAAAAGATCGGCGATCTGATGTTTTCCGGAAGAAGAAAAGAAAGTTATGACTCCACGCACGAATCCGAGTTGCTTTTGTCAGCTGAAGAAAATCCTCGTGTGCTGGCATTAGCCAAAAAATCAAGAGCTGGCGTCGTCGATGGAAAACCAGTATCTAAAAACAAGGTTTTTCAATATCGAGATGCGATCTTCGAAGCTGTGTTTCATCGTTTTCAGAAGGATTCTACCCTTGTTGCATATGGTGAGGAGAATCGAGACTGGGGCGGCGCATTTGCCTGCTATCGGGGACTGACAGAATCTCTTCCTTACCACCGCTTGTTCAATTCCCCGATTTCCGAAGCGGCAATTGTTGGCAGCGCAGTGGGTTATGCGTTGGAAGGTGGTCGAGCATTGGTGGAATTGATGTATTGCGATTTCATGGGTCGAGCAGGTGACGAAATCTTCAACCAGTTGGCGAAATGGCAGAGCATGTCTGCATGCATTTTGGAAATGCCGGTGGTTCTCAGGGTTTCGGTCGGTTCAAAGTACGGAGCTCAACATTCTCAAGACTGGAGTGCCATCGTGAGCCATATTCCCGGTTTGCAAGTAGTTTTTCCGTCTACCCCGTACGATGCGAAGGGAATGTTGAACACCGCTCTGGCGGGTACTGATCCAGTGATCTTTTTCGAAAGCCAAAGACTTTATGACCTTGGAGAATTATTCGAAAAAGAAGTACCGTCCAAATACTATGAAATTCCCTTTGGTCCACCAGCTCAAAGAAGGGTGGGGAAGGACATCACTTTGATTACCGTGGGAGCAACCTTGTATCGTGCATTGGAAGCTGCGGATATTTTGGAGCAAAACTACGAAATGACCTGTGATTTGTTTGATTGTCGTTCTCTCAATCCACTGGATTATGATCTTTTGATTGAATCGGTTCGAAAAACCGGCAAGGTACTTCTATCTTCAGACGCTTGTGAACGAGGTTCGGTCATGCAGGACATTGCTTCCAATATCAGTCAGTTGGCATTTGATCACTTGGACGCACCTCCGGTGGTGGTCGGATCAAGAAATTGGATCACTCCATGTGCCGAGGTGGAATCCGATTTCTTCCCTCAACCCAGTTGGATATTAGATGCCATTCATGACAGAATCATCCCCTTGGACGGTCATCGAATGACAACAAATCCAACCACTGGTGAACTTCTGCGTCGTCAAAGAGCAGGCATTTAAAAATGAAAAATTCATAGGGATGATCTCATGATCAAACAAGTGGGAAATTCTTCTTTGGATCGTGTTGATGTCCTGAAGGAACAAGCTCGTCTATCTCATAAGGGAATTTATCTGACCGGAGCTAACCAGATTGAATTGTCGGACGATAAGTTGCCGGAAGAAAGTTTCAACGGTGAGCATTTTGTTCTGGCTAGTTTCGGAAATTGTCGATGCGCATCTGACGCAAAGGCGATCAGGCAATTTGATTCTCATGCTCGAGTACCTTCTGGAGTGGAGAAAATTGCTCTGGGTCATGAAACTTTGCAAATGATTTTGGAGACTCCTGCTGAATCGAATTTCAAAAAAGGTGACTTGGTTGTGATCACGCCAGGACATTCAAGCGAACCAATCGATCCTTTGACTTTCAAACCATCTGGAAAAGGCGTTTTGGCCGCGCTTGGTTATTCTTACAGATACATGGGAGGTCTGCGAAAATTCAATGCAGTTTCCGGCAAAGCTCCGGAATTCGTAAAATTGCAAGGTTTTGGAAACTTGTTCAACAAGGTAGCACCCAATTCGGATACGAGTCTAGTTTCATTAGCTCATGCCGAACCCTTCGCTTGTAATTTTGGAACCAATAAGAACATTTTTACCATTTCCCGGGATGGATCCTTTTGCTATGGAGTACCGCCGCGAGCTAGAATTGCTTACCTATCTGGAACCGCTCGTATGGCGATGATTAATCTCACCATCGTCGCGAACGTGCCTGACTCTGATCTGCCGGAAGTTGTTTATATAACCGGTTCCCAAAAGAAACTGGACGATCTTGATAATTTTGCTCTGATTGAAGATTTAAGAAAACGGGGCACCAAAATTATACTCATTGATCGAAGTGATCCTGCGATTTTCTCCAAACTTACGCAGTTTGGAAAACCAAAAGTCGTGTGGACGAACTATGCTTCCGACAATAGTTATGAACTTGCAGTATCCATTCTTGCTGAGGGTGGAAATTTAAATAATTATGCAGGTGCTGCGGATCCTGATTTGTTGATAAAAATGCCGATTGGTCCTGCAAGGTCTTTTCAAAGTTACGAACAAGAGGCTCATTTTCAAATCAACCAAATGCACCATAACATATCACCCAATAATCCGTTGCGGTTTCGTGGTCTTTCTGGAAAGCCCAAAATTGCATTGCTCGGATTTGAAGACGATTGCGTACGTGAAAAGGCCTATTTGGATTTGTTGCCTGAAGCTTCTTCCGTTTTAACTTCTTCCACAAAGCCTTTGTCTTCCCGATTCATTCCTTTGATGGGGAACGAATTGATAACTGACTTATTCATTGCCGGCTCAGGTGAAAAAGCCGAGAGGATCTATGCTGATCATGAACCTCGCTTGGCTCGTTCGGCTGCGGTCAATTTCATTGATGGAAATTTGATTGTTCCCATCCGTTCAAAACAAGTTCATTACGTATCACGGCATCAAATTTGTGGCTCAAATGTTCCATGGCATATGACTAATACTTCAGAACCGCATTCTGATGATATGGTTGTTCAGGCATCCAATCCGATAAGTTTTGATTGGATGGTCAAGGGAATTTGCGGTTTGGGGTCAGTGCCGAATATGATGGAATGGGTCGAAAGGGAGCAACCTTTTGGTTCGTTCTTTGCCTTCACTGAACTTGTTGATTTGCCCTACCTCGCCACAAACTCGAAATCCTTCCGGGCAAAGGCTTCTTCTTCGGTCGGACGAGTTCGTCAATCCTTATTCGATGCGGCCCGAATACTTGAGTCAAATGATGAGACTTGGTCTAGAAAAGTAGAGGAAGCGCTTTATATGGGATATGGTGTTCCGTATCCCTTGAATCTTTGATAAGCTTAAATCTAAAGGACAAACTAAACTCATGAGTTGGATTAATTTAAACGGAAAGGTAGTCATTGTGACCGGAGGTGCCGGAGGGATTGGTTTGTCGGTGGTAAAGGGATTCGTAGAGGTGGGTGCAAGAGTTATGATTGCAGACTTTTCTGAGCAAGAGGGCCTTGAGAAGGCTGAAGAAGCAACTCGAATCGGTCCAGGAGAAGCGGCATTTTCCAGATGCGACGTTTCTTCAAAGGCAGAGGTGGATGAACTGGTTGTCGCTACGATGAAAAAGTGGGGATCGATAGATGTTTTGGTAAACAATGCCGGTATCAACGTTCCCAGGTTATTGGTTGATCCTTACGGAAAGGAGGAATTGACGGAGGAAATTTGGGATAAGGTGTTTGAGGTGAATGTGAAGGGCCAATTTCTTTGTGCTCAAGCCGCAGTCCGCCAGATGCTGAATAATGAAAAAGGAGGAGTACTGATCAACATGTCTTCTGAATCAGGTCTGGAAGGGAGTGAAGGCCAGAGCGCGTACGCCGCAACCAAGGCAGCAAGTCAAAATATGACACGCTCTTGGGCAAAGGAACTGGGTAGCCAGGGAATACGAGTGGTGGGGGTAGCTCCAGGAATCATGGAAACCACAGGAATGAGGAGCGATGAATATGAATCATCTTTGGCTTACACGAGAGGAATCTCGATTGAGGATCTTCGTTCCAAATATGCAAAGACTACCTCTATCCCCCTGGGAAGAAGCGGAAAGCTATCTGAGGTTTCTGACTTGGTCGTATTTCTTGCGTCTGAACGGTCTTCCTATTTGCATGGAACCACGGTAAATTTGTCCGGCGGCAAGTCTAGGGGCTGAACCGCTTGCCAGGTTCACCATGTCGTCACCCCTTTCGCGATGATGAGATTGGCGTAAATTCGAACGTCACCTGTCATTACAACGGCAAAAGCCTTTTTAGTTCTGTCGTAGAAGTCGTATTTGTCCACTTGGGCAATGGGAGAGGTTTTAGGATAATGTTTCTTGATAATTGCAGAATATCCGTCTTCAACCTTTTGGTAATCTGCGGCAATTGTTGGATTTTCCAAGTCTTCGGGCAAGGGTCCCATCATCATTACCGGTTGTTTCATGACATGATCCAATACGAAGAGAGGCAATATGGCGTCGAGTAACGAACTGATGTCGAGTCCATCGGCCCGTATGATGCGCGGATTGCAGCTTTCGCCCGGAAAGTGGGCATCCCCGAACACGATCTCATCATGATGTCCCATCCGGTACAGGGTTTCCAAAAGCCTTGGGCTAAGAAGGGGAGAAATTCCACGAAGCATGATTTTCTGAATTTATCGTTTGTTTGTATCTACTCAAGAAGACCGCATGAGAAATCTCAATAACAAAACCATTTTAAGAGGTTCCTACAAATATTTGAGCTCTTCCAGTTCTGTTCTTTACTGAAAGTAAGTGGAGGAGATTGGGTCCTTGCAGAAAAAGATATAACTTTTTCAAATTTTCTGTAGGAAAGATTCACCGTAGTTTAACTTAAATTACAATCGGTATACCATGGAAGATAGATGAGCCAACGACGCGCTGGCAAGTCCTTCAAGTGAATATCCTCCCTCCAAAGTTGAAACGACGCGTCCATGACAATGTTCTTCCGCAAGTTCAACGATGATTTTTGTAAGATCGGAGAAATCTTCATCTTGCAAATAAAAGTTACCCAGTGGATCACCTTCCCGCGAATCAAAACCAGCGGAAATGAGAATCAATTCGGGTTTGAACTCTGCCACTTTTCGGGGTAATTCCTCACCGAACACCTTATCTACGATATCTTTTCTTCCTGTCCCTGCGGGAAAAGGAAAATTCAGGGTATATCCAAGACCATTTTTCCTACCTGTTTCATTTTCACTTCCGGTGCCGGGATACCAAGGGGATTGATGCGTGCTCAGAAAAAGAACCGTATCGTCATCATAAAATGTTTCCTGGGTTCCGTTTCCATGATGCACATCCCAGTCAACAATTAGGATTTTACCAACTCCAAAGTTGTTTTGGGCGTATCTTGCCGCAATGGCAACATGGTTAAAAATGCAAAATCCCATGCCTTTTCCAGGTTTTGCATGATGTCCTGGTGGACGTGTCAGACAAAAAGCTCGTTTGTTCGTTTTTTTGAAAACGTGGTCAACTGCCTGGAGCACTCCACCGGTTGCTCGAAGAGCGACTTCCCAAGAAAGTTGGCATATTTGAGTATCTCCAGATGAAAGAGTGGAGAATTGGTTTTTGATTTCGAATTTTGCTCGTCTGAGATAATCCATTTCATGAACAAGCAACAGTTCCTCCTCTGTGCCGGAGCGAATGTTCAAAGTCTGGGTATTTTCCAGAAGTCCTGATTTCCTTAAATTCTCATAAACGTGAGTCGATCGGTTTGATTTCTCAGGATGACCACGCCCGGTCCGATGGTTTTCCAAAAAAGGATCGTAGTGAATTCCGCAAGTCATTCGTCATGTAATTTGCTTACCTTTTTTGTTTTCTGACACGAGTTTGTGAAAAGTGTGAAACAAGTGATTTGCATCATTCGGACCAGGAGAAGCCTCGGGATGATATTGAACGGAAAAGACGGGGAGCTTGTTTAACCTCATTCCTGCTACAGTTTGGTCGTTCAAATTGTACTCGGTTACAACTGCACCCATTTCTTCCAGTTTTTTCTTGTCGGAAGCAAAGCCATGATTTTGTGAAGTGATTGCCACCCGTTCGGTTTCCATGTTTTTTACGGGTTGATTTCCGCCACGGTGACCAAATTTCAACTTGAAGGTATCGGCGCCTATGGCATGGGTCAGAATCTGATGTCCCAAGCAAATGCCGAAAATGGGGAAATCGGGAATTAAATTGCTTACGGTTTGATGAGCGTATTCCAGAGCAGATGGATCTCCAGGACCATTGGAAAGAAAGATAGCATCGGGTTTCTGAGCACGAACTTGTTCGGCAGTAGAATCAGCAGGCATTACGATGACTTCAAACCCATGCCTTCTCAAATTATTGTAAATGGCGCGCTTTGCCCCATAGTCGAGTGCAACAAGTCGATGTTCAACGGACGCAGTCTTGAACGACTTTTTAAGATTCGTACCTTGAACCGTAAAAGGAAAACTACGCTTGCCTTCGGGATCCCATGGAAAGGAATCTTCGCAGGTTACTTTACTGACGAAATCCTGCCCCTCAATACCAACCCATTCTCTGGCTCTTTGCAGCGCCTCTTGATCACTGATTCCCAAAGTCGACAAACAGGACTTGAGAGCCCCACGTTCGCGGATCCGTTTGGTAATCGCTCGGGTATCGACGCCTTCAATTCCGGGAACCCCATTTTCCTTCAAATATTGATCCAGAGATCCTGTGGCTCTCCAATTACTTACTACGGGACTTAATTCCCGGACCGCAAATCCCGCAACTTTGGGACCGTCAGATTCTTCATCTTGTTCATTAATTCCATAGTTTCCAATCTGAGGTGTCGTCATGGCAACGATTTGACCGAAGTAAGAAGGATCGGTAAGCGTTTCCTGATAACCCGTCATCCCGGTATTGAAAACCGCTTCTCCCTGGACTGTCTTATCTGCTCCAAAGGAAAAACCTCGAAAAACGCTCCCGTCTTCCAAGGCCAATACGGCATTACGAATTTTTGCATGAGATTTCATTTGCAACTCCTTGCGTAAGAGTAGGAGGTTCAATTGGCAAACTTGATTTGAAGAATCTTGGATCGCATATGGAAAAGAAATTATTCTTGATCAAAGTTTGACTAAACAGATGCACTTGACTAGCGACTATTTCCCAATGGATAAGTCAAAAACAAGCTTCGACAGAAGCAAAACCCGAAACGTAGCCCTGCTCAAATGGTTGGATAAGATGGTTGAAATGTGCCAACCTAAGGAAGTTGAATGGTGCGATGGCTCAGAACGCGAATGGGAGGATCTTTGCAATCTCATGGTCGGCCAAGGTTCCATGATTAGATTGAATCAGCAAAAGAGACCTAATAGTTTTTTGATTCGTTCTGACCCAAGGGATGTGGCGAGAGTCGAAAGCAGAACATTTATTTGTAGTTATGGAAAAGACGATGCGGGTCCGACCAATAATTGGGAAGAACCACGAAAGATGAGAGCCCGCTTGAAGAGACTGTTTCACGGATCGATGAAAGGAAGGATAATGTACATTGTTCCCTTTTGCATGGGGCCATTGGGATCTCCAATTTCTCAGTATGGCGTTCAAGTTACAGATTCTCCTTACGCCGTGCTTAATATGAAAATCATGACGAGGATGGGAAAACAGGTTTTGGACGCCATGGGTGAAAAAGACTTTTTCGTTCCTTGTCTTCACTCGGTGGGATATCCGTTGGATGAAGGAGAGCCTGACGTTCCTTGGCCATGCGATCCTGAAAATACGCACATCGTACATTTTCCTGAACAACGGACCATTGTTTCTTACGGTAGTGGCTATGGGGGTAATGCCCTTCTGGGAAAAAAATGTCTCGCGCTTCGGATAGCCTCTTGTATGGCCCGCGATAATGAATGGTTGGCTGAACATATGTTGATTTTGGGTGTTGAAAATCCGTCGGGTGAAAAAACATACCTTGCCGGCGCATTTCCGAGTGCTTGTGGTAAGACTAACATGGCAATGCTGATTCCACCAGATGCAATGAAGGAATGGAAGGTGACCACGGTAGGAGACGACATTGCTTGGCTGAAGCCGAATTCAAAAGGAGTTCTTCATGCCATAAATCCAGAAGCCGGTTTTTTCGGAGTGGCGCCGGGTACCTCTTGGGAAACGAACCCCAATGCGATGGAATCGATGAAGGCGAATACATTATTCACCAACGTTGCCCTCACTGAAGACGGGGATGTTTGGTGGGAGGGATTAACGAAGAATCCACCTCAAAAACTAATTGATTGGAGAGGTAAGGAATGGACGGAGTCTTCAAGTTCACCCGCTGCTCACCCGAATTCTCGGTTCACTTCACCCGCCAATCAATGTCCTACGATAGATCCGGAGTGGGAAAATCCGGCAGGGGTTCCTATTGCCGCTTTTGTATTCGGAGGTAGAAGAATGTCTGACATTCCCTTAGTCTATCAATCTTTCAACTGGAATCATGGTGTGTATTTGGGAGCAACCCTAGCATCGGAGACAACCGCAGCAGCAGAGGGATCCGTGGGAAATTTGCGAAGAGATCCCATGGCAATGCTACCCTTTTGCGGATATAATATGGGTGATTATTTCAGACACTGGATGAAAATGGGAAAACGATTAAGTGAAAAACCGAGAATTTTTCACGTCAATTGGTTCAGGAAAGACAACATGGGTGCTTTCCTATGGCCTGGTTTCGGGGAAAATATGAGGATCCTGAAATGGATCGTTGAGAGGACTTCGGGTCGAGGTCGGGCTCACGAGGATTCGTTGGGCTGGATTCCTAAAAAGCAAGACTTGGATTGGTCGGGATTACAGTTCAGCGACGAACAGTGGGAGGAATTGATGAGGATTGATAAAGAGAAATTAAGAATGCAGACTTTAAAACATGAAGAGTTGTTTCTGCAGTTATCAGAATTTTTACCTAAGGAGATGCTTTTTGAAAGAGAGCTTCTAGTATCAAGATTATAAGGGAAGGGAATTTACAGTCACGTTTTTTGCTGTTTGGACCATCGGTAAAATACAGAAGAAAGTACACCTAGCGAAACAGCCATATTTGCTAATTTCATAAGAACACCTCCAGCTTTTTGGTCTTCCAAGGGGCTTATTTCAATGATTCTTTCAGCGTAAAAATAGGTGTCGTACAAAACGTCTTTAGAAAAAGTCAAAATGGCGAATATGGGCGTTTGACCAAGCATCAAAGCAAGAACGTAGAGCATCTGCGGACCATACGAAATTGCAGGAACTCTCTTCGACTCACTGCATATCGGCCACCACATTAACACGGAAGCAAAAAACATCGTCAGGTGTTCCGCCATATGAATGGTTTTATCGCGTAATGCCGCTTCGTAAAAGACGCCAATGTGCCAAAAAGAGAAGATCACCGTAAAAAGAAGTCCAGCGATAATAGGATGGCAGAAAAACTTGAAGAGCACTTCGATGACGGGTCTTCGCGAAAGAAATCTATCTAGAAACTCAGGAGGCAATCCAAGCAATACAAGAGGGGGGCTTATGTACATGAGTATGTTGTGCTGAATCATATGAGCAAAAAAAAGAAAATTTTCGCCCAACGGATCAAGGGGTGAACCGACGGCCAAATAAAAGATCACTAACCCTGAAGAAAAACAAAATACCCTGGTCTTGGGAAAGGGTAAGGTCGGAAAATGCTTAGTCCTGTAGGCTCCCAATAAAACCGCATAAATCCAAGCTACGAAGAGAATTCCACCGATCAAGGTGGGCTCGGTGTGCCAATGATAAAGAGTGATTGGAGAGCTCAAGATCTTGAAAACATCTTTTCTACAAAGATCAAACCCCAAAGGGTTGGATTACTGTTTCTCTACCCAAAAGGCTTCCGAGCGAACTTTAATTTTGAAATCTTCGGAAGTCGCTGACTGCGCAAGAATGGAAACCTTGGAACCTTCGACGATTTGACCAACTGGTTTAAGATCGATTTCCTTAAAATAGTCATGCACGTCCCTCAAAGATTGATAAGTTTCACCAGACACCAAAATGAAGTCGTTTTCGGATACTGTCTTGGTCCATTCATCGTCTTTCTTTTCGACAGGTTCCAAAACACATGCAACTCCTTTCATGGTAAGCATGTAATGTCCGGATTCTACAATACTGGACAAGGTAATTTCATTAACGACGCTACTTGATAGATGAAAAACATTTGCGGATGGCTCATACCAATGAAAAAAAGGATTTTCAGGTTTTTTTGAACTGATTTCAACAAGATCTCCGGTCGATACCTTCCACTTGATCTCATGAGGGATTCCATTTATTTGCGACCAGTTGACGGAGTCGTTGGAAGGCCCTTCCTTTGAGATGTGATCAAGGGCTGCTTGATACCAAGACCCAGCAGAGCTGACATAATCACCCTTTTTATAATGAGTATTTTCTTTCCAATCCACATCAAGTGGAGCCACTGCAAATTCTTCTACCACAGGGTGCTCGTCAGTCATATACATTACGGCAAAATAAGTGCCAATAGCGATGACCAGTCCCATCAAAAAAAGAATCGTATTGAGAAGTTTGTCCCATTTCAAATGCATGAACCACCAGATTACACCGATGAACTTCAGAATCGAAGTGACGAAAAGAATGCCGATTATGTACTTACCTTCGAAAGTTTGTACATATATGATGACGATTTCCACGCCGGTTATGGCGACTAGAATCATGGAGAGATTAAAGAAAGTGAAAAAACGCTTGCTTTCCTCTGATACGGGATCTTCCGAGTGATCACTCATGATCTACAAATTGACGATTTTGAATATAATTCAAGCCTATTCAGAAGGCATATTCCATAAGGTATACGACTGGAAAAATGATTATCCAAACAATATCCACGAAGTGCCAATAAAGTCCGCAACATTCGATGTCCAAAGCATCTGCTGTGCTCATCTTTCCAGTAAAAGAATAAACCAGCCAACCCAGGAGCCAAAAAACTCCTATGGCAACATGGGTGCCGTGGGTACCGGTCAATACGTAAAATGTGGAACCGAAGACATGAGGTTCGCCACGGTATGTTGACAGCGTGAGTTCATTACCTTCCATATTGACGAAATGGGTAAATTCATAAACTTGGCAAGCCAAGAAAATTACTCCGAAAACAATGGTGCCGAAAAGCATCCATCGGGTACTGTTCAAATTACCTTTGTGAATGGCAGAAACAGCCAGAGCCATGAACAAAGAACTAGCAAGTAAAATGAAGGTACTGAAAGAAGTTAGCTCGATGTCGAAAATGTCTCTGATGTCTAGAAAGTTGGAACCAACGGTTGCGGAAATCTTACGATAAATGAGGTGTGTTGAAATGAGAGTTCCAAAAAACATACAGTCAGAACCCAAAAAGGCCCACATGAGAACCTTTTTGTTAGGAATTCCTGTACTGGTGACAGGCTCGTGGTGCTCCAATGCCGCTGCTTCGCTCATTGAGTATTCGAATAGGTGGGTGGTTTAATGTGAGGAAGGTCTACTCTTCGCTTTCTTTTGGAAACAAATGGTAACCACCTGGTCCTTCCATCGACCAAAGAATTATGCCGAGTACGAAAACCGCTCCACCCCCAATGGCAACGGTATAGTTTCTGACAAGCTCTCCGGCCGGGCCAATGGACTGATGAAAGAGCATACCCAGGACCATTACAAACAAGCCGACAGCTGTTATGAGAGGGCACCAGGATCGGTCCGGCATGTGAATGCCGTGGTCATCCAACGGTTCCTTCTGAGAATGTTTGTCGCGAGGACCGTAGTTGTTTTCCCAAGTTTGATCCCTGGATTTGATGATTGGAGTACGCGAAAAATTGTACTCTTTAACGGGTGAAGAAAGACTCCATTCCAAAGTCCGTGCGTCCCATGGATTTTTGCCGGCTGCTTTGAGCTTCTTATTGAAGAATGAAGAAAGAAATTGATAAACCCCTATAGCTATGCCAACTCCAAGAATAAAAGAACCAATGGTTGCGATTTGATTCCATGTTTCAAACCCATGTCCCTCGTTGTAGCTGTGTGTGCGACGAGGTTGACCGATCATGCCGAGGTAATGCATGGGAAAAAAAGTCAGGTTGAAGCCGATGAACATCAAAGTGAATACAAGCTTGCCAAGTTTTTCATTCATCAGCTTCCCCGACATTTTAGGTAGCCAAAAATAAAATCCTGCGAAAAGTCCGAAAAGTGCTCCACCAATCAAAACATAGTGGAAATGAGCGACCACGAAGTAAGTATCTTGATGCTGAGCGTCAATCGGAACAGAAGAATGCATTATGCCGGTGAACCCACCAATCATAAACATGGTTATGAAGCCTAACGCGAACAACATGGGCGTATCAAATCTAATCCTTCCTCCCCACATGGTACCAATCCAATTAAAAATCTTGATGCCGGTTGGTATGGCAATGAGCATGGTGAGTATGGAAAAGGCGGATGTGGCGACGACTCCCATACCTGTGGTAAACATGTGATGACTCCAAACTGCGAAACCCATAAATCCGATTATGGCTCCAGAGAAAATGATCAACCCGTACCCAAACAATGGTTTGCGGGAGAAAACAGGAATAATTTCCGAAACGATGCCCATGGCCGGCAGGATAAGTATGTAAACTTCAGGATGACCAAAAATCCAGAACAGATGTTGCCAGAGGTGGGGCTTGCCACCCTCGAGAAAGTCAAAGAAATTGGTGCCGTAAGTCCGATCGAACATTAACTCGGCCAATGCGACGGTAATCGCAGGGAAAGCAAGGATGATGAGAAAACTAACGATCAAAGTCATCCAAGTGAACACCGGCATTCTCATCATGGTCATGCCGGGCGCACGCATGTTGATGATGGTGGTAATGAAATTAAAGGAGGCAAGTAACGAAGCGATTCCAAGGATTTGAAGGGAGAATACCCAAAAATCAGGACCCATATCCCCAATGACTTCGGCAAAACGCGTGTCTGTCAAGGGAGCATATCCAAACCAACCGATGGCAGGTGAGCCGCCGGTGAAAAACCAACTTAAATTAAGAGTGATGCCGCCGGCAATGAAACACCATAGACTAAGCGTATTCATACGTGGGAAAGCGACGTCTCTGGCACCGATTTGCAAGGGCATGATGAAGTTGAAGAAAGCGGCGCTAAGAGGCATGATGACCAGAAACACCATAGTTGTTCCATGCATTGTAAACATCTGATTGTACTGTCTGTTTGTGAGTACTTCCATGTTGTGGCTCCAAAGTTGAGAGCGAATGAGAAGAGCTTCCAAACCACCAACAAGTAGAAAAAACAAAGCGGATAGTCCGTACATATACCCGATTTTTTTGTGATCAATGGTAGTCAACCAATCAACCAATCCGGAGGCGTGCTGTCCAGGTCGAGGAAAAGTCTTGGTTTCGGTTTTGACGCCGGTGTCCGGAGCAACATATTTTAATGATTCAATGGCCATGATGTATGTGAGTTGAATTTCTTAAATTTGTCCAAGCAAATACTGTACGAGTTGATCTACGACTTTGTCTTCATTCTCAAGATTGCGAAGAGGATGATCATCGTCTATTCCTTCCCCATTCCACATAAGATTCCCGTATTTAACCTCGTTGGAATTACGGAGCCACTTGGCGAGACTCTCTTCGTCATTTCTCATCCATCCAGCCGCAAGTGAAGTCCTTAGGCCAAACAAGGTGAGGTTGGGTCCCTTCGCTCCTATGCCAGTTCGGTTAACTGCATGACATTGAACACATTGGAGGGAAGAAAAAAGTTGTTTGCCTATTTCATAATCGTCAGAATGCTTCTTAACCCAAGACTGCTCGGAAAGGTTGGGAGCTTCGCCTTTTGCAATTTCCTTGAGAGCCCGGTATTCCCTTGTAGCTCCTTCTCCAAGAGAATCATCGGGAAACAAAACAGTGTCGCCTGTCGCATAATCAGTTTCTGGATTGTAAGTGGCTGGTTGCAAGTTGGGATTTTGGGAAGATTGATAAAGCTCTACCCATGCATCGAAATCATCATCGGTTTGAGCTAATGCGCGAAATGACATGTAGGCATGTGAATTACCGCAGTATTCAGCGCATTGACCATAAAACAAACCCCCAACAGGTTCGAATTCATCAGTGAATTTTTGTTTGGCAAAAACAGTTTGCCTCATTTTGCCATCAAATACTGCGGGCATTGCATCTGCTTCACTTTCGCCTGAGAGTATCTTTTCTTTATCTGCAATAAACCAAAGAAAATTTTCTTGCCCAGGCATCAAATCCATTTTGCCAGCTAACTTGGGAAGCCAGAAGCTATGTATAACGTCCTCCGTTCGTAAGTTTACCCGAACAGCTTTACTTGCAGGAAAGACTAATTCGTTAGCGGTCACAATGCCATACTGTGGGTACTCAAAAACCCAAAAAAATCTTTTACCGGTTACATTTACCGTAATCGCTCCGTCGATTTGAGAACGATCCAAGCCAAGTTTTTCGAGAGTTTCCGTTTTGTTCGGGTCAGGAACACGGTTCATGAGTACAACACCTTGAAGGGTAGGTATCGCCAAAATCACCAAAATTATCGTCGAAGCCAGGATCAGCGTAACTTCGATCTTGGAGTTTCCATGAGATTGGGCGGGAATTTCGAGGGATTCCTCCTTTGATTTAGCGCGATATTTCCAGAGAACGAAAAGTAGACATCCGCCAACTGCGCAAAAAAGGAAAATGGTGATCCAAACGGACAACATGAAAATGTCGTACTGATTCTGAGAAACTAAACCCTTGGGATCGAGTGCAGATTGTTTGTGATCAACTCGAGAACATCCGCCGAACAAAACAAGCCATGTGAGAAGGAAGGCTGTAATTAGCGAGAATCTATTGATTATGCGTGGCATGATTGAAGGTGCAGGTTAGAGGTAACGGTCAATGACCAATGTTGCCAACAATAAAGGAAGGTAAATGATGGTGACGAAAAAAAGCTTTTTGGCAAATTTGTCCCTGTTGTCGGAGAAGAAAAACTTAAGGGCGGGAATGAATAGATAAATCGATAGTAGTATGGCAGAAAACAAATAAAATGAACTAGGAGCTCCTTGTGTGGTGGGTAGGAAATAAGGACTGAATACAAAAAAAGTTAGTAGAAATGTGTAAAACAAACTTTTCAAGGCAAGATTACGGCCTTGATCGGTGCCGAGCTGATGCAATTTGAAACCACCCTTGTTGTAGTCATCCCTGAAATTCCATGCGATTGCCATAAAGTGAGGGAGTTGCCATGTGAAAAGAATTCCGAAGAGAATCCAACCATATGGAGATGGTACTCCAGCAGCGGCGACCCATCCAATCAATGGAGGAAGGGCACCTGATATAGCACCGATTTCTGTGGCGTAGGGAGATACTTTTTTGAGAGGTGTATATAAAAAAAGATAAATAACGAGGGTCGCAAAGGTAAGAGACATTGCCCAGATATTGGTGCCGAGTCCAAGAACGAGCAATCCAAGGGATGACAGAATGACGCCGTAAACAAAGGCAAAGCGTGGAGAAATAAGATTGGAGGGAAGAGGACGACTCGCTGTCCTTGCCATTTTCGAATCTTCTTTTCTTTCCATCCATTGGTTCAACGAGGCAACCCCACCTGCGGCGAAAGCAGTACCCAGTAAAAGAGCAACAAACAAAAGCCAGTCGTTTTGTAGAGGTTTGTGTAACAGAAATCCGAGAGCGGCAGTGAATACGGAGAGCAAACTCAAGCGAGGTTTGGTGAGTTCGTATAATGCGTAGAAAGAAACCACATTGCTGGAATCCAATGTATCGGATGTTTGTTTGGCGGATATGGTTTTGATAATACTCACAGGATATATATATTCTGTCTCTCGTCACTAATCAAGCAAGGTGAATGGAAACTAATAGTATAATGAAAGTTTTTCTAATAGGGACCCATAGAGTTCTTAACGATGATCATTTAATGTAATATTGAGGAAAACTTGCCTTCACGCCTTTAATTAACGAACATATTATTTCGCTTTTATATGTCCAGCCATGAATAGTGCAGTTTTCAAACATTTGGCATTTGATGTTGCCCGGTTGCTTTTCGCAAATACGTAGAACGAAATGGAGATTCTAAGGTTAATCATTCCTGCAGCCGCATGCTTTTCCATTTTATGGCAAACGTCCTGTTCGGAAAGCACGACATCGACACTTACTTCGGGCCTTAGCAATTATTATGTTAGAGGAGCGGTCACAAAATTAGATTTTAACAAAAGCCTGGCCTCCGTTAAGGTACTCGGCTTTGGTCGTGGGTTAAGTGAAGAACTTTCTTTGAATTCCAAAAGTGCATATGATTTTCACATTCAACCTGGAGACTTAAAACTTCTCGATAAAAAGAAGGTTTTCAGAGCAACCGCACACGAAATCTACTCCTCCGACTTAGGCAAGATATTTTCACTTTCAGGAGTGTGGCCGGATGAAAAATCTGAAAGAATCCGCGTCAATAACGTGAACCGATTGCTTAGAAGAGACACCTTGAGCATGGGAGAGGATATGATCCGCATGGTGGGAGATTTCGTGCCTCCCTTTGCACTTTACGATCAAAACGGTCAAGTCGTCACAACAGACTATTTTGACGGTTCGATCACAGTGGTTAATTTCATCTTCACACGATGTTCGGTTGCCGAGATGTGCCCTGCTTCCACTTTGAAGATGAAAAATTTGCAAGAACTGGCAGCAAAGACAAAAATTCCATATGTAAAATTTTTATCCATCACTTTGGATCCTCAGTATGACTCACCCGGAGTTTTGAAATCTTATGCTTTAGGATACAACTTGAATGAAAACAATTTTAAGCTGGGAACTGCCCCCAAATCCGTGATCAATGACTTGACCAGACAATTTGGTATTTATAGAAAGAATGAAAAAAATCAGCCTCTCGATCACACGATGCGAACAATGATTGTCAACCAGCGTAGACAAATCGTTTACCAAGTACCAGGAAAGGGATGGTCCGTGGAAGATTTTCTTTCCCGTTTGACTTCCGGAACGATGTAAGTCGTTTTTTTACGGTTATGAATCATACCATAATGCGTCCTGTCATAATGACGATTCCTTTTGTGGCCTGCTATTTTTTATTGAGGTCTCTACCCGTGGAGCCATGCGATTTTCTGCACGAAGCCACTTATAATGCTGAAGGAAAATTGGATTATTGTGGTTCAGGTGATTCCGGTTTTGTTGATCTGACGGTTCGGAAATGGCCAATTAAAATGGACTTTCGCCCTTTGGACGAATTGCAGATTGGTAAACCGTGCAGATTTGAAATCCACCTTAAACAATTTGATGGATCTCCCCTCAGTGCGAATGACGTGGCACTTAGTCACACCCAAAAGATTCATCTTCTGGCCATAGATTCCAGTTTGTCTGACTATCAACACCTGCATCCCACTCACGATTCCTTGTACAACGGTGTTTGGCACTTTACCTTGACTCCAAAAAGGGGAGGAAAATATTCTGTCTTTCTTGATTTTATTCCTGTGCGAAGTCCACGACGGGTGTTACTATCCGCGTCTTTTGATGTGGATGGAGACATCCCAAAACCGAGTTCCTATCATGAATCCCTGAAAGTTGTGAGACAAGACCAGCTCTTTGAAATTCAGCTTATAAGGGAAGATGAGAAAAGTGATCTGCAATTGATTCTTACAGGTAAAAGTTCCGACGGAAATTCTCTGGAACTTTTGCCTGTTATGGGTGCTTTTGCCCACATGGTCGCTTTTGATTCAAAAATCAAAGGCTTTGCTCATCTTCATCCGAAAGAAAATATTTCAATCGAGAGCAGCGCCGATTCCCATAATGGAAAATTGACTTTCGTTTTTTCTCCACCAGCGAGTGGGCATTATCGACTGTGGGCTCAATTAAAAGTTACCGGGCAAGAAAACGAAATTTACATTCCTTTTGACATTAACATCAACACCTGATGTCGGGGCAAATTCAAGAGTACAGAAACCGAGAAGCTAACGAGAAGCTCGCCAAGAAATTGACGGTGCTCGTATGGGCAGTTTCAATTCTGGTTCTTGTTCTTGTAGTTTTAATGAGAGAAATCAAGCTACCCTTGCCGAAAAATCTGAGCTTGGATTTCCTGCCTCCTTTCAATGCATTTCTGAATTCCATTGCTTCCGTTTTTCTAATTCTAGCTCTTGTTTTCATTAAGAAAGGCTTGGTCAAGAGACATCTTAGTATGATTTATGGAGCTATGTGCTGTTCCATCATTTTTCTGCTTTCCTATGTCTTTTATCATTTCACCTCGGACGCGACGATTTATGGAGACTCGAATGGAGATGGCGAGTTGAGCGAACAGGAAAGCCTGAACATTGGTTCGACACGCTCGACTTATCTTTTCATATTAATCAGTCACATAACTCTAGCTGCCTTGAGTTTACCCTTCATACTTATGAATTTCGTATACGGCTTCACCAATCAATTCAACAAACACCGCTCGCTCGCCAAGAAAATTTTTCCAGTCTGGTTGTATGTGGCGGTTACAGGACCAATCGTATATTTTCTGCTCAGGCCCTATTATTAAGGTCATACAAAACTTTTTCATTGAGTAATGGAAACAAAGCTCATTTTCTTTCCCATCTTCTCAATACGAAATCATCATTCCCATCCATTATCTCTCGTTGTATAAAATCGTTTTTAAAATCGGGAAAATAGGTGTCTCCATCTGAAATCATTTTCATCACCTCGGTCACATATAATTCCTTACATAGAGAGAGAGTCTGAACATACAATTCTCCTCCTCCGATAACAAATATAGTCTTACCTGAGGCGCAACTGAGAGCCTCCTCAATACTTCCAAAAACGCGAATTCCTTCAGTTGGCTTCATTTTTCGACTCAAAACCCAATTCTGCCTGCCGGGAAGCGGACCTTTGAGTGATTCCCAAGTCTTCCGACCCATGAGAATGATGTGCCCCATGGTTATTTTCCTAAACCATTTCAAATCTTCCGGCAATCTCCATGGAAGTTCGCCTCCTTTCCCAATCACACCATTTTGTGAAACCGCCACGATGGCTTTGCAAACAGTTACCCCCATTAGACGGATATCGGAGCTTTGATGGAAGCGTGTGGAAAGTAGTCGATCAATTCAAAGTCATCGTACTCGAAATCGGTGATTTTTGATTTGCCTTCAGGTAGAATCATCTTGGGAGAAGGGCGAGGTTTTCTAAGAAGTTGAGTCTTTGCTTGATCGATATGATTCGAATACAAGTGCAGATCTCCAAAAGTGTGAATAAATTCGTAAACCTGCAACCCGCATACTTTTGCAATCATCATTGTCAACAAAGCATAGGAAGCAATATTGAATGGTACTCCAAGGAACAAATCGGCACTTCTTTGATAAAGTTGACAACTCAGTTTACCATCGGCGACGTAAAACTGAAACAAAGCGTGACAAGGAGGGAGAGCCATAAGATGAAGTTCTCCGGGATTCCAAGCGCATACCACATGTCTTCGACTGCTTGGGTTTTCCTTGATTGATTGAATCACCTCTTCGATCTGATTGATCTTTCCTCCATCCGGCTTTTGCCAACCCGTCCACTGAGCTCCATAGACCCGCCCTAAGTTTCCATCTTCATCTGCCCACTCGTCCCAAATGGATACTTGGTTTTGTTTTAAATATGAAATGTTGGTTTCTCCACTCAAAAACCAAAGGAGTTCATGGATGATGGAACGCAAGTGAAGTTTTTTCGTTGTGAGAAGAGGGAATCCCTGACTCAAATCAAATCGAACCTGGGCTCCGAAGACAGATAAGGTCCCAGTTCCAGTTCGATCATTGCGCGGAGAACCTTCTTCCAATACACGCTCAAGTAGTTTCAAGTAAGTTTTCATCAGTTTGACTGGTACATTCTTGCATAAGAGGAAAAAATCTAATTGTATTTTTATCCATGCAAGTCAGCCTAAAGTCGAGTTTTTCCTACTTCTTGTTACTTTCTTTTTTGGTTGGTTTCGTCGATTTGTCAGCCCAACAAAAATCAAATGACTTTACTAAGCGAGCCGTATTCCAGAAGGGAAAAGTAATCGTCGGATCCAAGCGAAATTTCATAGTTCATCCTAAGGACAGCATTTTCTCCAAAATAATCAAGGTTGAGGATCTGCCCAAAAAGTATTCGTCTTTTGGAAGCAAGCGATTGGCACTGAACGGACAAGTCAGATGGGGCGAAAAAAGGGTTCGGTCAGATAAGATCTTGGTGGAAAGGAAAATCTCCAACAACATGGCCAAAGAGAACAGCATGGCGGCTTATGAGGGTTTGAATTCGGACTTGGCTTTTGATTCGACTTCGAGGAGTTTACCAAAGCAATATTATTCACAAATCGACAAGCGAGTTGATGAATGGCTGTCAAAAGTAAACAATCTTTCCATGCAGGACATCAACCGATTTCAATTTCGCAAGGGTAGATCCACGAAACCCGGTTTTCCTGTCCAAAGGGCTGGAGGTCTTCCCATTCTTTCTTCGGTAAGTGAAAGAGGTGACTCAACGATTTCGCAAACCATGGCAGATAAAAAGGACAGACAAAGGAAATCTCAATATTGGATCGGTTCTGGAAACTTTGGAACTTCCGACCCCGTGAAGAGTGAAGAAAAGAGTATCAGACCTAAAGTCAAGATTCCGAATCAAAGGAATTTACGCAGCGTGACAAGATCCAAGATAGGAAACCGAAAAATTACCGTTGAGGTTTCGGTCGAGTAGTGATTCTCGCTTGCTTCCACCCTTGGTTGTCGTATTTTAATCGTTCCAATTTATTTCACGGACGGCTAGCTCAGTTGGTTAGAGCGACTGGTTTACACCCAGTAGGTCACAGGTTCGAGTCCTGTGCCGTCCACCATTCCCACCTTTTCTCACAATGCGCCACATCATATCTGTTCTTGTCGAAAACAAGTTTGGTGTGTTGGCTAGGATCTCTGGACTTTTCAGCGGTCGCGGCTTCAACATCGAAACTCTAAATGTAGGACCGACTCACCAAAAGGGAAGGTCTCGAATCACCGTTTCCTTAAACGGAGACGAAAAATCCCTGGATCAATGCATCAAGCAATTAGATAAGTTGATCGACGTAATCAAAGTGGAAAACTTTGTTGGAGAAGAAGGAGTCGGGCGTGAATTGGTGCTGGTCAAAGTGGAGTCAAAATCTAAGACTAGAGCCGAAATTACTCAAATTTGCGATGTCTTTAGGGGTAAGATCATCGATGTGGCCAAAGAGAGCCTGATCATTGAGGTCACTGGCAACGAAAATAAGATCAAGGCCTTTTTGAATTTGCTTGATTCATTTGGAGTCAAGGAACTCGCAAGAACGGGGACAGTTTCTTTGAAAAGAGGAATGCTGGACCATTAATTTTACGTTAACCAAAACCAAAGAGAACAAATGGCTATGACCGCTAAGGTATACACTCAAAAGGAGGCGAAGATAGCGCCGATAAAGAAAAAAACGCTTGCCGTCATAGGGTACGGCTCTCAAGGACACGCGCACGCGCTGAATCTGAAAGACAGTGGATGTGAGGTCATCATAGGTCTTTACAAGGGGAGTAAGTCCATCCGAGTTGCCAAAAAGCATGGTTTCGAAGTTGTTCAAGTCTCAGAAGCCGTCGAACGAGCTGACGTCATCATGATGGGAGTTCCAGACATGAAGCAAGCGGAAGTTTATGCAAAGGAAATCGAGCCTAATTTAGCCAAAGGAAAAACCCTGTTGTTTACTCATGGGTTTGCCATTCACTTTGGGCTCATCAAGCCACCGCGTGGAGTGAGCGTCATCATGGTTGCACCGAAAGGACCTGGTCACGTAGTGCGATCGCAATTCAAGGAAGGCAAAGGTGTGCCTGCTCTGATTGCCGTTCTGAAAGGATCCAGCAAAGATTCCAAAAAAATTGCACTTGCTTGGGCAGCGGGAGTTGGAGCGGCCAAGGCAGGCATCCTTGAGACAAGTTTCAAGGAAGAAACGGAGACCGATCTTTTTGGCGAACAGGCAGTTTTATGTGGCGGAGCATCCGCCTTGGTTCAAGCAGGATTCGAAACTTTGGTTGAAGCCGGTTACGCACCGGAGATGGCTTATTTCGAATGTTTGCATGAACTCAAGTTGATTGTTGACTTGATGATCGAATCGGGTGTGGCAGGAATGCGTTTCTCCATCTCAGAAACAGCTAAATATGGAGATGTCACAAGGGGACCACGCGTGGTTAATGGAAATGTCAAGAAAACCATGAAATCGATCCTGAGAGAAATTCAATCCGGTAAATTCGCCAAGGAGTGGGTCAAGGAATACGAAGCCGGTCTGCCCAAATACAACCAGCTTCTGGAAGCTGGTGAAGAACATCCCATCGAAATCACTGGCCAAAGACTGCGTTCGTTAATGCCTTGGATTCCCAAAAAAAACATCAAGGGAGCTCAGGCATCCTATTCTTGAGTTGCTTCTCTTTTTTTTGGATGAACCAAGTCCATTTTCACTTGGTGTATATTCGCTTACTGGTTGGTTGTGACTTGATGAATGAGTGATTCTTCTCCATGTAGGTTGGTTACCAGAAAAAGCCCTCTGGCTTTGAAGCAAGCTGAAACAGTCGCTCACCTCGTTGAAGAAAAGATGGGTCTGAAAGTTGATTTGATTCCCATGACCACATCGGGTGATCAACGATTGGATTGGTCTTTGCAGAAAAAAGGAGGAAAGGGTCTCTTCACCAGAGAGCTAGAACAAGCTCTGTTGGAAAAACGCGCTGATATTGCGGTACACAGCGCCAAGGACATGCCGACTGATTCTCCATCTGGGTTGGCGTTGTCTGCCTTTTTGAAGCGTGAAGATGTTCGTGACGTCTTGGTGCTTAGGAATGGAATCAACAGACCGACAAGCTTGGCATCTGGCAGTCCGAGGAGAATCTCTCAGTTGAAAACTCGATTTCCAGAAATTAAATGGTTGGAGTTGCGGGGAAACGTAGAGACTCGATTGAAAAAAATAGCACAGGAACACCAGGCCGATGGGACAATTTTGGCTGCGGCAGGTTTACATCGCCTAGGCATAAAGAGTTATCCGGGTTTGAATTTTGAATATATGCAAGTCAGTGAGGTCGTGCCGGCTGCCGGACAAGCTGCGATTGCCCTGCAAACGAGGAAGTCAGACCGCGCCAAATACTCTGCCCTCGGTCATTTGGAGACTGAGACAGCAGTAGGCTTGGAAAGGTCTGTTCTGCGTAGTCTGGGAGGAGGATGTTTGGTTGCCTTGGGGATCTACTTCAATGGGCGAACGCTTCATTTTTTTCATGATCAAACTGGATCGATTGAGCTATCCGTCAGTGACTTCGGCACCGGGGAATTAATCGCCGAACTTAAGAAGAAGATAAGCTGATGCTTGAAAAAGGTAAAGTCTATCTCGTCGGGGCTGGACCAGGTGATCCTGGCTTGTTGACTTTACGGGCGAAAGAATTGCTTTCCCAATGCGACCTTTTGGTATTCGATAACTTGGTAAATCCGAAATTAAGAAAGTGGACAAAGAAGGATTGCCGTCAAATCGATGTCGGGAAAAGCCCCGGCAGGCACACGGTTGACCAAGTTGAAATTGGAAAAACTTTAATTTCCAATGCCATGGAAGGTCTTTCCGTGGTTCGATTAAAGGGAGGCGATCCATTTGTTTTTGGTCGTTGTGCAGAGGAGATGTCGATGCTTGATTCAGCAGGTGTTGCCTATGAAATCGTGCCTGGGATTACAGCTGCCATAGCTTGCGCAGCATACGCAGGCATTCCCTTGACTCACCGGGAATACGGCTCTTCGATCTCTTTCTTGACTGGGCACGAGGAAATAGCCAAGGAATCACTCCGAGTCGATTTCACAAAGTTTGCGAAAGTAGGAGGAACGTTGTGTATTTACATGGGGATGAGCAAGCTTGCTGACATAGTGGAGCGTTTGGTCAAGGGAGGGTTATCCTTGGAAGAACCTGTGGCTGTGGTAAGCCAAGGGACTCTTCCTGTGCAGAAGCACTTGATTTGTTCGTTGGGGGAACTTGTTTCGTCAGTTAAGGAAGCCGAACTTATCGCTCCCGCGATAATTTTCATAGGCAATGCGGTGGGCTTGGCGAAGAAGGTAAGTTGGTACGAAAACAGACCACTTTTTGGAAAAAGATTCGTGGTCACTCGGGCAAGTCGACAAAACGGAAAGGTAAGGGAAAAGCTCGAGCACCTAGGGGCTGAGGTTTTGGAGTTGCCTTTGATAGAAATCTTGCCGACCGAAAATCGAAAGCTTGTTGCTGAAATTTTCGCTGGCATTGCCACCTACGAATGGGCCGTATTTACAAGTTCGAACGGAGCCCGTGAATTCATGAAGATCTTCCTCAGAGCTTTTGAGGATATTCGAAGCTTTGGTCCTATGAAAATCGCCTGTGTTGGAGAAGCGACGGCTTCTGTTTTTCGTGATTTCCAATTACAGGTTGAATTAATCCCTGAAATTTCAACAGCTGAAAATCTTGCCCAATCTTTGATTTCAACCGATTCATTGGATAGCGCGAATGTGCTGGTTGTTTCGGGAAACAGAAATCGGGAAATTCTGGTTGGCATACTGGAAAAGATAGGACATGCAATCGTAGACGTGTTACCAGTTTATGATACTGACTTTGCGGACGTTTCTGAAGCTTCTGATTTGAAGTCATTCAAGGAATTGGGGGCCGATGGAATCATTTTTACGAGTTCTTCGACCGCTCTTTCCTATGTTGAGCAAGAAGACGATCTGCAACTTCATAAAGGAGCCACGATTCCATTATTGTGTTCGTTGGGTTCGGAAACATCCAAAACTTTAAGGGAGAATGACTTGTATGTTGGTCTTGAAGCGGAGAATCCCAATTTAGACTCATTGCTTGAAGGTTTGCTTAAGAAGTTTGGCAGAATCGAAACTGCATGAGATGACTTTGATCAAGGTTTGTGGAATCACCAGAAGCCAGGATGCCCAGATGGCTCTGGATTTGAATGTTGATTTTCTTGGATTCATATTGCATGAACAATCACCCCGTTTTGTTTCAATTCCTACATCCCTTTCCCTTCGAAACTCTCTGGAGTTGGGTAAAGCAAAATCGGTGGCTGTTCAAGTTAATCCTACTCCCAAGGAGTTGGAAAATACGAAAAATGCAGGATTTGATTTTTTTCAATTGCACTTCAACCCCTTCGCAGATCGAAGGCGCATATCCGACTGGTCAAGAATCGTAGGCAAAGACAGACTTTGGCTTGCTCCTAGATTGAATGCTGAGTCGACAATTCCAGAGGATATCTTTTCTTTCGCCAATACCATTCTAGTGGACGGATATTCCAAGGATAGGTATGGAGGAACGGGAAAGGTTGCGGATTGGTCAAGTTTTAATCAATGTCAAAAGATGAATCCTGAAATAAGATGGATGTTAGCTGGGGGTTTGGGTCCGCAGAATATTCGACAGGCGATGCAGCAAGCATCGCCCGCTGGGGTTGATTTAAACAGTGGAATCGAGGAAAGTCCGGGGATTAAAAGTAGGATTAAATTGAAAGAAACCATACAAACGATTTCCAAAATCTAACTACCCTCAATTTATTTGAATTGCTTGGTCAATTTTGCCAATTGCTTGGGATTCATATCGCTCAGGTCTGGCATTCCTCCGTCACCAGCTCCAAGGGCTCCCATCATCCGCTTCATCTTCCCGCCTTTCATCTTCTTCATCATCTTTTGCATTTGAGTGAATTGTTTGATCAGTTGGTTGACGTCCCTGATTTGAACCCCAGAACCAGTAGCAATGCGTTTTCTTCTGGAACCACCTAGTATTCTGGGCAATCTTCTTTCTTCCTTAGTCATGGATAGAATTATTGCCTCATGTTTTCCAAGAGTGGCCTCTTCTTTATCACCCACTTGAACACTTCCCATACCAGGTAGCATTTTGGCAATTGAACCCATCGAACCAATTTTTTTCATCTGTCTCATCTGCGAAAGGAAATCATCAAAATCGAATTCTGCCTTGAGCATTTTCTCGGTCATTCGCATGGATTCTTCCTGGTCCAAATTTTCCTTTGCCTTTTCGACCAGAGAAACAACGTCTCCCATTCCCAGAATTCTCGACGCCATTCGTTCGGGATAGAAAAATTCAAAGTCATCAAGCTTTTCTCCGACGCCCAGAAATTTGATGGGGGCCCCGGTTAATCTTTTCATTGACAGGGCTGCACCTCCTCGAGCATCTCCATCGACCTTGGTTAAGATAATCCCGGTAAGATCAAGTTTTTGATGAAAGACTTTAGCTACGTTGACTGCTTCCTGTCCGAGAGCGGCATCGGCAACCAGCAAGATCTCGTGCGGATTGATTTCCTTTTTCAGCAGTTCCAATTCACCTACCAATTCCTCGTCTATCTGAAGCCTTCCTGCGGTATCGAAAATAATCAAGTCCGAGCCGTTCCTTTTTGACTCTTCCCATCCTTCGCGAGCCACAAGTGATACGTTTCGAGTCTCTCGGTTCGCGTAGCATGGGATCTTTTCTTGGTTTGACAGAATCTCCAATTGATCAACGGCCGCAGGTCGATAAAGGTCGCAGGCAACTAGCATTGGTTTTCTTCCATCCTTCGCCATTTTCTTTGCCAATTTGGCACAAGTCGTGGTTTTGCCGGCCCCATGCAGACCAACAATTAGAACGCGAAGGGGACGATCTTCGCGAATTGCACTACTTCCTTCGCCGAGAAGTTTGATCAACTCATCATTAATGATTTTGATTACCTGTTGACCAGGCGAAACGGATTTGAGCACCTCCTGTCCAATGCATGCCTCCTTTACTTCTTCAATGAATTCACGGGCAGTGCGAAAATGTACGTCCGCTGAAAGCAAAGCCTTTCTGACTTCGGACAAAGCATCGTTGACGTTTTCTTCGGACAGTTTTCCAACGCCCCGCAGGTTGCGTAAGGTCTTGCTTAATTTTTCAGTCAGGGTATCAAACATCGTATTTGTGACATATGATAAGAGAGACACTTAGGACGAAGCAATAAATTTCAGTCTGCCTTTACCAGTTGCCATTACGGTAAATTTGGACACCATACGATTATTTTCCTTCCCATTATGAAGATACTTATTGCGGACCGCATTTCCCCTCTCGGAGTGGATTTTTTGAAAAAGCAAAATGGCTTTGAAGTCGTTGAAGCCTATGGGTCAACCCCAGAACAAATACTCGAAATCTCAAAAGACGTTTCCGCCATCATTGTCCGGAGTGACACCAAGATAAGTCGACAGGTTTTTGAGGTTGCCTCCGAATTGAAAGCGGTTGGCAGAGCAGGAGTGGGAGTGGACAACATTGATGTGGACGCAGCTACTGAAAAAGGTGTCATCGTGATGAACACACCGGGTGGAAATACCATTGCCACTGCTGAATTGACCTTTACTCATATGCTTTGTGGAACTCGTCCAATTGTTCGTGGAGCTACCAGCATGAGAGAGGGGAAGTGGGAACGAAAACTCCTCAAGGGGGCTGAACTTCGAGGCAAAACCTTGGCGGTTTTGGGATTGGGTAGAATTGGAGCCGAGGTTGCAAAGCGGGCTCTTGCCTTTGAAATGATGGTCATTGCCTACGATCCCTACCTTACGGATGAAAGGGCAAAGGAACTTGACCTCAAAAAAGTTGAACTAAGTGAAGCCTTTGCTGAAGCCGATTATCTTACCGTTCACATGCCCTTGACCCATGAAACTCGAAATATCGTGGATGAGGCAGCATTTGCCAAGATGAAGAATGGGGTACGGGTCTTCAATTGCGCCAGAGGTGGAATCATTAAGGAAAGCGCTTTGGCGGAAGCTTTGAAAAGCGGAAAGGTCGCCGGAGCGGGATTGGATGTTTATGAAAAAGAACCACTGCCTGAAGATCATCAGTTTCGCCAAATTGAAAACCTGACTCTGACTCCGCATTTGGGAGCCTCCACTGCTGAAGCTCAGGAAAGTGTTGGGGTCGAGATTGCTGAAGCGGTGTCGGAAGTTTTAAATGGTGGTAGAATACGCAATGCAATCAACATGCCCTCGATCGATCCGAAGGATTTGGAACTCCTCAGTCCATATCTCGATCTTTGTCAAAGGTTAGGTTCCTTTGCCCGTCAGGCAGCCAAAGGATCAGTCGCTGCAATTCACATTTCTTATTTTGGAAAAATCGTAGATTTTGATTGTGTTCCTCTTACTCGGGCAGTTCAGAAGGGGTGGCTGTCAGGAGTTGCGGGTGATGAAGAGCTTAATGACGTCAACGCACCCTACAAAATCAAAGATCTTGGAATAAAGGTGGAAACGATCAAATCGTCTTCTCCCGTCGATTACAATGAATTGATTGCGGTTAAAACCATATCAAGTGAGAATTGCGAACAAGAGGTTCGCGGCACTCTACTGGGCAAGGGAAACGATCCAAGGATCGTCGAGGTGGATGGTCAGGCCATAGAGGTACGTCCCGTAGATACGCTATTGGTGGTGAGAAACGTCGATAAGCCTGGAATTGTTGGAAAGTTAGGCACCATTCTGGGAGATTGTTCCGTTAACATTGCCAATATGTCTCTTAGTCGAGCAGAGGAGGGTGAATGGGCTTTGACCATATGCGAATTGGATGACGAACCTCCTGCTTCCGCTTTGCAGGCCTTGGTTGATGATTCGGACATCAGGGAAGCTCGTGTTTCTCGACAGGGTTGACTGCTGTAAGTTCTCTTTTGCTATTTTCGTGATGATCCCCATTGAATGCACCGCGGTATTGATCGGTTATTTTTTGGGATCGATCCCGTTTGGTGTTCTTGTCTCAAAAAGAGCTGGTGTGGACATCTATTCCATTGGAAGTGGAAATCCCGGTGCCACCAATGTTTTGAGGGAGATTGGAAAACCTGCAGGCTACTTGGTATTTACTTTGGATTTTCTAAAAGGATTGATTTCAACCACATGGTTTCTTTTCCCTTTTTTTTCCTTTTCTGGAAATCTCTCTTTGGGATTGTTGGGCTTGCCGGCGGCTGTTTTAGGTCATACCTATCCACTTTTTGCGAATTTTCGCGGAGGTAAGGGAGTTGCCACAGCAATGGGTGGTTTGCTTGGGGTTATGCCAGAATGTCTGTTGATTGGCCTGGTCTGTTGGGTAGTGATTTTTTATTCTACAAAATACGTAGCCATTGCCTCCATCGGCTTTGGTCTTAGCTTGCCGGTTTGCGCACTGTTCGGGTACTGGTCAGATTTTGGAGATACGACGAAGGGAGCCAAACTGCTCTTGGCAATTTTGGTCATGAGTTGGATTGTCTGGAGGCACCGTTCGAATCTCGCTCGACTGAGAGACGGAACGGAAAATCGTTTCCATCAAGAAAAGAACTCATCAAATTAAATTTATCAATCATCATGAATGACATACCTACCATACGAGTTGGAATCTTAGGTTTTGGAACTGTGGGACAAGGAACTTGGAAGCATTTGCAGGAAAATTCCTCGTTTTGGGAAAAAATTCTCGCTGTTCGACTGGTTCCAGTCCGAGCTTCGGTCCGAAATTTGAACAAGGAAAGGAAGGTTCTCATACCTATGGAGTCTTTGACCACCGATTCGAATGCAATTGTTGATGATCCGGATATCGATGTGATTTGCGAACTCATAGGTGGAATTGAGGAAGCCAAAAAATTGACTCTGCGGGCTTTTTCTCATGGAAAGTCAGTTGTCACGGCCAATAAGGCCTTGATCTGCGAACATGGTGAGGAATTGTTTAACGCAGCAGAAAAAGCGGGAGTTCATTATGCTTTTGAGGCAAGTGTTGCGGGGGGAATCCCAATCATAAAGGTCCTGCGGGAGAGCTTGGTTGCAAACGAGTTCCCCCTTATTTATGGAATTCTGAACGGTACTTCTAACTACATACTTACTCGGATGGAAAACCAAGGAGTGGGTTTCGAAGAAGTTCTAAAGGATGCTCGTAGATTGGGATATGTTGAAGCTGATGAAGCTCTTGATCTTGAGGGATTTGATGCTGCTCACAAAGCGGTAATCCTAGCTTATCTGGCTCATGGATTATGGGTCGATCTCAAATCGATAACGGTTGAGGGAATAAGCAAGATATCGAATGAAGATCTGGAGGCTGCTTTTGCTTTGGGTTATAAGATTAAACTCATCGGAGTGATTCGTCGAAACTTCGCAAACAATCACATATCGGTGGGTGTCTACCCGGCACTTGTTCCCGTTGCTGAAATAATTGCTAGAACGGATGGTGTCTACAACGGAATCAGTCTCACCGGTTCGGTAGTTGGGACCGTCGTTTTGACAGGGCGCGGTGCCGGTCAGGATCCAACATCCGGATCTGTGATCAGCGATTTGGTAGATGTAGTCAAGGGGATTCGGGGAATGAATTCTTACTCAAAATTGATTCACGTTGCTCCTGAAGAATGTAAACTCGCGCAAGCCATTGAGATATGCGGGTGCTATTATTTGAGGTTGTCGGTCGTGGACAAACCCGGACAACTGGCGAAAGTGGCTGAGTGCTTGGCTGAACATGAAGTCAGCTTGGCCACCGTTTCCCAATCTCCAAAAGGGGCAAGCGCATCGGCAAACATCATTCTTACCACTCATGAAACGAACGAGCATTCGATTGCTCAGGCGATGAAGTCCCTTGAGCAACTTGGAGGAGTAAAAGAGCCTCCGGTTCTTTTTCGAATTTTTGATCCCGGACCTGCTTCCCGATGAATATTGTAGTAAAGAAATTTGGCGGTACCTCGGTTGGGGACGTTGATCGAATCAAGCGGGTAGCTAAACGGGTCAAGCGAACTTGGGCAGAAGGAAACGCGGTTGTGGTTGTCGTTTCCGCTCGAGCAGGCGTGACCAATACCTTGATTGAAAGAGCAAAAGCGATCCAGGCCAATCCAATGGATCGGGAACTCGACGTATTGATGACCTGCGGTGAGCAGGAGACAATTGCACTGATGTGCATGGCTTTGGGTGCATTAGACGTTCCTGCGGTTTCTCGCACGGGTTGGCAAGCGGGTATCGTTACCGAAGGCCTTCACTCGAAATCGCGCATTCGCGAAGTTTCCGGCGGAGACATGAGAAAGCAATTGCGGGAGGGAAAAGTGGTGGTGCTGGCTGGTTTTCAAGGAATCAATGAAGAAGGCGATCTTACTACCTTTGGGCGAGGAGGATCGGATTTGAGCGCCATTGCAATCGCAGGTGCTTTACGAGCAAAGAATTGTCAGATTTTCACGGACGTTGAAGGAGTATTCACTGCCGACCCTCGAATCGTGCCAGATGCACAAAAAATTCTTGCGATCAACTATGAGGAGATGCTTGAACTTGCAAGCAGTGGTTCAAAAGTTATGCAGACTAGGGCGGTGGAGTTCGCGCAAAAGCACAATATTCCCTTTGAAGTCCGATCTACCTTTTCAACGAAATCCGGTACCATGGTTAAGAAAAAAGTAAAATCACTCGAAGACACCCGTGTAAGCGGAGTTGCCATAGATAAAAATCAAGTCCGGGTCAGCATCATTGAATTGCCTGACCGTCCGGGTGCCGCTGCCGCCGTTTTCAAGGTAATGGCCGCTGCAGACGTGATAGTTGATATGATCGTTCAAAACGTGGCTCGGAACGGAAAGGCGAATCTCACTTTCACAGTACCTTCAGAAGACGCATTCAGAGCAGAAAAGGCTTTGAGGGAACACCTTTCCGATGGTCCTGGGGGAAAATTGGGGAAAAGTACGAACATAGCAAAAATCTCAGTAGTTGGAGTGGGGATGCGATCTCATTCGGGAGTTGCTTCGACTTTTTTTGAAGCCCTGGCGAATGCGGGAATCAATATGTTGATGATAAGCACATCGGAAATAAAGATTTCGGTCGCCGTTAACCCGGAACAGGGTGATGACGCCACTCGGGTCGCTCATCAGGCATTTGGTTTGGGTAAGTGACTTGAATTAGAATTACCACTGTTGAAATGGAGTTCGTAAGTACTCGCGGGTCAACTGAATCGGTTGGATTTTGCGATGCAGTGGCTCAAGGCTTGGCTCCTGACGGAGGACTTTATCTCCCCAAAACTTTTCCTGATCTCTCCCCATGTCTCGAGAATTGGCAGTCACTGAAATATCCCGAATTGTGCTTCGAATTCTTTAAGTTCTTCGCCACTGACATTAGTGAATCAATCCTTGAACGGTGCATCCATTCTGCATATTCGAACTTTTCCGACTCCGAAATTGCACCTCTTGTCCCTTTAAATGAAAACTGGAGGGTTCTTGAACTTTTTCATGGGCCGACTTTGGCTTTTAAAGATTTCGCTCTTCAATTACTGGGAAATTTATATGAGGCTCAAATTGAGCGTACCGGAAAAAAACTTACGGTCTTAGGAGCCACTTCAGGAGATACCGGGGCAGCCGCAATTTCCGGTTTGCTGGGGAAGAAAGGAGTACAAGTCTTTATTCTTTACCCGAACGGAAAAGTTTCACCTTTGCAGGAGAGGCAAATGACCTGTACGGAAGCAGAAAACATATTCCCCATTGCCATAGAAGGAACTTTCGATGATGCACAAAAAACGGTAAAGGAAATCTTCTTGGATCTGGAGTTTCGAGAGAGGGTTGGATTGTCAGCCGTCAATTCAATTAATCTGGCAAGAATTCTGGCCCAAAGCGTATATTATTTATTTGCTTGGTTGAAACTGGAGCCCGAGTTGCGTCAACGAACTTTGTTTGCTGTTCCAACGGGAAACTTCGGAAACGTATTTGCGGGCTGGTTGCTCACAAAAATGGGGGTTCCCTTTTCTGAATTCAGAATTTCAACCAATCAAAACGACGTTTTGCATCGCTTGTTCGGAACCGGCGAATATTCACTTGGTTCCGTGGTTCCCAGCTTGGCTCCTTCGATGGATATTCAAGTGGCTTCGAATTTTGAAAGATTGCTTTATTTTTTGGTCGATAGAGAAGAGAAAAAAGTAAGAGAAGTTATGCAAGCCTTTCGAACCGAGGGAAAATTTTCCTTTGATGATTTTTTTCCAAGAGGTTTTTCCAGTTCAAGCATGAAGGATGAGGAAATTCCTCAAATCATAAAATCGGTTTGGAAAAAACATAAGTACCTGATTGATCCCCATACTGCCTGTGCATTCAAAAACCTAGATCCTTCTCGTCCCACGGTGATCTTGGCCACCGCAC